>SVEY01000030.1 GCA_015057165.1 Lachnospiraceae bacterium | reverse complement strand
TATCCCCTATTTTGCGGGATTTTAATAAAAGACAAACCTCTCTTGTTAAGACGGAACGTCAGCTCAAAACTTTACGCACATTTTAATTAGGTTTATTTATGCGGATTTACCTGTCACATATATATACACATTTAAAATGTAAAATGCGACATTTTTCCTCTTATAACCTGGCTCGCCTTGGCAACAAAAAAGTTGACAGAAGGACCACGTCCTATGTCATAAGGAGGGACCCACTTGTGGGAGGATTCCTTGTGACCGTGTCCCCCTGTCAACTTTGTCTAGTATAAAATGCGAAGTTTTACTTCGTTATTGGAAATGAAGCATATATTGATATGTATACCATGTACCTTTTTTCTCGTTTTTCCAAACAAAACTAGCCCATTCTTTTGATTGTATTCTATAATCTTCAGTAAAATTACCATTAGAATCAATAAGATTACAAAATCCTTCAGTTTTATCCTTCACCTTAAAATTAGAAACCAATCCATTTTCATCAAATCCAGTTTTAGGTAAATTATCATAAAGTCCTGCCAGTTTCAAATCCTCCCCAAGGGTTTTTCCATGAAGCTTCTCAGCATACTTTGCCATTAATTCCGTTGGCATTTTTTTAGACATTTCTTTTGCATCATCATTATTATCATCAGGACTGAACATCCATATCGAGTCTAATCGCTTGTCAAATGTAGATGAATATAGGCCATTATCTAAATTTAATTCTATGCATGGACACGTGAGAGGCCACCAGGTTTCACCGTCAGTGTCGCCTGGACTCGGGTTTACTTTATGAGCACCAGCCACCTGCTGCGGACTGATACCCGGACTGCTTTGCTCTATTGAATTTAATGCATCGCTTAATAATTGACCATACTTTTGATAAGTTACAGCTGTATTGTCTTTTCCGATATTATAGTATAGCGCTATTAATGCATACGCACGCTTTATCTGGAACTCTGAGTTTGCTCTATAAGCTACTTTCAAGGCATAGCCCTGACTCTCCCAGTTAAAATATGTATCCCAATATGAATCAAATGCTGATAAAGGACTAAAATCCTTAGTCTTGCCAAGCTCTCCAGCTACAAGAACATAATTGCTAACCAAATCAGACATAATACTATCAAAGCTATTAAGATCAGGGGTGGAATTCTGCTGTTCCTTCATGGTAGAAACAAGCTTTCCAATATACTCCTGTCGTTCAGCATCTGTAGCATTTTCTGCAGGAGCATTAATTCCCTGTTGCTGTAATATGGTAGCACCAGTTACGAACATTTGCTGCAGAATCTCAGCATCAGTATCAACGGCAATCATTGCATTATCAAAAGGCTGTAATCCATTACGATATGATTGCAATGTCACTTCATCAAGCTGGCTTGTCATTACCGATAGTAAACTTTGTACATCCTTCACATCCAAAGCAACTTCCTGGACTGCACTGTACACTTTCTGAACTTCTAAAAGAATCTGTTCATTAGATACTCCACCACCGCTTCCGAATATGCCGAACATATTCAAGAATCCACTTACTCCTGATATTGCTGCGCCTACATCACCTGTGTAGTATGCTCTTGCTACGTTGAATACATCCTTACCGAATTCAGTAACCTTTCCGAATGTTGGGTCAATCTGATTCGCTGTCTCTGCGGTATAATCAGCAACAGCATTGTAGTTATTCCATCTAAGCTTCTTGGCGTTAGTCTCCTGCATATACTTCAGCTCAGGACTTATCTCTCCATCTCCGTCACGAGCAATAAGAACTGGTAACTGCTTCTCGATGTCAAGTACATTCTTAACTGTTGCATCCGCTTTGTCTGTGACTTCAAGTCCATTGTCTGTAAGCTTTGTTCCCTCTGGAATAGCGATGTCCGAATTCTTGAAATCACATTTATACCCTGTAGTTGTTGTGTTATTAGTTGTAGAATTAGAACACGAGCATCCTGCTAATGTGGATACCAGTAGAATTGCTATTAACCCTATTGCTATAATACGTTTTTTCATAGTAATATACCTCCTGCCCCTTTAAGAAAAATGCTTTTTTTCTCTTTACTATTAATATACACGAGGAACATTAAAAATGCGACATTTTTTTCTATAACCTGGCTCGCCTTGGCAACAAAAAAGTTGACAGGAGGAGTCCCCCTGTCAACTTATTCTAAAACGCTTTAACCCGCTTTAATACGCAATTTCAACATAGTTCCTTTAGAACTTCCCAGCCTTTGCTGCATACGTATTATAGCATATTGTAAACTATTGACATATTGAGATATATCTCATATAATAGTGTTAACAATAAGTGAAAGGTTTATGATAATGTTTCAACTTGAATTTTACGAAACTGAAGATGGTAAGACACCCGTATCTGATTTTTTAGATTCACTTGATGACAAAATGGCTGCAAAAATGATTGGCCTTATGGATGTTCTAGAAGAAAAAGGTACAGAACTTCGCAAACCATATTCCGCACCATTGGGAGACGGAATATTTGGATTGTGCTGTAAACAAAGTAGCAATATCACAAGGGCTCTTTACTTTTTCTACACCGGCAAAAAAATAATTGTAACTAACGGCTTCGTAAAGAAAACTCAAAAGACCCCAACAAATGAAATCAAAATCGCAAAGAAGCGACGTGATGACTGGATTAGACGCCATGAAAATAACAACAATTAAAACGAGGTGATACAAATGACATTAAAAGAATATAAAGAACAACGTATGAAAGATCCTGAATTTGCCAAGGCATACTCTGATATTCAACCGGAGATGAATGTTATAAGAGCTATAATAGATGCTAGACTCTCTCAAAATATGACGCAAAAAGAGCTCTCAGAAAAAACAGGTATTGCACAAACTGAAATAAGCAAACTTGAGAACGGCACGAGAAATCCCTCTATCAAACTTCTCCAACGACTTGCCGATGGAATGGATATGGTACTTAATGTAACCTTTACGCCTAAAGAAACTCTATAATAGAACTCACATAATCCGAGCAGGGTATACTATTACTCTAACTATCAATTCGCTTGATAGATTATATTTATGCTTTTGAATAAAACAATTGAAAAGAATTAAAGGCTATGCGCTCTCACGCATAGCCTTTAATTCTAATTCATTTTCTCACACTTAAATAATTCCAATAGCGCTTAAATATTCATTAATCCCTTTTGTTTCATTCAAACCATACTTTGTTTCAATTCCATCATAGTATTCTTTAATCACCTCATCATCAACAAGATTATTAGATGACGCAAATTCAGGAAGCCCCATACGAGCATCAATCCAAGGCTTTTCACGATGAGTAATCCTCATAAGCGTTCCACCATTATATATTCCCAAACTAGCTATTACATAATTAATAAGATCAATCTCTTCATCGCTTAGTAGCTCACTATAATCTACATTTCGATTATAATCAGGTATTTGTTCTCTTCCAAATTCCTTATACTTATCGTATATTCTTGGGAAGACTGGTCCGTACGCCCATGCCTCGCACTTCTCTTCTACAATATCCCTGCCCAGCAACACCATAGAAAAGGCTTTCACAAAATAAAGCATCTTTTGAAGGTATAAATCAGTAACCTCATCTGCGGTATGAATAATATACATAGCAATTATTTCGATCTTGCTTGTATACTCACACAACTTCTCCATATACGATAATTTTTCATCTACCTTTTCATAAGCCTTATCAGTAATCTTATCACGATTTTCTTCAAGATACTTTCTCATAACTTTGTGATCATATAATACATTTTTTAAAAAATCCGAATACTTTTTATTAGGCATAGCCCCTTCAAGATAACGCGAAATGGTATGTGTTCCCATTCCCAACAAATCCGATAACGGTCTTTTTTCAATATTGTATTTAGTTAAGATTTCTTTTAATTCTTCAAGTGAAATGATGTCGTTTTCTGCTCGATATAGATTATCCGCATTTCTTTCATTTTCATCATCTAATCCCGGCACTGTAATCTCGTTATGGCAACAATCACATTCTCCATATTTTTCTACATATACATAGGTCTTGCCGTTGATTAATCTCTCCCTTTTCCTCATCTTGACGGAATAAGATACCACCTCACGGCAATTCCAACATAATAATCCGTCAACGTTCATACTTTTTTTCCTCACTTTCTGTTGATCCCCCCTCCAGGGATATTAAATCCCCGGAAGCCTTTAATACTCTTTGTTTTCTTCGTGAAATGAGATAATTAATAATTTCTTATTATTTTGCCTAGGCCACGTAAACTTTATATAAAGATTGACATCCACAAACGAATCAGCAAATCTTTGAATAAGTTTTTCTGTCTTAATAAAAATATGTACTATATCATCCGGGAAATCTTCATTATCGCTTTCTTCTGAACAGATGTAATCTTCTGCTGTTAAGCTGAGTAAGATTTCCTTCGTCCTACTATCGTCGATAAAAAAATTCTCACGAAGTTCTTTGTTCTTATCACGTGGAATAACGGTATAGTCTACACCATTTTTCCCCTTTATTAACGTCTGCCGGAGATGTGATAAAATATTCTCCGGCTTAGATTCAACCATAGAAATCACCTCCATTCTTTTAATGTTTTTAACGCCCCCATTTATATACGAGCTTATCTTCACTTATATAATACCACAATAGTACACTTATGTCAATTTCTGTACCATTATTTATTTCTATAACCTGGCTCGCCTTGGTTAGATGTAGGGAGATTACGTACCAATTAGCATATTTGTAACATTTACCACGTAGTGTGTCGGTGTAAATCAAGCATTGTGATATGCGTCTTACGTACCAATTGGTGTTTTTTCTTAGTTTACTCCGTAATGTGATGTCATAATTGTTTCCTCGCAAAGCAAAGACTACGTGGCAAAGACTGATTTGTTGTTATTTACTCCGTAAATCCTACTCTAGCGCCAGCATCAATAGCCCGCCGACTACGGACCAAAAGTCTGTTCAAGTATATTTACTCCGTAAAACCCCACAAAGCAACAAAAAAAGTTGACAGGAGGAGTCCCCCTGTCAATATGAATAATCGATGTACTATTTGTTTTTTCCTCTTGAAATCGCATCTTCAACTATTTGTACCAAGTATTCAGGTTTCGACTTATCTCCCAAATCATCAAACACTGCATTATATGCAACTAATGAAGTTCTAACATATTGTGCATTATCTTCAAACAATTGCCTATCGGGATTAAGCCCAACTTCATCAGCATATTGACAACAAAATGTTATAGTCGTGCGTGTATTTCCTTCGCGAAAAGGATGAATTTTCCATATATGAGCTAACGATTCAGAGTAGTCTATTGATAATCCACCCAATACATGCTCTTCCTTATAAATGTTCTGTTTACGTTGTTGTCCGGCCCAATCATACATATCCTGAAAAATATATTTATGCATTTTAAGAAGGTGAGCATAATCATAATTTCCAAGTAAAGGATTCAGCGCTATCTCCTTCAATCGATATGTAACATATCCAGACTCGGCTTCTTCAAGTAGATTTCTGTCTTTAATCCCAAGAAGATTTCTTAGTACATCGGTACCTTCATATAGATATGGATCACGCATTAGCATAATCCTCTTTTACCTTGTACTTCTCATCCAAGTATTTTTTAATATCTTCCATAGACACTTCGCCACGCTTTTCTTTTTCAACATACTCTTTAAATTCTTCAGTGGGCTCTAATCCATCTACCTTAATCATTCCAACTGCATAATCCCATGCTTGTGCATTAGTCATAAAATCACGTCCTTTATCTACTACTCATCCTTTAGCATCCAAAATATTTTATGTCACATTTATATCTTGATTATAACACCAACTATCAAAAAAATCTCTACAAACCTACCGCACAACATCTCCATCCCAAGTATTGATTCCACATGCTTTCTTGTGTTACCATATGCATCATCCTCCTGCATTCATACCCGAATCATTACGCATAGTTATTTTTGATTAATAAAATATTTATCAATCTTATCGTGCAGACCATTTCTATCAATTGTCTTAAGGATATAATCAACGGGTCCAAGTGATAAAACCTTAACAATGCTTTCCCTGTCGTTATTACCCGTGAGGAACATAACCGGGATATCTCTGGTATTATTTTCGCTTTTAAGCATTTCAAGAACCATGGGGCCTGTTGTTACCGGCATCTCGTAATCAAGAAGAATTAAGTCAGCATGATTCGTCGCAAGCCATGTAATGGCATTAACACCCGAATTCGCCATAGATACGCGATAAGTATCCTTGAGCCAATTATTAATCATACTCATATATTGCACATCATCATCAATAATCAAAATTCTTTTTGTTTTTTCAAGAGATGGCTCGTCAGACAGACATTTTTCCAATTCGTCAAGAAGTTTCTCCATCTCAAGAGGACGTTCGAAGAAATCAATTATGAATCCGCCGGGAATAATATTTGTCACCTCTTCATACTCTCCTCTTGTACCGATAACAATAATTCTTTTATTCTCTTTTATGCACTGGTCCTTTAAGTAAACGAGCGACTTGGCGTCCTTACCTATATCACTGTCCGTATATAGAATAATCAATTCTGACTGTTCTATCTTACCTTTAAGACTACCGTTAGAAAGCTCTGCAAAGAAAGCGTTTATTCCTATTCCTTTAATTTTCATTTCAAGACCTTTTATTGTAAATGTCTCAATCTTACTTACAACAAGAACACTTTTTCCCATTCCTATTATCCTCCCGGCTGTTAATTGTTTCTATCTGACAGAACTTTCTTTATTTTGTCCCAATTCATTTCTAAAAGCAATTTGTTAATCTCATCAAAACGCTTGGTATCTTCTTCACCAAGTGAATACTCCTTAACAGAGTCCATTACCATTTTAACACAATCGTAGTCCATTGCTACAGAAAATTCTTCTATGGCTTGATATACTTCTTCCAAAGTGTCACTTGGCATCATCGGAAGATCCTTACTATCTTGTCCGTACTCCTTCTTAAGTAACTCATAAATCGTTTGATAATCATTCATCACTTCATCATGATGAGATTTGATGTAATCAATGTCGGCTTTCTTGCCTGCCATCTCTAAGGCTTCTGCTTTATCACCAAGCTTTATTGCCCCCACAAGTCTGGAACTGCTCTTAAGCGCATGTACCTTAATTATGTAATCATTCCAATTCTCATCTTCGAAAAAGCCTTGAATCTCATCGGACTTAACATCATAAGACTCGTAATATATCTTAAGAACCGACATATACGCATCCTTAGAGCCGCTATTCTTAATGCCTGCTTCTGAATCTATTTCTTCTATCTCTTCGTACCATTCCTTTGCCTCGTCAACCGATTCTACAGCTTCATCACTCATTTCTTTGTCTGAAAAAAGTGTATCAAGATTATAGTCTCGTTCACTCTTATCCATGTACAGTATTCCAAATGTTCCGGGTCCACAATTAGATGCTATACCCGCCGATGCCTTTTTATAAATTATATTCTTAAAGGGAACCCTCTCCTTAACCATCTCAGTTATCCATGTAAGATCTTCTTCACTCATTCCCACCGAAGTAATAAACGCCAGATCTGTATTGGGCTTTACCTTCATTGATAGTGCATGCTTTATATATTTTTCATAACATTTCCTGGAATTACCGAGAAGAATCTTACCAAGCCCAAGCTTATCGTTCTTCAAAGACAGAACAGGTCGAATCCATAGACTCTTCATAATAGAATTAGCCATAGAACTTATCTGACCGCGCTTTGCCATAGTACCCGTATCTCTAATAACGAAGCTACAGTGTATAAGCTTCTTAGCCTCTTCTAATTCCGATATAATTCTATCTACAGGCAGATTCTGCTTCGCCAACTTACCGGCAATCATAGCAAGTATACCTGTGGCACTTGAGAAAAGTTCTGAATTAATTATAGTAACGTTTTCGAATAATGCCGCTGCTTTCGTAACCGTTTCATATTCGATACTTGCCGTTGAAGAAATTGTTATGTATATAATATGATGTGCGTTCTTAAGCTCCCGCGTAAAGAATTTAACGAAATCATCATAGGTTGCCGGCAAAGATTCAACTATCCTATTCTCTTCACCCATATAACGAACAACCTCGTCAGAATCAAGGTCAATATTATCGAGAAATACTCCTTCATCGGTAATAACTCTAAAAGGACTGATTTTTATATCCAAATCTTCGATAACATCTTCCGGCATATCCGTCATACTGCTTGTTCCGATAGTCACCGATTTCTTCCTTGCGTATAATCCGGCGGTGCTTATATGTGCACCTGTCATCTCGTTGTTATCACTGCTTATTATCTTATCATCGGGCAAATGTGAAAGCAGCATTTTCTCTAATTGCATACCCGACACCGGCTTAACAAGGTAACCGTCGAATCCGGCGTTATTATAAGCTTCAATATTCTCACTGCCGGCATTAGCAGTAAGAACTATTATCGGTGTATTACGGTTCAGTCCGCCGTCCTGCCTACGTATCTTCTCAAAACACTCGATTCCATCCATCTCGGGCATGAGGTGATCCATGAAGATTACATCATAATTATGACGAAGAGTTTTCTTAAGTGCATCGGCACCGCTAAGAGACAGTTCTACCTTAATCTCTGTTCCGAGAATAAGCTTTTTCTCAACCTCTAAGTTCATCTCATTGTCATCAACAATAAGAATTCTTGCACCGGGTGCGCGGAAGCTATGCTCGAACTTCTCAAAGTCAGACAATGTGCTCGCATTGGTAATATCAATGTTACCGATGCTTTCATCGGAAGATACATCCTGCTTTAACGTGATGGTAAATGTTGATCCTTGAGAGTAAACAGAACTTACCGCAATCTCTCCGTCCATAAGTTCAACAAGCTGCTTAACAATAGATAGACCCAGACCTGTACCTTCAATATAGCGATTCTTCTCTTCGTCCACTCTCTTAAATGTGTCGAAGAGATGTGGGAGCGATTCAGGCTTTATTCCCACACCTGTGTCGCTTACGACGATCTTAAGATAAACCGTTTCTTCGTCTGTTCTCTCACATTCGATATGCAGATTGATCGAACCTTTTTCAGTGTATTTTACAGCATTATTAAGAAGGTTAATAAGAATCTGCTTAATTCTTACTTCATCGCCGTATAGAACCGTAGGGACATCAGGATCCACATCCACTTTGAATTCAAGGTTCTTCTCTTCCGCTTTAAGCCAGATCATATTGACAATCTCTGAGAGAAGATCTCCCACGTTATATTCAACAGGTACTATATCCATTCTGCCCGCTTCAATCTTGCTGACATCAAGGATATCATTAATTAAAGCGAGAAGCATCTTACCCGCTCCTTGAATATTACGAGCATCCTTCTTAATCTCTTCAGAAGCATCCTCTTGACGAAGAATTATCTCATTCAGTCCGAGAACCGTATTAATCGGCGTACGAATCTCATGACTCATAGAAGAGAAAAACCTATTCTGTGATCTGTTAAGCTCCTCTAATTCTTTTGTCTTTTCTTCAGCAGAGTCCGTTTCCTTCTTAAGTATCCTAGTCCAGAATGTGATAAGTATCGTAAGAACCGCAAGACCGATTACATACTGAACCACGGAGTAATATAGATTATCACTCTTAGCTGATTCAGGCACATATTCCGGATAATAATATGTCAGCACTATGCTTGTAATATATATAGCAGTATCGATAAGTACCATTACTATACGGAACTTACCATCGAGAATAATAACCAGATAGTAACCGCCTAAGAGGAACATAACAATTCCGCCATTCTCGACACCACCCACCAAGAAGAAGGTAATGGGACGAAGAACCAATACAAGCGTAAGTGCCACGATAATTCTCGCAATATTAAGCTTATCCTTTTTAACACAGATATAAAGAAGTATCCCTCCCAATATTACCACTGCAAGACCAATCACAATATTAATAGGATCGTCACCGATAACCACTCCTGCTATAAGGAACACCATAAGAGCTGTAAGCTCACAGATAGTAAACAATACGAAGGTCCTATCCTTAATGGTAATGGATGAATCATAGAGATAACCTGTGAAATTATCCTTTATCTTCTTAAAAAACTTCATTATTCATCCCTCCCTTCATACTTTACAAAGTCTTCGGGAAGAACACGCTTCATCAGTCGTTCGAATTCTCCTATATCGATAGGCTTAGCTATAAAGCCGTCGAATCCTTCCTTAATAAACATTTCTTTGGCACCGCTTAACACATTTGCCGTAAGAGCAATAATTACGGGATGCTTGAACTTCGCATCAGCCACCTGACGGATTCGTTTCATTGCTTCCACACCATCCATCTCAGGCATCATATGATCCATAAATACGACTTCATAGTTACCGGCATCATATTTCTCTATAGCCTCCTTACCGCTCTCGGCAGTATCGCAGATAATCCCGTAATCCTTGAAGAGAGATGTTGCAACAACAAGGTTCATAGGCTCATCATCCACTACAAGAGCTTTAAGTCCATCAAATCGCACTGCTTCCTCTGGCGTTTCCTCAAATGTGCCTGTATCACCGTTAAGTATTCTGGCAATAGAAAAGCCTTGTAAGGGTTTGGGCATAACAAGAACACCACTCTTCGAATGAGCGGTAAATCCGGTGTTAGCAGATACAGCAACCATAACACCGCTTTTTGCCATATCATCCAATACAGCTGCGTCCTCTTCGTATTCTTCCTCTCCCGCGAAAATACATGTAAGCTTCATAGTCTCAGACAGACGCTTAAGCTCTCGAGCATCTGATGCCGAGAAAAGCTTAGCTTCTGTTCCTGTTGCAAGATTGACAGCCATCTGCCTGTAATAATCTCTAATCTCAGGAACCTTATACTTCTCTGGCTTAATATAGAATATAATTCCTTCCTTAGCTTCATCCCTGATTGAAAGGCACGGAGTAGAGTCGACCACCTTCTGCGGGACGGTTAGCCTTACAGTTGTTCCTCTTCCCTCGCGACTCGTTATCCTAACAAATCCTCCCATTTTATGAACAAATCCATAGACTATGGGAATACCTAGGCCAATACCTCCTGTACTCCTGTTTCTCTTCTTATCAGCCTGATAGAGTCCCTTCGAAACCTTTTCAATATCAGCCCTGCTCATGCCTTTACCCGTATCGGTCACTTCTATTACAAGATTCACTCCATAATCTCGAACTATGGGAAATACCTTAATATAGACTCCGCCTCGCCTTGTGAACTTAACAGCGTTATTAAGAAGATGTCTAAAAAGCTTATGTATCTTCTTGATGTCTCCGTTAAGAAGTGTCGGTGTCGTCGGATCAACATCAACAACAAGCTCTAAATTCTTCTTATCAATGGAATTATAATATGTAACCACATCATTAATGAGGCTGGTACACATATAGTTTTCTTCTTCAAGAATAATGTCTCCCCGAGAGATTTCCGTATAATCTTGAATATCCTCTATCTGATACCCAAGCCTTGAACAAGCTTCACTGATAGAATTAAGCTCCTCTCTGTCTACATCTTTTTTAAGAATTGCAACCATGCCGTTTATTACATTTACAGGGGTTCGGAATTCATGGGAAATATTAGAGAGAAAATCTTCTATGTCGTGTTCACTCTTCTTAACAACATCATTCCACTTTTCAGTCTTCTCATGTTCATAAACCCTGCTTCTGATTGTCATTCTACTGAAAATGTAGAAGCAAAGTACTGTTCCAATATGGAATATAAGCTTCATAAGAGTAGAAGCGTCAAGCTCTGTATCTTCATTCATGTATACCAAGACCAGCTGAATAATCATAATAATGATATACTCGCCAAGTATCAGATTGATGAACACCATCCTGTCGATAAGTGTAAATGTTGCCATAAAAAGAAGCGTCGCTATCGACACATCAAAATGACTTGTATCGTGGATGCCGTGATAGAATAGAAGCAGAGCAGAAAAAAAGAAATACATATTAGCACGCGCAACAGGATTAATCAGCTGAGCTAAGTGCATCCACCATAATCCTACTATCCCAACAATAATTATAGGCGGAACCCACATTTCCCAGCCTCCGATATAATTTTGAAAAACACACAGTATTCCTGCAAGGCTTGTGATTGAAACCATCAGCCTTTCTTTTTTGATATCGTTCATAATATCCCCTTTACGCATTTAGGTATCAAGATTACTCTTACAAACTATACATATGCTATTATAAAACTCACGGCATAGCTTTTCAACTATGCCGTGAGTCTTGTTGTCATATCTTATTAATCCGATATATAATCAATTATTTCTTCTCTTGATTCCTCTTATTCATTTGATATTCTCTATGGTTTACCATCCTATTATACAGCATTTTACTTATGAATAATGGAATCTCCACCTATGTTCACAGTCCCAACATTTAAAATCATCATAATTCGTATGTTGCTGCGAGCGAATTTTTTCTACGTTCTTAGATCCACACTTTGGACAATGCTTATTTGATACACAAAGTCCTCCACCCGAAACTGCTGCAAGCTGCTCGTCAGTAAGCTCAACTCCCTCAGCCTTAGCAAGGTTTATGATTTCCTCTGGACTCTTGCAGGCTTCTACCTTCTTAATTTGCTCCTCTGATAATCCTTTTAATAATTCGTTTCTCATAGTAAGTACCTCCTTTGTTATTCTATGAAATAATATACCACATTTTAATTAGATTTGTTTATGTGGATTAACCCTTCACATATATATACACATTTAAAATGTAAAATGCGACACCTATAACCTGGCTCGCCTTGGCAAAAAAGTTGACAGAAGGACCATCCCAATGCCAACTCAAATTCAATTCATTCTCTATACTTCTTCTCTCCATTTATGACCACAGTTATTACATTTGAATATACAATACTCTTTATGATTAATTTCTTTATATTCATCACTCAAATTATCAGAACCACACTTAATACATTTTATGGTGTAAAAGCATCCTCCACCTGAAACAACCTCTAGCTGCTCATCAGTAAGTTCAATTCCTTCAGCCTTAGCAAGGTTTAGGATTTCCTCTGAACTCTT
>SVEY01000021.1 GCA_015057165.1 Lachnospiraceae bacterium | reverse complement strand
CACGCTCTTTCCCTCCATATATCCGCCACATTTACTCTGCTACTACAAATGTGATAGTTATTAGACTTCGTTGCTTCCAGCCAACTTATCTCTCGTAGCCTAGCCTTATATGTGATTCCTGTCCGTCGGACCAGAGATTTGCTTACAGCTTCCTTCAGATTCCACCTCACGATGGACACCCTTGCTGTTCAGCTATACACTTCCCACTATCTGGGCGTGTTCGGGACTTGCACCCGTTAGAGCGCGCCCATGGCGCGCAAACTGAAAAATCACTGTTTTAAAAAACAGTGATTTTATTGGTTTATAATTTTTATAGTTGTTCTAATCTTTTAAATATTATCCGATCCAATATTTCTCAGGCTAATCTTAAGCTTACCTTCGTATATCATAACAGGAATGTCGTCTTCTAAACTGTATTCCATTGCTTCTTCACCCTGTTCAAAGAAGTAACATACGACCTTCTTCTTATCCGTATCTACCATCCAATATTCCCTAACCCCTGCATTCATATACTTCCACAACTTAAGTACACTGTCACGGAACTTAGTAGATGGTGATAGTACTTCACATACGAAGTCAGGCGGGCCAAAGATGCAACGATTTTTGTTCTTCTTATCATCACAAAGTATCACTACATCTGGTTGCAGCATAGTCTTCTCATCGCAATCAAGCTGGACATCTATAGGGGCTGGCAGGGCCTTACATTTACCCTTGTTCTTATGTATATAATCCTTAATCTGGTATACAAGTTCCGATATAATCTCTTGATGAACAAAGCTTGGCGATGACATATCATATATAACTCCATCTATCAGTTCTGCTCTTCTATCCTCTGGCAGGGCATAGTAATCCTCCAAGGTCTTATTTCCATTATTAGCTCTCTCATAGGAAATTGTATCCACGCCTCCATTGTCATAGATACACTCTTGTGATGCACTTGCCCTATCCATTTTTCTGTGCTTCATATTTGTTCCTCACATAAAATCAAGTTAAGTTTTTTCTATGCACTTTGTGTAATCAAAACAACTCCGCCGGCTCCTCAGGTAGCCAATCTATCTTATCAAACCATTTATCTTCAGCCTTATATACATGTATGAAGTCAATAATATTGCCGTATTCCTCAGGGAATAGATTAGCACAGTATCTTGTAATTGTATGATGAGGAACAATTCCAACATAATCTGTTCCTTTAAAGCGAGCTACTAACTCCTCAGCATCATAGACAAAAACTGGAAGATTGGCATCTCTTAATGTCAGGTAAAAACTCACGGTTTCAAATTGACGCTGTTTCCCAGCTATAGCAAAATAATATCCCGCACTTTTTATTCTTTCTCTATATTCCTTGTCAGATATTTCTCCTAAACGCAGCTGCCAGTCAAGCATATCTCGATCGTTTTGAACATATAGTTCCATATGCGTACTATTCCCTCCAGGAACCACTTCCCATGGATGTCCGCCCTGTTGTTTCCTGTTGAAGAACCACTCGTCCCATTCTCTAGGGCTTGCAAAATCAATACCTATTCCTGCATTTAAGCCGTGACCTTTACCGGTAAGCCCTTCATCCCTACCATCGGCATAATGCATATATAGTTCTGGCAACGTATAACCTTTACATTCTTTTCCTATTGCTTCATATCCAAGTTTACATGCACCAAAGAAGTCATTCGCTGTAAATTCCTTAATCCTTCCTATTCTCTCCTTACTGTTCTCTCCTGATTCAACAATTTCCACGAACTTATCAATTTCTTCTTGAGACAACCCATCTTCACACCATTCTTTATGCTCTTTATCTTCTTTCCACATCTCATATCTTTTTATGACTCCAGTACGAAATTGATATGGCAAATTCTTCTCCACAAAGTCGTTGTATACCCCTTCTCTTAATAATTTCATTGATTGCTCTACTGCAGGCAGAATCAATTTACATAGACAAATTGCTTCTTCTTCACAATATAATTCTTTTGAAGTCATTGTTTTTTCTTCAAGAGTAGCAGAAATTATTCTTTCGTTTCCCAAGCTCATTCCATAATATCTTAATTGACCTTCTTTGTCCTCAGACCAAACAACAACCAATTCATACCACACAAATTCTTCGGGGTAATCACATTCCCACATCTCAACATAGTCTTCATAGGTTTCTACTTCGCCATACATTTTTAAGTCTTCGAAACTATAATAGTCCTCAATTGTTCCACGAGGAATTCTTAGCCAAATTACTTTCACCTCTTCATTTTTACTGTATGGCTTTAATGGCTCAAGAGCTTCAAATAAAGGTTTCATTCCATTAAGAAGCGCTGGAGTAGATAATTTAGGATTTAAGTTTCTGTTATAAAAACACCTTATAAGGCAATCAATATCTGGCGCCACCATTTTATATTCTATTCCATTTATAGTTTCCACTATTAATACCTCCACGAAAAATATCCTTTACTCGTTATATATGCGATAATTATATCGTTTATACGATATATGATATATAAATTTTTCCATTTGTCAAGGTTTTTGCTCGCTCTGACAAATGAAAAAAACAAAAATCTACATTCTCTTATTAATTGAGTGCATGTAAATATCCTATCAACCTATCCTTGTTGCCACGAGTTAATCCTTTGAAGGTCTCTAACAACAAGAACTCTTCTGTTCCTTCCGAAATAATAGCATGTTCAACTTTCTTCATACCTTCTGGCATTGTATCTTGTAGCAATTCATAAGGCGACACACCTAGCACTTTACATATTACCATTATTTTGTCTGCCGACGGATTTGTGTTTTTTCTACCCCAATCACTAATAGTGCTTTGACTTATTCCTGTTGCCCTAGCAAATTCAATCTGTGTCATTCCCTTTTCATTAGCTATTTCCCTGATTCTCTCACTGATTGTCATATCTATTGTCCTTCCTGATTCTTGGCAATTTGCAGCTTGTATGATTTACATCAGAAGACTATCTATATACCCTTTCAATCTATCTCTTTGATTCTGGTTCATAGAATTATACTCTAATACTAACTGCCCTACATCAGACTCCAAATCAACACTGATAGTATCCACAGTATTGTCGTCTTGTTCAAGAATCTCATAAGGATTTGTATCTAGAGCTTTACATATATCCATAATCTTATCAGCATTAGGCGTCTTACCCTTGCGCTTCCAATCACTTATTGTACTCTCAGGAACTCCTATCAACTGTGAGAATTCCTTCTGACTAATATGTCGCTCACTCATAATTCTAAAAATATTCTCTGAAATAGACATAAGGCACCTCATTCCCTTGAAATAATACAATTACCATGTTATTATTAATATATAAGAGAGATGTCGCGACAAGCGGTTGACTCATTAACTAGGGTAAAATGAGCATATGCTCACGGAACCGCTACTTTGCAGAGTGGCGGTTCTTTCTTTGTTTGACTATTATAGTTATAGTAAACTCGAAAATATGAAAAGTAATTCTCATAGGCCTCACCTCCTTTCGGATGGTGTAGCCAACCGCCTGCCGTTTGTGCGACATCTCTTTATTTATTCTAACATCTATTCTATCCGAAATCAATAATAACAATTCGATATATCGAATTGTAACCCAAGAATGACTATCCGACTTCAGACCTAATTCGATATATAACGTATCCGTATTATGCTCTTGAAATAATATAATTACCATGTTATCATAAAAACATAAAAGAGATGTCGCGACAAGCGGTTGACTCGATATTTTCAGTTTTTGAGCAAAAGCTCAACTAACCGTCACTATATGGAGTGGCGGTTTTTTCTTTGTTTTACTATTATAGTTATAGTAAACTCAAAAATATGAAGAGTAATCCTCATAGGCCTCACCTCCTTTCGGATGGTGTAGCCAACCGCCTGCCGTTTGTGCGACATCTCTACATTTATTTATATTACCATCATCACCTTGCAATAATCTTCTGTCTTGTTCTTCATAATCTGAAATCCCTGCTCCAAATCATCAATTCTAAATCTATGTGAGATTAAGGAATTAAGATTAACCTTGTTGTCCTTCATTCTGCCAAGAACATAATTCCAGTCGTCGACTTCTGCTTCATTTAACCCATCCATCGCAGCATCAATTACCTCATTCGCCACTTGCGCAAATGAAGAATTCCATACACCACTTAGCACAAGTTGCTTCCTTAGAATCTTCCAATATGTATCTCTTGAAAATGTCATATCAGAATAAGGGTTACCCACAAGAACAATTAATCCAGACGACCCTGCACTGTCAAGACCATAAGATATACTTTCATCTCTTCCTACGCATTCAAAATATGCTTTGATTCCACCTTGTACTTTAGAATTAATCCACGAAACCGGACTTGTCTCTCTACTACTACAGAATCTATCCTCACTAATTCCAAGCCTTGCTACCTTCTCTACCTGGGATAGCTTATTACCAATTACATATATGTTGTCATATCCCGCTTCTATCAGAAGCATTAATGTCATAAGACCAATTGTTCCTAGACCACATACCACAATAGGTGCTTCCTTAGGAGTACCATAATTAACAGCTTTTCTAACTGCATTGCCCGACACCGCTAAGGGTTCAAGCATAGCTGCTTCTTCAAATCCAACATCCTCTGGAAGCACAAGAAGATTCGATGCAGGTGCAGTTACGAATTCTGCAAATGCTCCATCACGACGTGAGCCCACATAATCATATGTCTCGCACATGTTCGGGTTGCCATTACGACACTCGCAACATTTTCCACATGGAATCTTGGGATATACTGCCACTCTCTTACCTACCCATTCAGAAGAGACCTCATCTCCTACACCGTCAACAATTCCTGCAAATTCATGTCCAGGTGTTAAAGGCATCTTGTGTGCTCCAGTGTCATATATACGCGGAATATCTGAACCACATATTCCTGCTGCTTTAACCTTAATTAGAACCTCTTCCGCCCCTGGCTTGGGACGTTCCACATCTTCTAACCCTATATCCCCTATACTATTCAGTCTCCAAGCTTTCACGAATTATTCTCCTTCCTTTAGTCGAATAAATCTATTCATATCTTCTTTCGTTGTAACCTTGTAATTGCTCTCGTCCCCCATAATCATAGTAACATCCATACCTTTCATAATGGCCGGCTCCGTTGCGCCATTTACTTCATTAATCTTAAGAGGAACAAGGTCCTTATTAGCCTCGTAATACTTCCTAAGTCGGAATAATTCAGGTGCCTGACCTGCATATATCTTCTCTCTCTCAAGAAGCTTCGTCACGCTTCTTCCATCAGCGCTTTCATACACTGTATCTTTCATTGGAAGCACAGGCATAACACCATCATGACCGAGCAAAGCATTGTAACAATTATTAAGCATGTCCTCAGTCAAAAAAGGTCGCGCTCCGTCATGAACAAGCACGGTATCATCTTCTGTGAAGTCATTTCCCTCAGCACCTTCTAGCATCGCTTCCATACCATTGAGTATAGAACTCTGCCTACTCTCTCCTGGAAATGCGAACCCTGCTATCTTCGTCTCATCAAGCCCTATCAACCTGACATCAGCAACAATATCATCTCTCCACACTTCTTCTGATACAATATACACCTTGTCAATAGATTCACATTTTAAAAGAGGCATGAGAGCATACGATACCATCATATGTCCTCCTGCCTTCACATACTGTTTTGGCATATTAGCGCCTATTCTTGATCCTATTCCACCTGACAAAAGCAATCCATAATTCATATTAAAACTTCATCTCTCTTATCTTCTGTAACGTTTCACCATATGGTGCCTTCTTACCGAAAAGAAGTGTCGTTCCAAGCACAAAACCCTTAACACCAAGCGGTGCATATTCCTTAATCTTATCGGCGCCACATGCACCATCCCAATAAATATCGAAGCCCATCTCATCCTTCAATGTAAGAAGCTCGTCGTACTTTTCTCTTACATAAGGAAGAAACATTTGAGCGGCGTTACCCGGGTTAACAGACATAACAAGCACCTTATCGACTATCCGAAGAAGCATTCTAACTTCCTCAACACTTGTTCCCGGATTAATTGCTATCCCCGGGATTAGTCCGGCATCCTTAATCTTCTGTATAGTAGTCGACGGATGATACTCTGCTTCAGGATGAATATACACAGTATCACCCCTTTGTAAATGCTTTGTAAATAATTCTATTGTGTTAAGTGGGTGCTCCACCATAAGATGAACATCAAGAGGCTTCTTCGTACACTCTCTAATGCAACACATATCATTTAAAGACATTGCAAAATTATGAACATAACGTCCATCCATTATATCAATATGGAATGAATCAATTCCACCTTCTTCTAATTCCTTAACCTCTTCGCCGAGGCTGCTATAATTAGCACACATCATTGAAGCCATAAGTTCGAATTCCATCGCACTACCTCTTTCCTAATCTAACTCAACACTATAATCACATAACATAACCGGTTTCTTCTGGGATGAAAACGCCACCACATAAGGAGAAGGACTGCCATAATAAGCATCATATTCTCCTGCCACTTCTTCAACTTTAGATAATCCATTTTCAAGAAAATCAAATCCAGTAGTATTATCCATTATGCCGAATACTTCGTCAGATAAAGCTTCATCGACATGCTTCCACTGAGTCTTGTCCTCTGGGAATATTGTAAATGTTACATCTAAATCCCCCTCAGCATTCTTAAGAATCTCTATTCTATTCTTAATGCTTTCTATAAGCACATCCTTCTTCTCGTAGAGTTCATTAACACCTATGCAATATAGGATTTTCTTTGTTCCATTTTCTGTAGGCTTTACTGACTCATCCTTCATCTTAATCTTATTCCTCCAATAATCTCTTGTATCCTCTCCTGCAAATGATGATAAAGCATTAACATACTGATTCTTAATATTCTCTGACTGAACAATCACTTCATCAGCATATACTATCCCTGGCGCCGTCACATAATGTTTAAGATTATACTGATCAACAATATCGTCTTCCTTAAATTCCGAAGTCTCGGCAATAGGAATATATGTTATATTGTCTGTAAAATGCCTTATGTTAGAGGCGAAGTAATTGGCCGGAACAGCAAGACAAGGATTAGTTTCATCATAAGGATTATGTATATACACCTTGTCAGGACAATGTATGGAAATGTCATAGTCGAACCAATTCGTATAGTTAATTCCTTCAGGATACTCAGCAATATGAACAGCTTCTTGAATCTCGTCTTCTGTCATATTCACATTACCATAATAGTCCTTCTTAAGTAGCGGAAGAGGCAATACATACACATCCGTATTGTCCTGCTCAATTTCTCTAACGTAATACGGATAAAGGCTTTTCCACTCACTTGGTCCTATAGATAAAAATAGTATCTCTTTACATTCTAATATATTAATATTAACACTATCATTAACATTATCAAGTGCTTCTTTTGATAAACTAACATCAGATAATTCTTCCCCACGCTCTAGCACCTGATATTCTTCCCATAATGCATCGCAGAACTTCTGTAAATTGGCTACCACATCCTTTGCAAATGTGTTATCTTCTCCCTTATCATTCTCAATAAGAGTCCCGAAATCAACTGCCAATTGCTGTTCTTCGTTAATGCAATTAATTAGTTCTTCTATGTTGTTATCCGAAAGAAGCTTTGAGGCAAGCTCATGTAACCGATATAATTCATTAACACATTCTCTCGCCGTAGTCTTAAGACTATTAGCCATATCAGGGACAGGTCTATCTATCATAGATTTATCAAATGTAAATCTTGAGAAATCCTCTCCTGATAACTCTTCCATCTCTTCTCTCTGTCCTTCGAAGAATGGATAATCATGACCTGACCAAACCTTATGTATCTCAGTATAGTTGCCATATCGAGAAGTAAGCATTCTGTTGTATGCTGCCGGAACAGGAATAGTTATATCTTCAAAAGGAATACGAATTACATCATCATATAATTCTTTCTTCTCCGCCACGCCAGGACCACTTTTTAGAATCATTGGAAATATCTGTCCGATTCTACTTGTCTCATCTGACTTCACCTCAGACATTATTCGTTCCGCTAATCTATAAAGCTTTATACAAAGTTCTCTATTAGTACCATCATTTCTAATGTTAGTATTATGACGCCTATTAATCTCTTCGAGATTAGATTGAATTACTTTAGCATCAACGTTTCCATCATTTATAAGATCCACAAGTGCAACAATATGCATTATGTCTTGGTCTCGTGCTATCTCTTTCTCGTCGTCTTCATATAAATAGTCCTTAATAAAGATATCTACACCTGCAAGCCACGGGAAATTATTATGCGTCTTAAGATACTCATCCTCAAAGCACATCTTCTCATTGTTAACTACTCGGGCAAGAAAAAGCCAATGGTCTTCCTTCCTCTCATAATCATGGATCACGAATTCATCCGGGAGTTCCTCGTCACACACTTCTCTAAATCTATTGTAGTCTTCTCTTAGCATACAAATATCAAGGTCATCATCCCAAGGCACAAAGCCACCATGCCTTACTGCCCCAAGAAATGTTCCCCAATCAGCAAAATACTTTATATCATTTTCTTCACAGATTCTATCGATTTCATCTAGCACTGCCAATGTTACCGCCCATGCCTGCTTAATAGCTGTCGGTATATAGAATCCGCATCTCACTTCATCTCTAAGAAAATCTATAGAGCGCTCCATTTATTCCATGCCTCCGTGTAGACGTTCTTCCATCATAGTAGCGTACTCCCCAAACCAAGGCAATGCAAAATCCAGTAGTCCATTTTCTTCACTATATACAACACCGGCTTTAAGCAATCTATCTCTATATGGATTGAACTGATTACTAGTATACCCTAGTTTTTCTCTAATTGCTGAGACTTCATTGGAAGATGCTTTGGCCATTGCTATAACAACTGCTCTATCTTTTGAAGACAGTTCTGTCCATATTTTATTATATGAAAATTCGTATAGATAATCTCTTGCATCAGATAGCGCCTTATCAATATTATCGGTATTATCCCATACAAAGTATCCCACAGTCTGAAAAGCAAAAGAGTATCCTTTCGTTGTTCTCGCCAAATACATTGCTTTATCCATAGACAAACTAAGTGTACTATTATAATTCTCTGCTATAGCGTCTTCCTTCAGCGGAGCAAGCAAAGTTCTCGGTGCTCTCTCTAAAAAAGTCATACCATCAGCATTTCGAAGAGCGTCAATACTCTTGTATAAACCCGACATTAATAAAAACACCGGCAAATCCTCTCTTAAAAGTAATTGATAGGCACTGGCGAATGCTCTCATATTCTTGGAATTCGATGCTTCATCAATTGTTATTAATACACGTTGCCGGTTCTTTTTAATTGCATTCAACATCCTATTAAGTGCCACTTCAATATCTACAATCTGAGGTTCCCCCTTAATTTCAACACCAAATCCAAAAAATGACAGATTAATCTTTGCCTCTTTAATCCATAGATTCACTCTTTTATTACTATAGAGGGCTGCTGCAAGACCATTTAACAAATCTCTCTTCGGATTCAAATTAACAATAATCCAATCTTTATTTTCCGAAAGTCTTTTTGCTATGGTAGAAATAAAAACAGTCTTACCCGAACCCCTTATTCCCGTAACAAGATTCAGATAATTTGAAGGTCTTTCAGCAGAAAACATGCTAATAATATTTTCAATCTGCGACTTTCTCTCTATTATTTCTAGTGGTGACTGCCCAAAAACGAGAGTATATGGATTAGACATACGCAACTCCTTTTTATTTTTACTGCCTCGAATTCTTTTACTGTGTTTTTACTGTTGTATATATTTTACTGTGTTTTTACTGTCGTGTCAATTGGATTTATGTACATCTGTATTATATTAATTCTCCCTATCACTTAGCACCCAGACTATCCTCTCAACAACCCGCTCATCAACATCAATATCCTGAAGCATTCCTCTTGCTTCCTGTCCCATCTGCTCTCTTGTAATACGAAATGCCAATTCAACATCACTTATACTTCGGCATGCCTCTACCTGCTTAACGAAATCGTTTGAAAAAGGGCGAGCCTTGATTAACTTCATGCATTGCTCAACACTCATAGTCAATGGATAGTCATCTCTTGTATCAGCAAAAAGAGACAATCCAAAGTCATAATATGGACAATAGTCATATGTGTCGTCATCAGGATTCCACATAACCGTTATGTTATTAAAATGCCTATCTTCATTATAAAAAAATGCATCTATCTGAACTAAAAATGATATATAGTCATTAAACCTATCAAGCCCGGTTATATCAGTCACAAAATCAACTGTGTATTTCACTCGATCTTCAGCTTCAGGTATTAGTCCTATATGCTCTGACAAATTCTTCGCGGTGAACTGTCTATGAAGTCTCTCAAGCGGGACCTGTTCATATCCCTGTAAATGTGGATTAGTAATATAATAATCCTTACTTCTACAACCTACGTACTCCCGCGCCTCGTATTCAATGACAACTGGCTCATACGTGACATAGGGAAACGGAACCGTAGTCTCACTCAAGAAATGTGTAACCACATACTCAGCAATCCCCTCATAGCCAAATTGATCCGCCTTGTACCAATATCCGTCTTGCTTCCACTTGAGTTGATTGCCCTTGGATGTATGTAATTCTGAATAGTCAAGTGCCGAAGCACTCATTATATATCTCTTAACTTCAGCCATCACTATGCCCCTATACGATATATCTTAATATACCTCTCATCCTCCGCCATTCTTCCACCTGTTCTCTCAACTATGGCAAACGGATCATATGAATCTAACTTGTAGTCACGAAGTATCAACTTCATATGATCTCGACTTCTCGGAACACATCTATCCTCCAGAAAACCAACAAAATCGTCCCAGCTCGGTCTCTTCTTAACACCAAAAGCTTGTTTCATCGGATGTGAAGAATAATTGAATATGTCTATCTGTTCATGTAAGAAATCAACTAATATCGACGTCAATATATCGTCCCCCAACATAAAATCATACCTAGCCTTGTATCTAGATAATTCTTCCGCTGTCAAATCAAAATCCTTATTAAGCTTCTTCCAATAAGTCATCTCCCTAACAAGACAAGCAGTATTATCACTATTACTCATCTCGAGTTCCGCTGCAACTTCATGTATATAAAAAGACATAGTCTGCCTTGACACGCCATACTCTTTAGCTAGCTCAGACACACTACGCCCGTTACTATGTTCTTTTATTATTTTATTAATATCATCATTCTTGAATCTGCGTTTGCGCCCGCTCTTTTTATTAGCCATACAATTACCTCTCACTGTTATTGTATAGCTAAATAGCACGCATGTCAAGAAATTAATTTCTTGACGCATCTAATTTAGAAAATTCTTATTACAGTACACTAGATTATACTTATCCCTCCGACTCTCGAAGAAATACGTAATTAAACGTTCAGATACAAACCCCGGATATCTGTTTTGATAAGAGTCTTCATGAACTCCGACATGTTCATATAACGCAAATACTATTGGAAACATCCATGAACATAGTTCGTCTAACACTTCTTTCTTTGCTATCATCATGTTACAAGGACAATATAAGCTTCCTTCAAAAAAGGTTACAACATCCTCATACTCTTCTTCATGATTCTTTTGTATAAAGTCCATTACAAAATCTATTCCTTGCTCATCATAATATTTCTCCAGATAGTCATTTCGAAGCTTCATATCCAAATCTGCATCTACCGGAACAATATCCTTCATTCCACATTCAGAGAGTGTATTGAACAAATGCTCCACATTGACTCCACGAACACCCAAATAAACCCGACATGAAGTGTCAAGCAAAGTATCCCCTGATATTTTCATCACGGGTATACCATTAACTTCTGTCGGGTTATCTTCGTCGTTGTCATATAAATATGCAATGATTTCTATTGTGTTATCCAGATATGTTAAATAATGCGCAACAGTCTGTGCTCTAGAATGTGCACCTGCTATATAAATCTTAGACATAAACACATTCCTTTCTCTAATAGTTTAGCCATGTATCATTATACTGAATCATTCATAATCGTTTATATCTCTATAGTTCTTCTCTAAAAGTATCTGGGCTAATAGAATTAAACACCTCATTACATATCATGACCGTCACCAAATTCTCTGTATCAGAGAGATTAACAATATTATGCGTCCACCCTGGAATCATGTAAACGGCTTCTATACTATCTCCCGAAACTTCAAATTCAACAGTTTCACCTGTATTAATGTTCCTCTCTTTAATCAACCCATGTCCTGCAACAACGATAAATATCTCCCACTTGGAATTATGCCAATGCTGCCCTTTTGTAACTCCGGGCTTACTTATATTGATTGATACTTGACCGCAATCTTCTGTATGCACAAGTTCTGTAAATGATCCCCTATCATCGCAGTTCATATCAAGCGGATACTTAAACTCATTAACAGGAAGATATGTAAGATATAAACTATAAAGTTTCTTTGCAAAGGAACCTTCTGGCATCTTCGGCATCATAAGAGTAGATGGTTGTTCTTTGAATTCTTCTAATAAGTCCACTATCTCACCTAGAGTCACCTTATGCGTTATAGGAACGCAACAATATCTACCAGTAGAATCAAGTACCGTCTCAACACCATCAAACTTGCAGTGCTGTTCCTTACCTTCCAATAAGTCAAACATCCCCTCAATTAAGTCATCTATATATAACAATTCTAATTCAGTCGTTCTATCGTTTACTTTAAATTCTTCATTATTAGCAACCGCCCAACAAAATGTCGCTACTGCAGAATTATACTTAGGTCTAGAATGTCCCATTAAGTTGGGAAAACGATACACAGCAACCTTCGCTCCAGTCTCCTCAGCATATGAGAAGAATAACTCTTCTCCCGCTTTCTTACTACGACCATATTCTGAATCACCAAATCGTCCCGAAAGAGTTGCTTGAATCGAAGAAGAAAGCATAATAGTCGCTTTATTATTATACTTCTTAAGTGTATCAAGAAGCTCACTTGCAAATCCAAAGTTACCTTTAATAAAGTCCTCAGGATTCTCAGGTCTATTAACACCTGCAAGATTAAATACAAAGTCTGCCTCCTTACAATACGCTTCCAAATCTTCCTTGGTCGACTCCATATCATACTCATAAATAAAATCTATCGAAATATCGGGACGGGTCCCATTCTTTCCATCCCTTATATTCTTAAGATTATTAACAAGAGCTGTACCAACCATGCCCTTTGCACCTGTAACCAATATATTCATAAGATATAACTAAACCTCTTTTCTCCACACCATCTTATTAACAACACCAACATAAGACTGAATAATCTTAACAACTTTATCAGACACATTAGTATCCGTATAATCAGGCACCGGTATAGCACCGCCGTCCTTCTCCTCCTTAACCATCTCAACAGCCGTATCAACCGCTTGCAAGAGTCCCTTAGCATCAATTCCTGACAGAATAAAGCAAGCCTTATCAAGTGCCTCAGGTCGTTCTGTAGACGTCCTTATACATACTGCAGGAAATGGTTTTCCAATAGATGTAAAGTAACTAGACTCCTCAGGAAGTGTTCCTGAGTCTGATACAACAGCAAATGCATTCATCTGAAGGCAATTATAATCATGAAAACCTAAAGGCTCATGTTGAATCACACGAGAATCTAGATTAAACCCAGATTCTTCTAATCTTTTTCTCGAACGAGGATGACAAGAATAGAGTATTGGCATATCATACTTCTCTGCCATCTTGTTAATCGCAGTAAAAAGCGAATTAAAATTCTTCTCTGTATCAATATTCTCTTCTCTGTGAGCAGATAACAATATATAGCGACCTTTCTCAAGCCCAAGCTTAGAATGAACGACAGAAGATTTAATCGCATCCAAATTAGAAGATAACACCTCTGCCATAGGAGAACCTGTGACATATGTTCTCTCCTTCGGGAGTCCACAATCAGCCAAGTATCTTCTAGCATGCTCAGAATATGCCAAGTTAACATCCGATATTATGTCAACTATACGACGATTAGTCTCTTCAGGAAGACATTCATCCTTACATCTATTACCTGCTTCCATATGGAAAATAGGTATATGTAAGCGTTTTGCTCCTATTACAGATAGGCAACTGTTAGTATCGCCAAGAACAAGAACTCCTTCCGGTTTAAGTTCAACCATAGCCTTATATGACTTATCAATTATGTTACCCATCGTTGCGCCCAGGTCATCACCTACAGCATCTAGGTACAGCTCCGGATCTTCTAATCCTAAGTCCTTAAAGAACACACCGTTAAGGTTATAGTCGTAGTTCTGTCCTGTATGAACAAGAAGTGTGTCAAAATACTTTCTACATTTCTTAATTACTGCAGCAAGTCTGATTATCTCAGGGCGAGTACCTACTATAATCATTAACTTAAGCTTGCCATTGTCTTTCCAGTTAGGATAATTCATAATACAATAATCTCCCAAAATTCCAATCTATGCTTCTACCGCATGAGGTCTTCCCTCAAGCTCTTCTTTTACATAATCAGTAGACATAATTTTCTTAACAACTCCGTCAATATCAAGTCTATTAGTATTATGAGATGTATATGCATCTTTACTTTGTGTCAGAACATCTCCTTCAACATAGAACTTATCATAGTTTAGGCTCCTTCCATCGGGCAATATTTTGAAATATTGACCCATATCAACAGCTCTCAATCTTTCCTCCTTTGTCATTAGAGTCTCATAAAGCTTTTCGCCATGACGAGTGCCTATTATCTTCTTCTCTGTCTTTCCAAAGACCTTCATTACGCCATCTGCAAGGTCACCAATCGTTGAGGCATCTGCCTTTTGTATGAATAAGTCTCCAGGTTCTGCATGTTCAAATGCAAATGCTACTAAAGCAACTGCTTCATCAAGATTCATAAGAAATCTAGTCATATTAGGATCTGTAATAGTAATTGGTACCTGCCTTTTTATCTGGTCAATGAATAGTGGAATTACAGAACCACGCGAGCACATAACGTTTCCATAACGAGTACAAGAAAGAACTGTGCCACCGCGCTCATATGCCTTCTGCGCTCTAGCCTGTACAACCTTCTCTCCAACAGCCTTTGTCATCCCCATAGCATTAATTGGATACGCCGCCTTATCAGTTGACAAGAACACTACTCTCTCTACTCTATTCTCAACTGCTGCTGTAATTACATTATCGGTTCCTAAAATGTTGGTTCTAACTGCTTCCATTGGAAAAAACTCACATGATGGTACTTCCTTAAGCGCCGCAGCATGAAATACAAAGTTCGCTCCAAACATCACATCTCGAACCGATTCTATGTCACGCACATCTCCAATATAAAAACTCACTTTATTTGCATACTCTGGATATCGAGCCTGTAGAATATGTCTCATCGTATCCTGCTTTTTTTCATCGCGAGAAATTATTCTAATCTCACCAATACCTGATGTTAAGAAGTGCTTGAGCACAGTTGATCCAAAAGAGCCTGTTCCTCCTGTGATTACTAGTGATTTGTTTTTTAAAGAATCTGAAATTTGCATTTAACAATCCTTCCTCCAACATAGGGTAGTGTCAAGTCTGACACTCCTTTTTTGTTTATAAATCCTTTATTATCGAGAGGTTTAAATAAAAAGAGCATTGACCTCCCTTTTTGGTATAATGTCAATCGCCAAAACGACATCCAGAAAGGAGCCAATGCTCATGGACATTATACTTTATTTCATTCAATTAATTCAACAACTATATCAGCAAAATATCTGGCTGATAAAATTTATCTGCAAATATATACCCCTTAAACAATGGGCTTACTATGACCTTTCCTTGTGGGTGGCTTATTACAACTTCTTACGTCCTCACAAGCATAGTCGTTTTAGACCTTTAGTCGAAGATGACATCATAAGCAAAGGCGATAACATGCCAGCCAAGTGGCAACTGATGATTTTTCTCGGACAACAAACCATCTTACAAATGCAAAACAATTCGTAATCCCCAAAAATAAGCTAAGCCTTAAGTCAAGGGAACCGTGGAATACCGGAACTGGCACAGTCAGTGAGGATATGCCGCGAAAGTCCCTTTACTTAAGGTGTGCGAATTTATCATCTTCCAAGGTGAAAGTCACACACCTGTGACTTTCCCTTGACCACTATCACAAAAATTTATATATATTTACAGTTTTCAAGGTTCATTTAGAGCCTTATTTCTACGGCTCATTTTTTCATAACTTACTTTACACTACCTGTTATTGTATAACGGAAGGCGAGCGAATGTCAAGAAATTAATTTCTTGACATTTTTGTTATTTCAGAAAATTCTTATTACAATACACTAGATTATACTTATCCCTCCGACTCTCGAAGAAATATGTAATTAAACGCTCAGACACAAATCCCGGATATCTGTTTTGATAAGAGTCTTCATGAACTCCGACATGTTCATATAACGCAAATACTATTGGAAACATCCATGAACATAGTTCGTCAAACACTTCTTTCTTTGCTATCATCATGTTACACGGACAATATAAGCTTCCTTCAAAGAAGGACACCACATCTTCATACTCTTTTGCATGATTCTCTTTAATGTAATCCATTACAAAATCCCAGTCCTCCGACACATGACGCATCCTATAATTCTCTTCGACACTGGGACCGACATATAATGGCACAGGCAAAATGACATCTATATCGTTTTCTTTGCATACAGAAATCCAGTCTTTCGGAAGTAAAAAATGTCTTCGATAATGAACGAGCCCAACATAATCTTCCGTAGCATTCTTCCACACCCAATATAGTCCAGTAAGCTCACAGAACTGTTTGTTACGATTGGAAATGTTATCTCCTGTATTATCGAAGAATTTACATCCTTCAATTCTACTATCCGTCAGATTCGCGCCCACTTGAAGAATAGCCTCTTCGTTAATCATCTCGTATACATCGGAAAGCTTTCCATCGAAAACTGAGTTAGCAACAAAGATTCTACCTGATATGTCATGAGATACACTACCATCACTTCTTAACATATCCACTCTCAGGAAATCTATTCCTTGCTCATCATAATATTTCTCAAGATATTCATTGCGAAGCTTCATATCCAAATCTGCATCTACCGGAACAATATCCTTCATTCCACATTGCGTGAGCGTATTAGACAGATGCTCCATATTCACTCCACGAACACCCAAAAAAACCCGACAAGAAGTGTCAAGCAAAGTATCCCCTGATAATTTTATCACGGGTATACCATTGACTTCCGTCGGGTTATCTTCGTCGTTGTCATATAAATATGCAATGATTTCTGTTGTGTTATCTAGATATGTTAAATAATGTGCAACAGTCTGTGCCCTAGAATGTGCACCTGCTATGTAAATCTTTGGCATGTTATCCTCCGCAAATATCAAGCAAAAAGTCTTCTATCCTTATAATCAAATATGAAATCATTTTGTGTTCGCCAATAGTTTTTCGTATTCTCTTGTCATTTTTTTATAGTGATTAAGCTCATAATTACTAATTACAGTATAATTTGAATGTCTAAATTGCTTTTCTCCAACTTGCTCTGCTGCAGGTATTTCCTCTGCATAAGGAGTGAAGAGATTACAGTGGTCACATATATCTCCTTCGTCATTGAGATAAAAAGAGTGAATATCATTTATAGTTGTTTCGTTCGAAATATTTAGTATATCTTTCTTTGAGTCAAATAATCCCAAATGATACATGCTCGCTGCTCTGGCACAACTAAAAAGCTTATCCTCACATAAATACTTGCACTTTAAAGAAAACTCACAATTATTATACTGCTTCTTAAGTTCTTCTCGAGAACGTCCTCGTGGCTCTACTCCGCCGGGATTATTCCACTTCATATCCGGCAAAATCCTGACATTTATTCCATACTCATCAAGCGTCCCAACAAAAGCAGAAATATTTTCAAACAATCCATAGTCACTCACACGAACTAGCACATTGTTCTTTTTTAGTTTATCCAATATTTCCGGTTTAGGAACTACTGTTGCATTAGTTATAATTACAATCTGAAGTATTTTTTTATTGTTTCCAACAAAGTCAAGAATATCTCCAAGATCTTTATTCAAAAAAGGCTCACCACCAACAAGTTCGCAGAATATCATCTCCTTAACACCTGAAAGAATTATTTCAAGCGACTCTCTTGTCTTCTCCCACGAAAAATCAGACGCATGACCATGAAACATTGGCATCAAATTATTACATTTTTCGCAATTCAAACTACATGCCGTTGTAAGATAAAGTGGCAAATAAGGAAGAACAAAGTCTCCTTCTCTTATATTTTCCATCTTTTTATTCACAAAAGCTTCTCTTTTTTCAGCGTCAAATTGATTATAAAAGCAAAAATCATCATAGCACCGTTCTGTCTGTTGCTTTAATTGTAGCTCTCTTGATGCTGTTTTATCTATAAAAATCATATCATCCAACCTCAACATTTACACATTTCATTCTGCAAATCTCTTGAAAAAATATAGTCTATATTCTTTTTCAATCCATATTCATTTAATTGATTCTCAATAGGTTCCGGGTTTAATACTGCAATCAATATAGGTGCTCTTTTAGTCTTAAGAGCATCTTCTACACTAACAATCTCAATACCTTCTAAATGTAATCCGGCTTTGCTAGCATCATTGTCAAGCACATTTATCACCTTAACATTTGTTCCTTTTGTCATATTAACAAAACTAAAGCCACATTGTCCTGCGCCAAATACATATAGTTCATCTTTATAATCTGCAAGCAAATTCTTTAGGCAACTCTCTATCTTGTCCTTTGAGAAAAACTGACTTAGCCTTTCTGTTCTTTCCTTACCTGAAGATAAAAGCTTTGTGTCAAAATCATACTCATGACTAACTTCAACATTATAGCCATAGGATTGAATAATCTTCGCCCAAAATTCTCTGTCAAATCTATGCCAAGCATGGCATCCAAACGGCAACCTCTCTCCCGCTTCTTGATAACATTCCTTTGGATACATATCAAACGAGAATTGTCTCGCCACATCCCGACCAGCAATTTTCAAATGTTTTTTTCCATATATCGCAATTACTAAATCTTCCGGAAGAAGCATCTTATAATACTCAATTGTATCCTGTTCATCTCTAATCCAATTCAAAAAGGAAGATACTCTCCGAAGCGAGAATCCGCCATTTCCGAAATACCATAGCATACCTTCATCCGTATGACATTCTAATCCATAGAGCCACTCCGCACCTATATAATCGAAATCCATATTGCAGAAATATTCCAATCGGTCTTCGAAAACAAAAGAATCTAACTGATAAATAAGAATAAACTCGTAATCTTTAAATATTGAATAGAACTCTTGGCTCAAGACATAATCACTATATGTTTTTCTAGAATCAAGATTTTTTTTATCTACATATAAAACATTTTCACCATTCTCAATTTCCACTTCCATGTTGTCAGGAACTAGCAAATATAAATCGTATTTATATAATACTCTCCGACATTGCTCTAGAGAAATGCATTCATTATTATTAAGTTGTTCCTTATAAAACGGTATTACTATAGCTACATTTTTCATATTGCAATTAATATTATAATAATTCTTCTCAACTATCACCTATCGAACACACTACTTGTTCATTATAGTCTCTATTACTAGTCACTTCTGGTTCATGCCACCAAGTTAATTCAGCAACGGACTTTCCCGGAATCTCTATGCGGTCATTCGCTCCACGAAGATACCACTCATACTCCGTATCTATCTGTCCAATATCAATTGCCTGATAACCATTAATTCCTAAATCGTAAGAAAGAATAGTCGCTGTCTGGCCCAAAGAAACAAGTATCAAATCATCTTTGTCTGCAAATTTATAAATTGCTTCCTTTATATCATTATAAAACGAAAACGCATCTTTGTGAGGGCATATAACTCGTCTTATCTGTACAACATTATCAAACAAATCGTTATTTATTCCTATGCGTGAATACTTATTCTCGATAATAATAACTCGCCTACTATTCCAAACACTTCTAAATCCATCAATAATTGTATTAATGTAAGTCTTGTCTTTATACATCAAATATGGTCTAGTAACATAAGCGTCGCCATACATCCTTTTTTTCGATAGCAAACGCAATATGTCTTTTCTCGCTTCCGGTGTTACATATTCCCGAATTCCATCGGCTGCATCATCCGTATACTTATCAAGATTACCAAAGTTATTTGCAATAGCAATTATTACATCATCCTGTTCTTCAACCAGTATTTCGTTCAGTCTTAATGCCAAGTTATTATCTTTTTTTTGAAACCATCCTCGGTCATTACCCCGAATAATCTCAAACTCGCCATCGCCAAACCTGCTAAGTGACTTTTTTTCTTCTCTTAGCATTCTGAAGAGTTCACCCATTTCTATAAAACTAATCACAGAATCACCATATTCGTATGGTGCATTCCTCAATCTTAGTTTTAATTTTTTATTCTCTCTTCGTAATAAATACACTTCTTTTAGGAACGGAATAAGACTATCAGACTTCCAAAATAACATCATTTTTTCACGAGGAATATCTATTTGTTGAAGATAAGAAATCACAGACCCAGGATTCTGTGCAGAAATCAGCACATAATCAATTGCTTTAATGTCAAAAATATCTGGAGAAACAATTTCATATTTCTCATCCCATAGTATCCCCTGCTTTTCCGGATTTCTATCAACAATCCCTAAAAGCTCACATTTATTAAAATCTAATGCCGAGATTATTTCGTCCAGTTTTATACTGGCTCCCCAAATAATTATTCTGTACTTATCCATTTCCTACCAATCTTCCGAATAATATATCTTTCCAATTCTATCTTTATTTTTAGCGTCGTTAATTGCTGTATCTATCTCTCTTTTGTCAATTATGGTTCTATCCACGTTATCTAAATAATTTTCCGGCAAGTACCTGACTAGCCTGTCCACATATTCCGGTATATTTCCTTGTAAATCAAGATGGTTTATCAAATTCCTGGCGCCCGTAAGTATTCGACTCTCATACTCTCTTTCTCTTCCAATTCTTTTTGCCATTTGCCTTATCTTAGAATCAGCAACAACGCAAAACAAATGCTCTAATATTCCAGCTTTTTCTATATCGCAATTTCTGTACTCTAGTATCTCTATTTCATAAGTCAGCTCCTTTAGTCTTCTAATTACAACATTTTCTATTAGTTTGTCTGTATTATCCCATTTCGAATATAATTCATCCTCACAATCCATCAACTCATTAAACATACGATGTTCATAGCCATAATACTTTCCAACAGATGCATTCATTCCTGAATCTTGATAAGACATATACCTATATATTGGCGCAGACAAGAAGACCATGCTATCTATATCATCTGCTATTCCCATATTAAAAAAAGAATCACCGGCATAGTAATCATTTCTAAATGGATGTGTGAGCGCCAACTCTCTCTTATATAGATTAGCCTGATTTACTGCAACCTCAGATTCGAGAACATATAGCCAATTGGAACGTACTGACTCCTTAGAATCATAATACGTATCTTCTGTTACGCTCTCATTCATGTCGTGCTCACTCAACACATTTTGATTCTCATCAACATCCTGCCATATAACCTTAGTCCATATGACATCCGGATGATTATACTTTTCTATTGCATCAAAGAATACACCAACTGCTCCGTCAAATAGCATGTCGTCGGAATTGAGGATGTATATATATTCTCCCTTTGCAGCTTTTATCCCATTATTAAAGCTTGCATATATCCATTGGTTTTCTTGATGAATAACCTTTATTCTATCATCTTGCCTCGCCAACTCATCTGCTATTTGAGGGGTGTTGTCAGTTGAGCCATCGTCGATAATAACCACCTCAACATCATATTCTTTGTCAACATCTAATACACTCTGTACGGCACATCTAAGATATCTTTGATTATTATATACTGCAATAATAAATGAAATCAACGTTACACCTCTAAAAGACAACATAGTCTCTATAAAAAAGTTTAAAAACCACTTTAAACTAATTCCATAAATCTATTTAACGAGAATACTTCGTCTTCGTTAAGAACGTATTTCTTGACACTCATCAGTCCTTTCATTATTTCAACACTTTTCTCATCCGGCACCTTCAGCCTAATTACATCTACTTCATTGGTCAAGTTGTCAATTACAAAAATATCTCCATTGATTCTTGACTGTATAAGCGTCTTGTCCTCATGCCTTTCAATCCATTGAAACTGGTCATAAACATCAACCGGATAGGAATCCTCTCGAATAGCAAAGTCGAGGTTATATTTAGTTATCTGTTTCTCTTTTATTGTATAATAACATCGTTTTTTCCATGGGAACAAATAGTCTACTTCATTTGTACAAAATGGCTTTAGGAACGCACACTGTTCATCAAAAAAATCATCATTGTCAATTTGCTCAATAATATAACCATCTTTCCATTTAATAATACTGTTTTTTGTTGTTGTAAACAGAATATAGTCTTCATTTCCATGAACCGAATAGATTTTCTCATTGTTTGTGAGTTTATGTACATTAACTTCATATGTCATTACATCAAAAACGACAAAACAACCACTTTCTTTTAATATCAAAAACATCTTACCCTTCAGCAAAAAATACTCTTCAGAAAAGCACACATTATCCTCTATTCCCTGTTTTCTTAAAGCCCTTTTTAGTTTATCATCTATAAAGACTATATTGTTAGCCTCATCAATTTCAACTATTCGCCCTTGGCTTTGTTCAACAGCAACTATCTTTTTATCGATTGCTTCGACGATAGCATATACTTCTTTCTGTTCTATCGATTCTTTAGTCACTTTCTTAATCGACTCATCAATTATATCAAACAAATATATATTAACCCCCAAAAATGGTAGAATAAATATTTTATTATTTAATTTTGCAATTTTATAATGCCCATACCATACCCGTTTATCTGGAATAGGATACTCTTTAATAAGCATTTTATTATCCAAATCAAACTTTAATAGCATGTCATTGTTTACGGAAATCATCCAAAGGTTCCTATTGTCATAAACAATATTTCCACCCACCGTTATTTCCGAATTATACTTTTCTAACACTTCAAACATAAATCAATCCTCTATTCAAATAAACAATACACTTTAACACAGTATCTCAGTTTATAGATACTATAATAGAAACTATTAATATATTCAAAATCCTTAAGTTTTCAAATTAGTATCTACTATTTATTTCTTCTCAAGCAAAAATCTATTTTCTTCAAAATCTCATTTATTTCTCTTTTTGTTGCAGCATTCTCACTTGCCATTTTTTTTGCATACTTATATTCAATCAATTCTTCAACATTTTTTTTCTTTTTATCCGAAATAGGCTTTCCAAAAAAACGGTGCATTCCAAGACTTATCCCTCCTTTTAAACAAGTGATCTTTCGCTTTATATAAAAACTTCTTTTATGAACTCCTTTTGCCTGAGTCAATGGAGAATCTAGGCAATACTGATCGCTATTTAAAACTTTTTCACAACAATCAGCTAGCTTTAAATAAGTCGGTATTTCATCAATATAATAAAATTTTTTAATTGTTTCTTCTGGAATTGGGTAATCTGGATTACAGTCTTCAAATCCTTCATCAAAAACCTTAAAGGAATTTGTTATCTTAGCCTCATTATAGTTTTCTAATTCTATATCCCATGGTATTGGAATTGGTCTTATTATTTCGCAACCTTTATTAGCCATGTATATTTCTGCAACCGTAGTACTATACCAAGTATATATTTTATCAACTCGTAGTATCCATTGCTTTATTGATAAATCTCCTATAACTCTAAAATTACTATATTTCTTTTCAAATGATGTCAACAGTCTGCTTTTTGCTTCCGAAGGATGTGGCCTATATATTAGCAATATATCAGGATGTTTTTTTATTTCGTTTTCAAACCATTCTATTAATATTTTCTGAGTTTTTATATTTATTTCAACAAATTCGTTTAAATCATAACCAATATTCTGATATAACTCTGAATTAATTATAGCCTCCGGCATGTTAGTATAGCTAAGTGTTGAAATAAACAAGTAAACTTTCTTTTGAAAAATATTGTACTTTGACAATAATTCTTCTCTTGTCAAATAAAACTCATCAAATTCTCTTCTAAGAAAATCTAGTGATATATTCCCAACCAATATAATATTATTCGGATCGACACCATATTTTTGAATTAATCTATCATAATTATTTTTCCCCCAACTTACATGTATAACATTTTTTGCTTCACCTTTTATTTCATACGAAGAATTTTGCATTATATTATCACATTTCACGTCAGCATTCGAGTATATTTGTTCCCACTGTAAATTAATAAATTTATGACAGTCTTTTACAAAAGAACTAACATATTTGAGTGTTCCATTATTGTACAGGGCAAAAGCTACAAGTACCCTAGCCGAAACTGGCTTTAAAAAGTGAATCTCCCCTTCCCATGTTTCAACTAAAGAAACCGTATATCCCCTTTTTTCTAGTTCATATTTAAGAAGAACTATACTTTCTAGTTCTCGATTCTTTACTTCATATACAAAAACAAAATCATATTGCATAACACTTCTCCCTCATGTTCGATGTGTAAAAAATATCAATTCCGCCAAAGTGGATTTTTCACGCAAGATGAAATAATAGCCCTTTTTCATTTACAATAGTATACATATTTCTCCAACCCTCAAACCCATATATAAATACTATAGAATTATTGTTTTAAAATAAAACTTGATACATTATAGTAACTGTGTATTGTCTCTCTTTGAACACACTCTCTTATGCAGACATCTTTCATTATTCTTCATTTAATTATAGCAAATTTACGTTGATATCCTTTTAGCGCATAAATCTTTTTTATTAAATTCCATCCTTTTATTATAATCAGTATAATCTCTTATATAAGTCTTCTCTCCTGTCTTTTTTTACAGGAAAACTTTCACGATATTTTTTTACGTCATTACTCAAATAATATATACGTGCTATATCTCCATTTATCGTAGCGACATCAATGCTTTCCACGTCCTTACCATCTGGGGCGATCAAGCAAGAATTGCCAGGATACTCCATTTCGTTTATGCAACCCTTACAATTAACTCCTGCAATATATACTTGACTCTCAATTGCTCTCGCATGTAATAATACATCCCAATGATCTTCTCTTTTACTTGGCCAATTAGCTGGAACAATTATCAAATCTGCTTGCTTTGACAAAATCTGAAACAGTTCTGGAAACCTCAAGTCATAGCATATTTGAAAAGCAACGGTAAAGCCTGACATCCTAACAGCTCCTAATTCATCTCCACCAGCAAAAACATCTGCTTCGCCCCCATAACTAAACGGATGAATCTTAACATAATCTAGAAGAACTCTTGATTTATCAACAAGTGAATAATGATTCAAAAAAATACTTCCTTTACTTTCTACCCATCCAAATGCTATTCCTGTATTATAGTTACATGCAAATTCTTTCATTCGTTCTATTGTCTCATTATTCACATCCATTGTCTTTTCAACACTCATTGAAAACCCAGTAAAGGACATTTCTGGCAAGCATATCAAATCTACATCATAAGAATACATTATTCTTTCAATATCGTCTTTTACTTTTTTTATATTCTTCTCTTTGTCTTCCCAATAGATATTTGTTTCTAATAAAGCTATAATCATATTCTATCATTCACTATCATCTCATCAACATCATAGTTTCTATCTGCTGATATACCTATAACATCTTTCCACTTCATAGGTGATACTCCATTACCTGGTCGTTTTGTAGTTAAGTTTTCTTCAGTAAATAATTCGCCCTTTTTAATTGGTTTTCTTGCCACTATGCTCTTTCTTGCTGCTACAAGATTTGCCTTTTCTGAATAAACGGGTTTCTTTTCAAAATCACCTATTGCATTTTCAACATTGCGAATTGCCTCAATCATGCTCTTTAATTCATTTGGTTCAAGACTTGCTTTATGATCGGGACCCTTCATCTTTCTATCTAATGTAAAGTGTTTTTCAATTACTCTCGCCCCCATTGCAACAGCAGCTATTGGTATTTCTATACCTAAAGTATGATCTGAATATCCCACATCACATTTACAATGGTTTCGAAGTGTCAACATTGCTCTCAAATTAACATCTTTCATTTGAGTCGGATAGTTTGTTGTACAATGTAAGAGTTTAATATTTGTCGCCCCGTTATTTCTTAAAACTTCTAGACACTCATCAACTTCTTTCAATGTACTCATACCTGTAGATAGAATGATATCCTTTCCTGTCTTAGCAATTTCAACAAGGTAAGGATAATTAGTAATCTCTCCTGATGGTATCTTCCAGATATTTTGTAATCCATCCAAAAAGTGTATACTTTCTAGATCAAATGGCGTGGACAAGAATTGTATCCCTACCTTCTTGCAGTAATCAGATAAAATGATAAAGTTGTCAAATGGGAGTAGCAGTTTTGAAAGCATTTCCTTCTGACTACAGGTTTTTCCTATATTGTTTTTCTGATACTCTGCCATAGATGCAAACTTGGATACAACTCCATCCAATGTCGCCGTCTGAAATTTGACTATATCAGCTCCGGCAGCCTTAGCTTCATCAATCAGTTCCTTCGCTATATCCAATGAACCGTTATGGTTTACTCCTGCCTCTGCGATAATCAATGCCTTATGACTATTATATTCTAAATCTCTCATGTTTCATTACTGCCTCAATACACAACATATCATATATATCATCTACTTCATACCCTTGCCAACGTTCTATCACATAAGGAAGAATCTTATTCGTGTATAGCTGAAGTTCCTTCATGAATACATCAATTTTAATAAGATAAGCTACACCATATGGGAAATATACCTTATCCATTTGCTGTCGCTGATATACCTTTAATCTTTTCTCGTTATAAGGAGTCAAGTGACCGTTATCATCTATCATTTTTGCAGCTATCGGATGCTCCATATGTATTTCGCCACATGAAATAACTCCATCTTCAATAGGATTATCGCAAGCAAGTTTAATTATACTGTCTATGTCACTTTCTTTTCGCAATGGAGAAGTCGGTTCAAGAAGTATCATATAATTAAACCTCTCGCCTACAGATTCCATCTTTTCGATTGTGTATTTTATTACATCTGTTGAAGATGTATCGTCCTGCGCCAAGTTTTCTGGTCTAAGTTCATCCACAGTAATTGCACATTCTATTTGACACACATCCGCTATTTCCTGGCTGTCTGTAGATACAAAAATATAATCTATATATTTACTCTGCTTTGCCCTTTCAATTGTCCAGTAAATCAAAGGATGACCGTAAAGCTCTCTTATATTTTTACGAGCAAGTCCTTTCGAACCCCCACGCGCGGGTATAATTGCTAAAATCCTTTTTCCTTTGTACATATTTTATCCTCAGATTATCAATATACTTCAAATGTTGGAACCCATCTTCCGTTTTCCTTCACAAACAGTTCTTTGTTTGCCCATTTGTCTATAACAGCATCGAATTCCTCTCTTGTCATTTTATAGTAATCTAAATAGAATTCTATATACTCTTCTGGGTATTCACCATCATATTTTTTCACTAATTCAACCGCTTGTTTACGGCTTAATGCCCCTCTTCGAATATCCGTACCTACTACATTCGTTGTTCTGCCAAATCCAAACTTCAAATACATCAAATAAAAGTAAAGCCATATGATATACGTATCTGTTGTCGAGAAATTTTCATATGACCCTGTGTTTCTCTCTTCCTTTTCTAAAAGACCAAGTTTTTCCTTAGCCAAAACATAATGTTTATAATTGTCGAAATCTTCAAAATAGCTCCAATGAGAGATTTCTGGTTGCAATTTCATTAGTTCTTCTCTAGTCGGATAGGTATACCAATATAACTCCTTTTTAGTAAAGTGATCAAGATATCGTGTGGGATCAGAGCCACTTAAATAAAAGTTAATACTATCCTCCAAATCATATGTATACTTATTCTTAAGTTTCGAAGAACCTCCATACTCTGTTTCCCCTTCCTCAGCAAACATGACAAACGGTATATTGTAGGTTACTGCACATCTAAAAACAACTGTTTGAACAGCCATCATGTGTGCATGCATAGGTATCCCCCTATTGATAAACTCCTGCTTATCGATATACATACCTACTTCTCTGTTAGGTGTAATCATTATATGGTCATATCCATGATCGAGAAAATTACTAATATTCTGTACGCCTATAGGATCCTCCATTGGCGGGCGAACCGTCACTACTAACGGGGTCATGCCTAATTCATTCTTCAGTTTATATGCAATATATGCCCCATCCTTCCCACCTGAATAAGGAACTATAACATCAAAATGCTCCTTATTGCGACTCCTATACTTGTCACATAAGGCCTCTAGCTCTTTCCAGCGTGGAGACCAATCAAAAGATTTCTTTTCTTCAGCCCAGTTACAAGCATTGCAGACACCATCCTCCCCAAATGTTATTCTAGGTCTAGTGCTGGGCATTAAACATTTTGTACAATATTGCATCTTCCTTGATTTCTTCATTTTTACCTCCATATCTATTATTAGATTTACAGTGTTACAAATAACAGCCCCCTTTAAATGACGACACGAATTGTCACACTACATTATCAAAACTTCTTCCATCCACGAAATTATAATTTACAACATAATATGAATTTTGTCGTAACTAAACTCTTTCCAACCAAGTTAATTTATTAAAGATATCCCGTCATTTTCTACGATAATAAACTTATAATACATCCCTTAGTCTCCAATACTTGTCCCACTTATCAGTATTCAAAACAAACCTCGCCTTTGAGCCTTGCTCCTTTAGAACAATCTGCGTATCCTTATTACCGTACTTTTCTTTTATTGTCATAGCAAGCTCTAAATATGAAATATTGACATTTCCAATATTATAGATGCCATGAATACTTCTATCTGCAAGAATCGACTTGATTACTTCGCAGACCTTTTCGATAGGAACAAAATTACTCGTCCTCTTACCGTCTCCAAACACTATAATTCTATTTTCTCTTTTTAGTCCGTTAATCATGGTCGGTATAATCCTATCATTCCTCATGCCTCTTCCATAAATCTGAGCAAGACGCAGGTGAACTATTCTCACATCCTTACTTAATGCAAAACTAAATATATTTTCAGCCACAAACTTTGATAAGCCATAAAAACATTCCGAATTAACAGACATTCTCACTTCTGATTTCTCTGAGTATTCCCCGTCTTCATTAGGATATACTGCCATAGTTGAAAGATTTATAAGAACCTTTATTCCTATTCCCTGTATCAATTTGACCATATTACGAGCAATACCCACATTCTGCTCATATACCTGCATCTGCTCATCAAATGTCATCTGCGCATCAGCAAACACTGCCGCAGTATGAACTACAGCCTCTATGTCATCATTAACATGGCTCTCAATAAATGAAGTCACACTTTTATCGCTTGACAAATCCAAATATTCTATATTGTCTAAATCTTTCCGCCTCGCTGTTGCCAATATCTCATTATCTACCCCCAAATACTCTGTAAGATGCTTACCTACAAAGCCACGGGCTCCTGTAATCAGCACCTTCATTTGCCTACCAACCTTTCCTCGTAATATCTGTATACCTTTCCCGATTTTGGAGACATCGCAACTGGTTCTAACCCTATTGCCTTAGAGATTACATATTCAACCTCATTATAACCAAACAACGCTCTCATATATGTAGTTCCGGAAAATCTCGGGTTAATCTCGAAAAGAAATGGCTTGCCGTTTTCGTCTGTCCTCAATTGCAGATTACAACTTCCAAACGGAAGCAACTTGTCCCCTATTCGGCGAATATATTCGACAATATTTTCCTCTTTATTCTCATTATACTCAGCCGTGGCAGTATTTCCATCTTTTAAGATACGCTTTAGTACAATACTATTTTTGAATTCATTATCCCAGTACAGCAAACCGCATGTATATTCGGCTTCCATATTACCAACTGCTTTCTGCACGACGAATCCTTTTCCCCTCAGCGTTTCTTGTCTTTCAAGCAAGGTATCCGTGTCTTTTATCAATTCTACACCTCTACTTCTTGCTCCATCCCTCGGCTTAATTATAATTGGATAATTCAAGTCCTTACCATCCCAATCATCCATAAGAACCGTATCCGGAGCATTTAAGCCATTTTCTTTCAAAAAATTGTATGTAAGATACTTATCGTTACCAATCCTGATTACTCTGCTGTCAGAGACCATAACAGTACAGCCGTACTTTTCCTTAATGTCGCTTTTCATGTCAGCAAAATATAACAGTTCAAAGTCAACACCAATAAATACAGCATCTATATTCTCTCTCTTGATAATCTTATATATGCTGTCCTTCCAATTCCCTACCTCTTCCGCCTTTAACAAGTCGGGCAAAATATAATTCTTATCACACCAATAGCTTCCCACAGTATTCTCAAAATAGTCACAACCAATCAGTTTAAGATTTTCCTTTATGCTACTTTTTTGAATGGACTTGATTATGGCCTGCCCTATGAGAGATCCTGTCCCGGTGACCAATATCCTGTACTTACCCATCTACAAAACTCCTGTTTGATATTTTCTCAATCTCATGAGCATCCGATCCAACAGATACAAAAGGATCATATTGTAATAACAACGCTTTTATCTCATCTTCAAATCTATAATGGTATTTATAATTAAACTCAAATGCCACGTCATTTTTTTTGCATGCCTTTATCACATCCTCAAAATATTCATTCGGGAATGTGCCATATGTGGAAATTGACATGCCACCACAATGTCCAATTACATTAATCCTAGACGTTGTAGCATCCTCTTTTCCTTGATTATCAATAGCAGTGAGACATAGCTGCTTTTCCAACAATGCCAACCTGTCAGAAGAGATATCTTTGGGATACCCTAATGTTCCATCCAGCGGAATCCTGTGCACGCTTGCTATTATAATATCAGCTGTGTTTGATGCCTGTGTAGGAATGTCAATGGTACCCTCTATACTATTAATCTTTGCCTCAAATCCGCTAAACAATGCAAAACTGTACGCTCCTCGGTATGTTTCCAGTTCCTCCAAATAATCTGTATAATAATCTGAGACCTGTCGGATATGATCAGTAACGGCAACGCTTGTAAGACCATTTGATTCCGCTCTGTCAAGCATTTCCCGCATGGATGCCTTCCCATCAGTCCATGTTGTATGCATATGCATATCCATACGCGAGGTAATGGCATTCAATTCCGACATTCTCTTAAATATTTTAGAAGTTTTCCTCATAAAACCCCTTCTTTAGATTGATGATTCCACTTTTTAGAATATCTTTTATAACATACACTATCTCTTTTGATGCTGTTCCATCACCATATATTTGAGTGGGGATATGTGTCATTTTCTTTGCTTGCTCTATAGCAGCTAGTATCTTACCCATGACTGGTTCGCAATTGATTACAGTTTCTGATACAATTCTGCCTTTTTGGCGATCTCCAATATTTACTGTTGGTGTACCTAATATAGGTGCTTCTACCATACCACTTGACGAATTACCAAGAACAAATGACGCATATTTTACTGCACTAAGATATCTGATCATACCCAAGGAATCCACCAATCTGGCTTCTACGTGGCTCTTCGCATAGTCCTCCAGTATACGGTTAACTACATCCCCTCCAACATCTGCATTTGCTTTGGTCATCAGATAAAAATTCTCCGATTTCCTATCCATTACATTACAGAGAAGATGCGCCTGTTCCTCCGCCGTATGTCCCTCCAGTGTAACGGGATGAAAAGTCACTACAGCATACTCCATTCCTACCGGAATATGACACTCCCTTCTAATCTCTTTTTCATTCATAAGCGGCGCATATATAATATTTTCCATTCCAAGAGCACCAACATTGAAAACACGTTCCGGCGCTTCTCCCAACTGGATGACCCTCTTTCGATATGCTTCGGTCGATGTGAAGTGCAAATAACTCATCTTGGATAATGAATGTCTAACACAATCATCTACTGCGCCTTCTGTCACTTCTCCTCCGCTATAATGTGCCATAAGAATCCGCTCATTCATTGCTGCACATGCAATTCCGAGCATCTCTGTTCTATCTCCAGAAACAAAAAGCAGATCCGGTCTGTCATCTCTCAAGCATTCAGCGAATTTCACGATTGCATTCGCCATGGTTGCTGAAACTGCATATGAATCATTCCCCTCTACCATAATGGGAATTTTATGTGCAATAGGTATACCGTCTTCTATTATTTCGTCTATGGTATGTCCATGTTGTTTTGAAAGATGTGTACCTGAAACAAGTAGTTTCAATTCTAGGTCTTCATCATTCATAATCCTTCGGATTAAAGGACTCAGCAATCCATACTCCGCTCTTGTTGTTGTTGCAACTGCAATCTTGTATTTCCTATTTTCTATCATTCTCTGATTCCTAAACAATTCTTAGTTGTATTTGCGGAATACTGCCTTTATTACGGGCCCCTGTAAATAAGCATTAATACCACATTCAAGGGCATCCCTGTATACTCTCAATGAACTCCTAAATGCATCAAGAGCTATTTCGATTTCTTTAGCCCCATGCTCATAGCACAAGGACATAGAATTCATCAATATCCCCTTCTTTGCCATCTCCTGGAACAGCAATGTCCTATACGCACTAGAAGGCTTCCCATCAATATCAAGTGTTGCGATGTTAAATGAACACGCTGCGCCTTCTGTATAAACCTTATCCTGAATCCCCAATTCTATAGTTATGTCCCTGATACCATCTTGTATCTGTCTGCCCGTGTCCCAAAGTCTATCAACTACATTTAACTCTTGATATACCTTCATCGTCTCTACAAAGGCTCCAAGTGAACTCATCTCTGCGCCATGGGTTGTCGACACAAGGAATACCCTTTCTTCTCCTTCTTTTTCAATGCCTCCTAGTTCCATGATTTCTCTCTTACCACCAAGTGCAGCCATTGAGAATCCATTAGCCATTCCCTTTCCATAGGTTACGAGATCAGGTTCTACACCATAGTATTTACTTGCACCGAGCAAATGCCAGCGGAATCCGCTAATCATCTCATCAAGAATAAATACTGCCCCATTCTTGTGACATATATCTTTTGCTTTCTGAAGGAAATCATCCTTGGGTTCCTCAAACTCTACTGGCTCAAGGATCATGCAGGCAATCTCATCTTTATGTTCTTCAAAAGCTTTCTTAACTGAAGAAATATCATTATAGCTGAATTGAAGAGTCAAATTACTAATCTCTTCCGGGATACCTCTAGTACAAACAGTATCTCCTATAAACCAGTCATCATATGAGAAAAATGAATGCTCACGGCACCTTAAAATATACTTCTTTCCGGTATACGCCCGTGCAAGCTTTGTAGCCGCTGAAGTAACTGTTGATCCGTTCTTTGCGAACTTAACCATATCTACCCAAGGAATGAGATCTATCATAAGTTCCGCAGCTTCAATCTCTATTTTGGATGCTTTCGTAGCAGTATTTCCATTTAAAATCTGTGCTATCGCCGCCTGCGAAATACGCTCATAATTATAACCAACAGTAACAGAACGACACGCCATACTGAAATCAAGCCATTTATTGCCATCAACATCCCAACAGTACGCTCCCTTTCCTTTTTCTATTACCTTAGGGGCATTCCATGCAAAAGTTTCATCCGTCCTACTGTATGTATGGGCGCCTCCAGGAATCAAGCGATGCGCTTTTTCTGCATATACTTCATTCTGCGACATTATTCAGTTCCTCCCATTCCGTTCTCAACATATCATAAAGAACATGATTGCAATATTCACCTTCAAATGTTACATTCTCACGTTCTACACCTATTTTTTTGAAGCCTATCTTTTCAAAACATCTACACATCGGGATATTTTTCTCATAGCATCCACAGGACATTCGCCGAAGCCCAAGTATATGGAATGCGTATTCAAGACCCATCTTACAAATTTTCTCTGACAAACCTTTTCCACGATATTCTTTATTGCCAATCATGATGCCAAGATCCCCTGTTCCAATTCGCCAGTTGATGTGACCTATTTTTAGAGTGCCTATAAACACTCCCCCCCCTTTTATCTTATGTTTTACGGCAAAGAAGCTGTCATTCGAACTTCGATTTAAAGAATATACGTATTCTTTAATTTCGCTTATATCTGTTGAGAGTAGATATTCGTGACGCCCTATCATTTTCACATTTTCATAATCCCGAAGGCATTCACAATACGAATCAAATACATCATCTTTATCAGAAAACTCTTCGAAAATTAATTCATCACTTTCCAACCGCATTTTTACTCCCTAATTATCTATCAAAACCACCATCTGTATCCTCAATGGACTTTAAGATCTCAAGTACTTTAATGTCTTTGTCAATACTATTATAATACTCACTATTATCTTCAATTCCTGCAAGAAATGTTGAGAGTTCCTCTACATACATATTCTCATTAATGTTTACATTATATCCTGTCTGATTACTGGTCTCTGGCTGTTTAATATGAATCCAGTTTTTATTTCGCGCATCATAAATCCTCACTTCTTTTTCATCCCAACTCCACTGAATCTGTCCATGTTCCATATTAAGAATCAAATGACGAATAGCATATCTTGAAGTCACATCTACTATCATACTACCCACACAATTATCAAAAATCATATTACAAGAATATGTATCCTCAATATCGGCTCCAACATCCATTGTCCTGCGAAAATAACCTTTTATCTCTTTAGGAAAGCCTAAAAGATGCGTTATCCATGTAAGTTCAAATGGAACAATTTCTCTCGCGCCTCCAGTCTCACGCTTTCCAACATAAAAACTTTTAACGTCCTCCCACGGATGCCAATCAGGAAGATATTGTCCACAATGATATGTAAAATTGGTAACCCCACCATATTTTTTTGTAATAACTATTTCACGTATTACTTTAATCATTGGATGAAATGACATAGTATACGATGGGGCAATAAAGACTTTGTTATTATTATATTCTTTTATATCAATTACATCATTTAACACTACACTTGCTTCAATAAACACCGGCAAATTGTGATCAATAGCCATTTTTGCTCCAACAAAATGCTTATCAGGTGGAAGAGATACTATTACGGCTTTAATGTCATCATAATTGATTGTCTGTTCATCACTTTCAATATGAATGCCATATAATTCCTTCGCTTCATTGAGTCTGTCTTCACGCATATCAAAACCTATAATATTGTCCTTACCAAAGCCCATATTAAGCAAACAACGAATACGCCTTTTCCCCATGGACCCTAATCCAATAATTAAAATATTTTTCACCGAATCTCTCCTATCTATCATACACAACTTATTTTCTTACACTTCACAATCATTATATATTTTCTTATACATCTTCTCATACTCCGAAAATTGTCCCATATCCATCCAATCGTTGTCAGCAATCGGATAAACGGCAACTTTTCTCCCTTTTTCTTTTTCTCTTCTCACAATATCAGGGAAGCCTATTGCAACATCTTTTTCTATATCATTAATCACTTCCGGCTCTACAATATATACTCCGGTGTTGGTTAAAAATGACATCACCGGCTTCTCCTTCATCTCTTTTATTATGCCATCTGCCCCCATTTCAACAACACCATACGGAATATTAATATTCTTGTATGCGCAAACCATAGTTATTACATTATTGTTTCCTTTATGAAATTGTAATATTTTCTCATAATCGGCAGTGATTATTACATCACAATTTGAAAAAATAAATGTATCCTCAAATATGTTATCAAGAAGTCTTAATCCCCCACCTGTTCCTAACGGCTGTTTCTCATCATACCATGTAATCTTGTACTTTGTCTCACAGTCTATAAAATAAGCTTTAATTAAATCCTTTTTATAATTAACAATTATATGAAAATCATTACAATTATATGATTGATACCCCTTCATAATATGTTCGATAATCGGCGTATCTCCCACGGGGATTAACGGTTTTGGCAAAATCTTGGTAAAGGGATCCAGTCTTGTGCCTTTTCCACCGGCATTAATAACTACGGGTATATTTAACGCTTTATGCGATTTTTCTATTTCATCAGTGTTGCCAACAAATACATCTATTAGTATTCCTTCTCTATTGATAATTGGAATGGCAACCCAATATCTAGTATGGTATAACTTCTTGGCTTCTTCAACATTCCTTGCCACCCTTGGGCATTTGTTTGATGCTTCTGACACTGCATCAGTCATTAGTCCACCAGCAAGAAGATGTCGTCTAATATCACCGTCTGTAATACACGCTAACAATGACATATTATCATCAACAATAAACAGTATTCCAAACGCATTAACGTTAATCTTCTGCATCGCCTCAGATACAGAATAATTATCTTTTCCTATGAATTTACTGATGTCCTCAACACTATTCATTGACAAGTTCCTTCTGTTTAGACTTTATTCCAACTAGAAATTAGTACCTATCACCATTAATAAATCATTAATCTTTTTATTTCTGCAAAGTTAAGTATTATTATACATTTTTCACATCAATAAGTAAATGACAAAGCCACTAGATTTTCTATATTCACAGAACCCTATGCACAACATATAGTTGGCATTTTCATTTACATAAAAATAAGCCTGCACATTAGGTGCAAGCTATAATTATTACTGTCTATTGAGCATTTCAATCCTTCACCGCGCTCAGGATGACATACTATACCGCAAATCCGTTTGCACCAATATATATGCTATAGTGTATATCGGCAATATAGTAGCAATAATTAAGTCTAATCACCCCACATATAATGGTCATCTATATTAAACTTGCTTTAAAAGCATTACTAATAAAGCCTTTTCTCATATTGATAAGACATATCATCCCGTTTTTAGAATAACTGTCAGCAACTATTATTTCTTTCCTAATGCTTCCAGCGTAATATCTATTAAATGTTGAACAGGGTTTTGGATATGTGGGATTACAATATCTTCTAAAAAACCATCTACCTTATCTGAAACCACAATACACCTCAACGCTTCTCCTATATATGACAACTCAACGGAACCACAACTTATACAAATCTCCCCATTACTATCAGCATCATCAAACTCAATAATCTCATCCATCCTTATTGCGTTATCAAAATATTCTATTACCTCTCCAGAAGCCACCATTATACCTGCACCCTGCATCTCATTTCTATCATAGTTTATAAGCCCTAAAGTTTCTAATCTATTTATTGCCTTTGATCCCAAACCGTATTCATTGTAATAATCGTCAATTCGATTATGTGCAATAATAGGATGCACCGATTCCCTTATTCTAACGCAAAACCTCATAAGATTCTGAAAGTCTTCCGCTTCTTGTTTCTCCATCATATACAATGTACTAAGTAATGCTCTAGGTATACTACCAGGCTCATTACATTCTCTAGAAAGTATAACGCTCCATATTTCTTGCAACTCTTCGCTGGATATGTTTTCAGCATACCCTACGAATGCGTCTACCCAATCTTTCGAAACCTTATCAATATTAGTTAAGTCTAGCAACTTTTCACTTGCCTTATTACAGATTGACATAACATTTGCCATACGTTTGATATCTCTTCCGGCATTATACATAAGCACCGCTTTCGACGCAGCATCAAGTTCTGTGTTGTTTTCTATATCAGAAATATACTCGTCAACAGCTATTCGCTTTGGACTTCTTTGCCACAAATCAATAAGCCATCTCGTAACAGAAGAAACCCCGCTACAAAGCTTATTAAGAAGTGCAAGAAACCCTTCTTTAATATCTTTTGAATCAATTTTCACGTCTAAGTTAATATTTATACCATTCGTCATCATACTCCCATCCATCTCCTATCCATCTAAATACTTATTTTCTTCACTAATCCACTTAGTGTCATCAGCTTCAAACAATTCTAAAAAAGAACATCTCACAAATCCGCTTTTCATGTTTGCCTTTCAATTCTTTTCATAATATTTCCCGATGAACCATTTCCCACATGCTCATCTATTAGTATTTCAACAAGCTCATTTACATCTGTCCTGGGGTTACAATCTACAGATGGCCACATCCTTCCAATATATGTGTCTGTTAATTTAGTTACATTTTTAAGCGCATCTTTTGTTTTTGGCTCTAGCATAGAATAATAGTCTGTTCCTTTATCGTAATTATCAATATACTTCTCCAACTCAGCTATAACGGTCTTTCCTTCAGAAAAGAATTTAGTTGTATATGTAAAATGTTCTAAAAACCAGATTTCAAATGATGGATTAGAAACCACAAATTGAATCGCCTCATTGTTATTGTCCGCTATTAGTTCTCGTATCTTATTAGCCTTGAACTCATCATTATCAATGTCCAGCACAATAAAGCCTTTATCACCCAAATCACTATCCAATTCCTGCTTATCCCATTCATTGGTAATTCTTTTTAATAAAGATTATGAATCAGTATTATAACCTGCATTAACAAAATGAATATTATATTGCTTATCACGACCAATAAAATTGGCAAAATAAGTCTTTTCTGTCTTATTTTTGCCTTCAGTCACTATTAGATATACGGCCTTCTTTTTACGATTCTTTGTACCTCTATCCTTAGTTTTTAGCCTGCGGTTTTTCACTATAACTCTTCTCCCATAATATACGGTATCGCACCATAACGTCCAAGCAAGTATCCTTTCTCTATATTCTCTGTTTTTCTTACAGAAAATTCATCTAATGAATATAAGTCAGATACACCTGTTTCATTATTCTTTTCTGTAAAGTAAATTTGATCACGTCTAAATGTCGATAATGATAACAAAGGTGTAGCATGCGTTGTAAATATCAACTGTGCACCGGACTTATTAATCTTCTTATTTCTAAACATATTAATAATATGCTTTACTATAAATGTGTGCAGACTTTTGTCAATCTCATCAATTACAACTGTTGATCCATTTTCTAATGCATCCTTAAGAAACGGTCCAAGAATAAACAGTTGATTAGTCCCTAGCGATTCCTCACCCAATCCTAGATTATATTGAATGTGATTCTTACCATTACTTATATTATGCTCCGTTATTACTTCCATCTGCTCTACTTCATGTGGAACGACCCCCGGCAACACCTGCCGTATTGCTTGTCCATCAACCATATTGATTATCATTTTCTTTATATTAATATTTAACTTTGAAATATTAATATCGGCCGCTTGAAGCAAATCTTCAGTAAATGATATATATTCTTTTTGACTGTTGCTTTTGTATAAATTAAGCGAATAATCTGTTAGGGTTTGTGTATCAGTAAATGTTATCATTCTCTCCGCCAACCATTTATATGGAATAGTCGTACACTCTGTATTCCAATTAGTAGCTGTTGATAAAAAGAGCTTATTGGGTGTATTAAATCTCACAAGTGGCTCAAGCAGTTTTTTTTGCGCCTTGAACTCATATTTCTCATCTATTCTCTCAAAAATCATAGATGGTTTTTTACTATTATATTGATATAAGTATTCTTCATAAACCCTTTTCTTGTCGCAAGAAAACCCGTAAACATATTTTTTATTATCATCCGCAATAAATACAAATTCAAACTCTGATGGTTCTTTCACACTTGTCTCATCAAATTTAAAAGGCTCTATACCATTAATTGGCTGATTAACCTGTGTTACATTGGAATTTTTAATCGTAACAAGTGCCATAGTCATGGCTTTAAATAGACTAGTCTTACCGGATGCATTGGCACCATATATCGCAAGACTATTTATCGCGCTATAACCATTTTTGTTAATAACGTTTTCAGGGTGCTCATCATCATTAGACGGATTTAACCCCAGAATCACCTCATCCTTAAAAGACATATAGTTTTTAACCGAAAACTGAATAAGCATATAATTAACCTCCTCAACAAGATTAATTATATGCCTATTTTTCGCAAATGTCAAATTACAAAGTCTATTTTTGCATAATTTCTGCAAATTCCTATTTTATATTTTGCGGTTTTCTCTGTGCACTCGTTCTTATAATACCCAAATTATATTACTCATATTATCCATTACCACACTCCTTGAAGAACTTGCTTTATCTCCGCGGATACATACTTTATCTCATCCACAGTAATCTGCGTGCTACATGGTATATTCAAAACTCTTTCAGCATAACAAGGAGCCTTTTCAATGCTATATGCCTCATATTCTCTATACGGCAATTGATTACTTATCAGCCCCCATATCGAACGAACTTGAATGCCTTTTTCATCTAATGCGGTGACTATGTCACGCATATCACATCCAACATGCTTTCTATCGATTAGCAGACTATAGAACCATTTGTTAGAATAAGTATTGCTCCTAAACGACATTAACTTTGCAAGCTCGAATCCTTCAAATTCACTTTTGTATAATTCATAATTATCATTTTTTCTCTTAATAAACTCCGTCAGTTCTTCCAATTGAGCAACTCCGAGAGCCGCTTGAACATTTGTCATTCTATAATTATATCCTATCTCGTCGTGAACATAAAAGTATGGATCTGTCTTCGCCTGCGTAGATAAGAATCGGAGATGGTCAACAGCTTTCGCATCGGTTGACGTTAATGCTCCTCCGCCGCCTGTCGTAATAATCTTATTGCCATTAAAACTATAGCATCCAAAATCGCCAATTGTGCCTGCATATTTCCCCTTATATTTCCCATCAGAGTAACATGTTCCCAGCGCTTCTGTTGCATCTTCAATAACTTTCAGATTGTACTTCTTTGCAATAGGCATAATTGCTTCCATATCTGCCATATTGCCAAACACATGAACAACAATAACTGCTTTAACAACCGACTGTTTATGCTTTAAGACTTCGCCATCCCACTCACATTCCTCTTCACAAAAGGACTGTAACTTAACCGGATCCATACACAGACTATCATCACAATCCATAAACACAGGTGTGGCAAATTGGTATCTAACAGGATTAACAGCCGCAATAAATGTTAGTGTTGGGACAAGGACAGTATCACCCGGCTCAACACCCACTTCGACTAATGACAAATGTAGTGCCGAGGTTCCACTCTGACAAGCAGCCACATTTTCAACATTAAGATACTCTGCCATATTCTCTTCGAGTTTAGTTATATACGCTCCGCCCGTAGATACCCAACCCTGATTTATTGCATCATCAACATATTTTCTTTCATTCCCTTCAAAATTAGGAATTGATAATGGGATGTACTTATCCATTAATAGTCCTTCTCATAACGCTTTAATATATTTGCTACATCTTACTGTCAAGCGACTTTCCGGTTTCTATATGCTCGAAATCAGGCAGATAATTCTTTATCGCTTCGACCACATCTCCTTTTGTAATATCAGGTGTACTGAACATATCGTTAAGTATATCAAAAAACACATCTATTCTCTCTTTGTTAGGAATGTCCTTGTTCGTAATGACTCCTAAAGAAGAGAACCTATCCATATCTGCCGTCTCAGAATCCGTTACAAATTCTTCATATGCCTTCTCACCCGAAGTATTTGATTCAGAATAATACACCGGATAAACATCGCTTCCGTTCTTTAGTCCATCCGCCTTTTCTATTGCTTCTTCTTCAGAATTACATTCTAACACTTCATATCCATGAGCTTTAAGCAATTCCGTTCCAATCGCATCAAACGTCATCATCTGTGCTTCTTCCAATTTGGGGAAGAATATTTCGCGGTTATTACCGAGAATACATGCGAGCAAACATATTTGTCCCGACTCCTCAGGCGACACAAAAAATCTTCTAACATCCGATGGTGCGGATAACGGCTGTTGCTTCGATATACGAGCCAAAAAGCCTGCAGGAAGAGATCCGTTAGAAAAGGCAACATTTGCAAATCTTGCTGTTTTTATTGGAAATCTATCAGAATAACTAAATATTACATCTTCCATGATACGCTTACTTGCGCCCATAATGTTCACAGGATTAGCAGCCTTGTCTGTTGATACGCAGAAGTACTCTTCCGGTGGGTATTCAGCCAATATATCTAATAACTTCTTTGCATGCAAGACATTGTTTTGAATTAGTGCTTCAATACTATAAATGTCCTTCTCAGACCTTACATGCTTATGAGCACTGAAATTTGCAACAATGTCAAATCCTCCATTGGCGCGAAACAGCTTCTCAAACACAGAAGATGCGTAATCCATGGGATATGTGATATAATCCTTCGGCATAAACAACCCTTTAGTTGATCTCAAATCTCGTGTGAGTTCTGCCAAGGCATTCTCATTTGTGTCAACTACAATCAGTGTCCTCGGTTCAAAGGGAAGCAATGCTTTGATAAATGAAGATCCAATAGAACCGGCGCCACCAATTACGAGTACAGATTTTCCTTTAATACCGTTGATGAGTTGAGCTTTATTTGATTCAATATCTGAATTAAACATTGATACTGAACGTTTTATCACATAATCATTTATAAATAAACGTAAATCAAACATTTCTTCTATAAATAGTTCCTATCACTCTCTCTTTTATATTTTACCAAAAAAACAGCCTGCACACTAGGTGCAAGCCCATTTTTTTACTATTTATTGATTATTTTTCTATGAATAGAGATAATCTTGTAAGCAAATCCGTTTGCACCGAATGTATACACTTTAATGTATATATCGGAAAGAATGCGGGGAAAGTTTAGATTGATACCTATGTTTTTAATCTTAAGTCGAATGTAATACTAAATTCCACTTCTCATATCCCAAAACAGAATTTACTCTTACAATAATTCCGTTTTATATTTATAATCTTCTCTGATACTCCTTGTTCCTAGAAAGGAGACTACTATGTCAAATTTAATTTCAGGTAACCAAAAACATCTAACCCTTGATAACAGAGTGTTCATAGAGAAATGTCTTGATTAGGACATGTCTATGAAAGACATGTCATTTCAAATAGCTTTTTTATCTTTATTCCTCCCCATAATATCCCTTAGAACTCATTATTCTCCATGTGGCATACATCTCTTCATGGTTATTTATTATGATGCATTCCTCAAATAGTATTTTAATACTATTTCGTCTTCCTCATCTGACATGACAGATTCGGAAATCACATCACTTTGTATGATTGCAACCTTGCTAACATCAGACAAATCAACAACTTCAACATAGTCTCCTTTTACTTTATATGCATAACCCGCAACAATCATATCCGCTTCATCAGCAATCTTTTTTATATCACTCATACTAACTGCACCCCCTTTATTCCCTTAAATACATTATCAGATAAATGTAGTCTCTTAGCTATCGTTTTTAAGTCAATTGTGTCTTTTATTATTTCTTTTGTAGTCGAAAAAGCACCCTCATACTCAATATATCCTTCATCACTCCATTTATTTATCTTGCAATATTTTTGGAGATATGGCGATGTATAGAATTTAATCCGTATATCCCCGACCTGAAAGACACTATATTTCTTTTCATTTATCCCAAGAGTTGCCATTTCATTTTTCACTATAACCACCTCGCAATGACTTATAGTTATGTATACTATAATCTATTCTACTTACATTTTACCAAAAAAAGAGCCTGCACACTAGGTGCAAGCTCATATTTTTTATATATACAAAACTCCCAACATACTATATATAACAATATGTTGGGAGAAGTTATTCTTGTTACTGATGCCATTTCACTTTTTAGTATGTGAACATTTAGACTTTTCTCTTTTTAAGCGATGCCTCACATTCTCTCTTGGCATCATCCACATACTGTTTATCCTTCCCATAAACAATAAAATTATAGTCTCCTTCTACCCAATTCACTTTTTCATTCGTACACGTTATGGCCAACCTTCTTTCTCTGTCGCAGTACGAAGAATACATTTGACTTGCTTCAACATTGGACACTTTACAAATCCAATAATAAAGTCCTATTTCTTTGTTAAAACCACTTTTCCACCTCATACCTTTTTTCTCCTATTTATTCAGCTACTCTCTAAGTTCAATCCCATATTTTTTTACTATTTATTGATTATTTCTCTATGAATAGAGATAATCTTCTAAGCAAATCCGTTTGCACCGAATGTATACACTTTAGAATATATATCGGTAAAATGGTATGGAAAGTTTAGATAAGAAGCTTTGGAAGATTTACTAGAGTCGAATGTAATACTAAATTCCACTTCTTATATCCCAAAACAGAATTTACTCTTACAATAATTCCGTTTTATATTTATAATCTTCTCTGATAATCCTTGTTCCTGGAAAGGAGACTATTATGTCAAATTTAATCCCAGGTAACCAAAAACATCTAACCCTTGATAACAGAGTGTTCATAGAGAAATGTCTTGATCAGGACATGTCTATGAAGGATATAGCCAAGCCCCTTTTGTATGTAATGGATTTTTCAAATAGTCATCCACATCCTTTAATACTTCTGTATATTAGTTTTTATTATCTACATAGAATAAGCCTGCACGCTGGATGCGGGCTCAAATTATCTTTCATCTCACACCTTAACAATACATTTTTCATTATAGTATGGGATTAAGGAATCATGTGTAATAAAATACATATCCTCGGCTTTTGCCTGGGCAACGAGCATTCTATCGAATGGGTCATTATGCGGGGGCGACTTGTCAGAACGATTAAGCGTCTCTAAAGAGAACACATGCTTTTCCTTCATATCAATTGAATAGAATCCCGCTTCTTCACAAAATGTCGCAAATTTCTTCCCTGTAAATTCTACATTGTCAGGGTGCGACATATGTTTTATCGAAATCTCCCAGACAGAAACACTGCTATAATAAATTGTATTGTTCTCGTCAAGAATTAAATCCTTAGCTTTCTTTGGCAAACGATCATCATCATTTAATGACCATATAAGAATATGTGTATCCAATAACAAATCCATACTTACACCCCAAACATTCTGGCGATTTCTTCATTATATTCATCGAGATTATCCGGCGATTTTAATTTTCCTTTCGCTATACCAATTCTTTTCTCGACAGGCACATCATTACACATTACCATCTTTGCCACAGGCTTTCCATATCTTGATATAACTATATTATCCTCTTTCCCACTTTCGATTAACTTAACAAGCTGAGAAAGATTTGTTTTAGCCTCCAATATACTAACTTTCATAGTGCTCCTCCAAATACTTATACAGAAATCTGGTCATCTTGACTATATTATATACCATTATTCCTTTATCGACAATACTTCGTGTTATTTTTATTTTTCTTGTATAATTCGCTTTAACGTGTTAAAATGTATATGAAAAGAGATATCGCAACAGACGGTTGACTCTGACCAACGATTGGTTATGTAATATTACCGCTTATTTGACAGAGTGGCGGCTATGCGACATCTCTATTTTATTTTATCATATATTCTACGCTTTAGCAAACTATGTTTCGTTTTTTCGAAGTCTTTATTTCTCCTTTCTTTCCGTCAGTCCATTTAATGCAACCATATACGCCATCATTCTATCAACTTTGTCATTGGTCTGCTCTAGCATTTTCATAACTGATGTATTATCAATCTCCTGCTTTTCTGATTGTTCATTTATCACATAATCCGGCTTCTTGATGCCATCTATTATTTCATAAGGCGTGACATCAAGGGCATTGCAAATTGTTGCTATCTTGTCTGAGTTGGGCGACTTACCTTTCTTCTTCCAATCGCATATTGTACTCTGTGGAATTCCTGTTAGTGCAGAAAACTCTTTCTGAGATATTCTTTTTTCTTCTAATATCCTAAAAATATTCTCTGTTATTGTCATAGTATTCCCCTTTCGGTGTAAGTGTACTCTTATTCCAGTATTATCATTTTTCATCTCACACGTCACAATTCTGAATCATGATTGGCTTGCCGGTTTCTTTGTACATCCAGACAACCGAACTCTGGTCACCAAAATATGCATCACTTACAGCTATTGCACGCTCAAGCTCCGCTGTGTCGTCATAGATACCCCAATCTTCAGCCTTGTATGTGTCCACTATTCTTTTATATCGCTCCCATAGTTCCGGACGCATTGAGGTAAGTGTCGCTTCAATAAGTGGATGCGGTCTCCAAAGAAGAGTAACATCTTCAGAATTCTCCTTGAATATTTGAAGTACCCTTTCTATCTTATCAACCATCTTATCGCTCTCTTTAAGGATAGGGTCTACGCCTGTATTATAGAATACGATTTTCTTCTTGCTTCCGTCAGGCTTAGTTGACTTTTCAACCCAATCAGACGGCATATTATAATCCGATTCTTTTAAGTTTCGAACTCTTTTTAACTTAGAAGATTCCTGAACCTCAATAATCTTCTCCCAATATTCCCTCGTATCCTCACCGACAAAGTCAGACATTACATTAATAAATGCTTTCCGCCAATCTTCCGACCATACCATTACTTTGTGAGCATACTTCATTACATTTGTAATTATTAAATGCCTTACGCCTTCTAATGCCGCTTTATTATCGGGGTCAACATTGCCCAGAATAAAGTATGGAATATATACCAGCTCATCTGTTAACTCATAGATTCTTGATGAGTAATAATCCGGATGAATAGTAGTTATGTGATTTGCCTCATCATAGGGATTATGAACATATATTGCATCCGGATGTCTCTCTTCAATGTTGTAACTTCTGTAATCGATGACAGGGACATCTTCCGGGAAGTCCGCTCCCTCATAGTGCATTTTCCCAATGCTTCCATCAGGATTCTTGTCATAATAAGGTATCGGAATAACAAGCGCACTTATCTTAGGATTGTCATCCATCTCTCTCCATACAGTCTCGAGGGAATCCCACATAGATGCCTTGTATGGGAGAAATACAACCTCTTTTTTCGCAGTATTTTTTTTCTCTATTTCGTTATAATCCAGAATACTCGACCTAGTTGAATTCTTCTTTGGCACACTGATTGTTGTTACAAAGAATGGCACTTCTTCTGCTTCTTCAAATGCGCTTCGTTCATATTCTAAGTCCACTCCGTTTTGCAGGCTTGCATATATTTTGACATTTACAGCATCTTCGTCTGCAGTTGCACTTGCAATATTATCAGCAGCTCGGAGGAACTCTCTCTTCAGATTCAACTCCGTGTCCACCTTAATCTGCAGAGCATTCTCCCAATCTCCCACTATACTTAATACTTCAGGAGAATATGGTGGTGCACTTGGCACAGCGTTCGATGTCTTAATTAGATTATCTATTAACATCCTGCGCGTATCTTCTCTTTCTTTATCAAGAGACATATTATCAACTATAGATATATACAGGCTTACTTCCTTTGTGCAACCATGAAATCTTTCAGCGAACTCATTCTCATCACATCGGTAGCTGTCAGAACGAATAAGTATTCTCATATCTTCATATTTATCGTTAGCGTAAATAGTCGCATAATTAAACCATGACCCTAATTCTTGTCCTAACGCCAAAAGAAAGTCATTTTGTTTATCTCTTTTTATTGCAACCTCTATCGGTCTCCTAGACAATTCCTTGTAATTTTTATCGGAAGCTAAGTCAGGCGTATCTCCTATAGCATAATAGTCAATTCCTACCTTCGAGCAAATCCTCTTGAATTCTTCTAGCACCTCACACTTTGCAAGAAGCTCTCTTACCTCCTCTTCAGACATATTGAATTCCGTCGTCAATTTGTTAACATCTGCGTCTGACTCACCAATTGTTGGCGTTGTCGTCTTATTTAGGAACTTAATATAGAATCGGCTTGACTGATTCTGAATATATTCACAGGCTCCTTCAAATGTCTTGTGATTTCTCTCATTAAATATCGCTCTAATATATGCATTGTAAAAAGGATATTCATGACCCGCTTCAACTTTGCGAGGCGACATATAATCATTTCCATACTTCATTTTAAGAAGTAACTGATACCCTATCGGAACCGGAATAGTAGTATTCTCAAATGGAAGCCATACTACTGAATCATATACTTCTTTAGGGATATAATAAGGGTTACCACTTGCCAGGCACTGCACTTCTGTTACATAGTCTGCATCGTCCGGTCCATATAATCCGGCAATCTCTTGATGGAGTATTACTATCTCTTGATAACCGGGATTCTCCGTACTAAATTGCATACCACAATTCTTTTCAAGCCAGTTAACCGCAACCCTGTATTCTGCCTGATGATAGTTGTATTCTTTTTCTTCCGGGCCATTCTCATCTAGCCACTCTCTTGCATGTGCTGCAGTCGCACACACTTGTAGAGCTTCTACCATTTCATCTTCTAACGCCTTATCTCTTGGCACATAATCTAAGTTGAAAATGTCTAGCGCAACGGGAAATGGGAACCCATAATAATCCTTATACACATCTCTCTCAACCGTATAAACTGTTCCACTAAGAACCCTATTAGCGTGAAATCCAAAGTCGGGCATATTAAAACAATTATGTACTATTATCCCTTCATAATTAGGAATAACTTCCAAGAATTTTGCAAAGTCCGGACGAAACATACATAGATCGATATCATCATCCCACGGAATAAATCCCTTATGTCTAACCGCTCCAAGAATCGTCCCCCAATTAGCAAAATACTTTATATCGTTTTCCTTACATATCCTATCCACCAAAGCCAACAGCTTAAGCTGTGATGCCCAAGCATGCTTCATAAATTCAGGGACTGTGAAGCCACATATTGTCTCTTCTTTAAAATAATCTACATCAAACTCCAACATAGAAAACTCCTATATTCCTATCAATCGTTTCTTCTCTTAAATTCCGACTTATCATATAATCTATAATTATTCTCGGCTATATCAGATGAAATCCTAACTCTCTTATACGAATCATTTGTGTCTGACATTGCAACGCTATCCGCCGCTTTCATCAAAGCATTTTGCAGATTGCCCTGCATATTAATCTCCATCTGAAGTAAATCTTGCCACTGACTGACAAGCGCCATCGTAGGAATGTCATATGGCGGTTGTGTTGGCATACTCGGTATGCTTTGAACAAGCTTTGATATGATATTACTCTTTAATTCTTCAACAGAATCATCATTACTAACTGTATCAATTGGCGCAATATCAATTCCCACTATATCGTTACATCCATGGAATCGGGCTTCATACTCTCCTTCTTGTGTACCATAGGCATCTGTAATAACATACATCCTCATATCCGTATGTTCCGGATGCGTATAAATGCTCCTATAATCAAACCATACATCCAAATCCTCTTGGACAAACTGTTGAAAGTTCATATAATCATCTCGAAACATTGCAATATGAATATCCGTGGAATCGCTGTTAAATTCTCTTATTCTTTCAATCTCTTCCTTGGTTTCTCCCACATAATAATAGTTTATATTATGCTTCTTACATATTCTGTCTACTTCATACAGTGTTTCAAGAAGAGCTGCTTGTGTACGATTAATCGGATGCCTATCCAGCACATCCTCTTCTATATCAACATAACATTTCGAAGATCTATTCAAGAACTCTCTGTAATAATCACTGGATATCTTCTCAATATGTTTTTTCACATCATTATATGATTCATCATCTGTCGTATTCCAAGAGCTTTTTATTTCTTTCTTAAAAAACGGATAATCATGGGCTCCTCCGACATTTCGCGGTGTCATATAGTCGTTACCATATTTTACTCTAAGAACCTCATTATAGTTTGCAGGAACACATATCATTATATTTTCAAAAGGAATACGAATTATATTCTCATAAGAATCCTTAGGAAGATAATAACTGCCCCCCCATCAATAGACAGTGCATTTCCGATACAAAGCTAGCATCTTCCTTAGAATATGCTCCTTCAACCTCATCATACAGAATCATTATCTCATGCTTATCAGGTTCATTCTTTGAAAATTCTACATTAGTTTTTTCCTTTATCTCTCGAACATATTCCTTGTATTTCTTATAATACCCTTCTTTCTTCTCATCATGTTCAGACATAAGGTCTAGTAGATGTGCCACATAATTGGTCTTAAGCATTATATCTTTCTGCTCTTCTTCTGCATCCTTATCTCTCGGAACATAATCTATGCTAAATATGTCAATTCCTGCCGGAAACGGGAATCCATGATAATCCTTTAATCTATCTCTATCGACAGTAAATTCCATCGAAAGATTAAGTCTCGTTGCATGTATCCCCAGATTAGGGTCATTATAGGGATTTCTACACTCGAGTTCAGGATAATCTTCTATTATTTCATAGAATTTCATCAAGTCTTCTCTAGGCATACATACATCGAGATCATCATCCCAAGGGATGAATCCACCATGACGAACTGCCCCAAGAAGCGTTCCCCAATCAGCACTATATGTTAGATTATTCTCTTCACAGATTTTATCGAACAAAGCAAGCGTCTCTAATTGAGCTGCCCAAGCATTCTTAACAAGAGGCTCAATATAGAATCCATCTCTTGTCTCTGCCTCGAAAAACTCCGGTTCAAATTGTAACATCCGTTATCTCCTATTGACTACCCAACACAAGTTGTATGTATGTTGGAAGAAAACTTATTGCATCAGACCAATATGGCGCAATACCGGTAATATCTCTAACGGTATTGATTGCATCCGAAACATTTCCTGCATCAACCTGGTTAACCAATTCCTGTATCTGCCATGCCAATTTCTCTTCAGGAAGTAGGTCATCCTCAGTCATGCTTTCCAGCTTATCTCGGTACTTTCCTTCGCAATATGCCATCTCTCTATCAGCATAGCCTGTTATTAGACTAAGAACATATTCTAAGCTATCATATTCATCCATATCCGCAATATGAAAGCTTATACTTCGCAACTTATAGTCATAACATTTCGCTAAGAAATATGCGTGCTTTTCGCTTCCTTCTTCAAGCTGTGACAGAATCCAATCTCTCCATATATCGAATTTATCCAGAGGAATATATGGGAACATGTTATCCACCTGACTTACGAACGCATCGAGCTTGACATTATTGACATTTCCGGCAATTGGTAATCTCATGAATAATTCAATCTGTGACGGTTCGTTGCATGTTCCGATTACAATCTGCAAAAGCCATGTCTTATAAGTATCATTTTGAATCAATCCTGTAAGTTCTTCTCTGATATTATGATTAAGAAGTTTGTCAATTACGCCCGAATCATTAGTTGCAAGTGCGCTGTCAATTATAAATATAAGCATCCTGCTAATCTTATCAATCTTCCAGAATTCATCACGCATAAGTTGATTGGCATCGTATTTTGCAGGATTCTTCTTATAATCTATATATGTTGCTATAACCTTCTGCGCAAGATTGCATATCTTGTCATACTCTTTTTGATTCCAATAGGCACATATCAGATACTGTCTGACTCCGAATTCGTCATTAGGAAACAGCCTATCGTTTAGAAATTTCTCTCCGTACCTGATAAGACTATCCCAATCCTCTTTCGCTTGGAAACAATATAATGCCTCTGTATGAAGCGCGTCCCAGTATTGAGAGTCACTCTTAATCTTAATGCCGGAAAGTGCTGCTTCTATTGCCTCGTCAAATTCATGAATTCCATAATAATCAAGGACAAGCTGGTATCTCATCCTCATATCTTCCGGGTGTTCCTCGCACTCTAATATAAGTAATTCTCGATTACGCTTTGATTTCTCTATTCTTTCTTCTTCATTCTTATATGCATATCCGTAGTGATGTACGAATGTATTAAGCCTCTTCTTAGTACCAATATCAATTCCGGTATATGCCTCATGAATTCTATGTTCAAAATGTAATTCCGGCGTTATTCTAATTATTCTATCAACGTTATGATCGCCGTATGTCTTACCATCCACGTCCAGATAATTTCTCTGAACATAGGCGGCTACATTATATCGATCACACTCTCCGGAGTTAAAGAACTTAACAAGTTCCGTAACATCATCGAACCACTCATCATCATCTATATACAGAAACCATTCACCCTTTGCTTCTTTTAATCCTGCATTTCTTGCAGCCGAGAAATCTTTAATCCATTCAAAGTCAATAATATGATCTGTATATCCCTCAATTAATTCTCTAACCTTATCTCCGCAACCTGTGTCAGTGAGAATTAATTCAGACGGCACCTTATCCATAATTGGACGAATTGAATCAAGACATTTCTTAACGCCGTCGTAATTCCTTGATATAAGTACTGAGATTGTAAGCTTTGGATTATTCATACTATCCCCCATCGTTATAATACTTCACAAGATACATTATACCATATATTGTAGAAAACATAAAAAGAAGACCACATTTTTGTGGTCTTCAATATCGATGTGTATTGTATTACTGAAGAAGTGATAAAACTCCTTGTGTTGATTGATTAGCTTGAGCAAGCATTGATTGTCCAGCCTGAGTAAGAATGTTGTTCTTGCTGTATCTAACCATTTCATCAGCCATATCTGTATCACGTATACGAGATTCTGCTGCTGTTACGTTCTCTACTACGTTGTCTAGGTTATCAACTGTATGCTCTAATCTGTTCTGTACTGCACCAAAGTCAGATCTAAATCCTGATACATCTTCAATTGCTGAAGAAATTTGTGCTAACAAATCTTTAGCTGCATCATTTGTCGAGATAGATGAAAGCTTATTAGCAACAGTAGAAAGGTTAACGCCCTTAATGCTGATGTAATCTGTTGTGCTTGTGTATCCAACGAAAATGTTTGTGCTTGATCCTGCTAACATCAACTTGCCGTTGAAATCAGTTGTAGAACCGATTCGCGCAATCTCTGTCTTAAGTGCTTGAATCTCTTTGTTGATGTAAGATACATCCTTTGTAGAGTTTGTTCCGTTTGCTGCCTGTACTGCAAGCTCGTTTGCTCTCTGAAGCATTGAGTGAACTTCTGCTAACGCACCTTCAGCCGTCTGCACTGCGGAGATACCATCTTGAGCGTTTGTAGATGCTCTATCAAGTCCTCTGATTTGCTTTCTCATCTTTTCAGAAATTGAAAGTCCTGCTGCATCATCAGCTGCACGGTTAATCTTATAACCTGAAGATAACTTCTCTGTGCTCTTTGTCTGCTGATTTGCTGTGATGTTTAATACTCTTGAAGCATTTGCTGCCTGCATGTTGTGTTGTACTACCATAATTCTTTCCCTCCTTGAAAATCGATTCGCCTTCCCTTGCGAATTTGTTAATAATTACTTTTTTGTTTCACACACCGATGTTTATTTTTGTAGCTGTTATTCTTCAAATCATATACCCCTCTAATTCGCAAATCTAATCAAAATAAAAAAAGCATAGCATAAAACAAATTG
>SVEY01000020.1 GCA_015057165.1 Lachnospiraceae bacterium | reverse complement strand
ATTTACCAAGGGTATTAACAGTTTTGGACAATCGTTTTCCATAGTGCGAAAAGCGTTGTCGTATTCATGCGCCATAATACCTTCCTCCTTAATAATTATTGGTAGAAGTGGAATTAACATAAGCGAATGCTTATGTTATCAAAGCAGATTTGCTTTGATAGAAGGAGTATAACACAATGCGTGAATTAATGTGTGACTACTTTATTAAGAATTTATTAACAATATTAGCATTATCATTGAATTAATACCAAAGTATTGCTATAATTGACTAATGCATGAGAGCTAACATACGAATGATTAAAAATAATATTGAAAGTGAGTGTATAGTCATGGTAGACAATAAGAAAAACAGTAAGAAGATCGGGATAATAGTAACTATAGCAATTATTCTTGTATTAGCTGTGGTAGGCATCGTTTTGTATTTTGTACTAAAACCGAAAGAAACTATGGTAGGTGAAGTAAAAAAAGTTGAAGTCAGAGAACAGTGCCCAATTGATTTTTCTTCATATCAGGCAATAAATCCTGAGGTTTATGCATATATTGAAGTTCTAGGAACAGATATTTCATATCCAATACTCCAGAGTGGGACTGATGACTTATATTACGCATATCATACAATTGAAGGAAATGATGGGCTTCCGGGTGCTATTTACACCGAAGGAATGAATTCTAAGGATTTTCATGATGCCAATACTATTGTTTATGGTCACAATATGCGAAATGGCTCAATGTTTCAACAGCTTCATAGATTTGAAGATGAAGAGTTTTTTAACAGCAATGATACATTCTATATATATACACCGGAACATAAATACACGTATAAAATATTCGCATCTTGCTGTACAAGTGACGATCATCCTTTGTATAAATATGACTTTACTACAGGCCCCGGTGTGCTTCAATATGTAGCATATCTACAGAGTATTAACGATAGTTACAGCCATTATAGAAATGATGTAAGCATTAATTCGGACACTAAGCTTTGTACACTTCTTACATGTATGCCAAGCGGAATGGATGATAAGAGATATGTAGTAGTTGGATGTCTGACAGAAATATATGATTATGCAGCTAAGTAGGGGATGTTATGTCTAAGAAAAAAATTGTATTTCTAATCATAATAGCGGTTGTTTTGCTATGTACTGCCGGATTCATTCTTTATAAGATAGTAAATGATGGCATGGCTACAAATAGAAGAACAATAACTGTTGACGATACCAAGTACTATATGAAGGATAATATTTATAACATCATGGTTCTTGGAATTGATAAAGATGGTCCTATCGAAAATGAGACCGGTGAAATTGGTGACAATGGACAGTCAGATGTGGTTGTTGTTCTTAGTATTGATAAAGATTCCGGTGAAGTTAAGATTATTGAAATACCAAGGGATTCAATAGTGTCTGTAGATGAAAGTGGTGGAAAAGGCTTATCTAATTATATTAGGGATGAGCAACTCTGCTTACAATATGCTTATGCACACAATAGTGCAGAAGGTGCAGAACTTACGAAGAGAATAGTGGAAGACTTACTTCAGATTGATATAGATAATTATGTCGCACTAAGTTTCGGAGGTCTTGCCGATGTTGTAGACTTTGTGGAAGGCGTGGATATAGAGTTTTCAAATGATTATAGGATTTTTAGTAAAATCCATGATCCATCTGACCCACATTGGATTAATTATAAAGCCGGCGACACTGAGCATATGTGTGGAACCCAGGTACTAGATTTCGTCCAATACAGAGATACCAGCATTAATTATACTAATCTGGATCGTATGGATAGAGAGAAGGACTTTGTTAATGCTTTTATTACTAAAGCAAAAGCTTATATTAAGGATGATTACTCTAAGGCTACAGACTTTATTCCGGTTATTTCGCCTTATATGACTACTGATATTAATCCTACTCAATATGTATCTCTTGCTTCAATGGCATTAACTGCAAAATATAATATGGATAATATTGTTAAAATACCGGGAGAATCTCAAGTCTTTAATGAACACGACGGGTATATTGTAGATAGGGAAGAACTTCTTAAAATGGTTCTTGATACTTACTATTTTATTCCGGAGAAAAACTTTTTAGGTGTTGATAAAGTTGACTAAAAGAATATATATAAGAATTACAATACATAAGTATAAAAATACTTGACTTAAATTATAAAGTCGTATATATTATATGTAGTGTAGGTAATAATATACTACATTTTGTGTAAAAATTTTTCAGAAAGGGAGAATGAAAAGATGAGTAAAGTATCAAAAATGGTATCGCTACTTCTCGTAGTAGTAATGGTAGTAGGTGTTGCATTAACAGCAGTTGCTGCTGAAAGTGCTAAGGCTAAGACTGATGAAGAGAAGGCACAAGAAGTTGCAAGCCAGGTTTCTTCAGACGTTCAATCAGAAGGTAGTGCAACTGTTGCAGCTATTACAGACACAGCAACACTTGCAAAGGCATATGATATGTCAATGGAGGCAGATGCTACACTTGCTTCAATTGAAGGTCAGTTTACTGAGAAGCCACAGGTAGTTGGAACATTATTATTTGATGTTTCAGGTGTTACTAGTGGAGATGTAACAATTAAGGCATCTTCAAGCTATGCTAACAAGCTTGCAATCGCATCTCATTACAATACTAAGACTGGTCAAGTTGAAGTTATGAAGGACTTAGTACAATTTGATGCACAAGGTCGTGCTACAGTTAGCTTCTCAAGCTATTCACCGGTTATGATTAAGGTACTTAACGTAACAAGAGACGCTCTTAAAGCAGATGCTACAGTAGGCGTTAAATCAGTTAATCTTGCTGCACCACAAGTTGATGCATCTAGCACTGCTACAGCTAAGACAGCAAAGATGGGTGAGTAATTAGTAAAAAAGTATTTTCTTATAGTTACACAATGATAAAAGAGCACTATGCTATTATTTGGGTATAGTGCTTTTTTGTTATATAAAATTGCAATAATACTATAGTATTGCTATAATAGACGCATGCGACAATGTATATATAATAATTTAGTTAATAAGCAAAATGGAATAAGAATCCGCTATCATAAGCTTCATGATAACTCGTCAGGGATAGTAAAAGTGTTATCATGGGTTTATTTATTGTGGCTTAATTTCGCATTTTACATATTACAATTTCGCTTTCTAGGAAAAGAGCCTAGTATGCAGATATATGAGCAAAAAAAGCTAAATTTTTATATATCAGAATCAGAGGAGTGTCATAATAAGAATCAATCACTAAGTGTAGAAGAATTTGTCAAGGTTTGTAGTTCATATGATGTTATATCCTTTGATATATTTGATACACTTATATTTCGACCTATGGATGTACCCTCAGATATGTTCTATTTGATAGGAGAGAGGCTAGGAATATCTGATTATAAGAATATTAGAATATATGCAGAGTATGATGCTAGAATAAAGTGTAAAGAGAAGTATAATCATACGGAAATTAACCTTTTAGATATTTATGAGCGCTTGAAAGATGAAGTAGGAATCGACTATAAAGAAGGGATGAAAGTTGAAGAGGATATAGAGCTTTCCCTTTGTTTTGCCAATCCTTTTATGAAAAAAGTATGGGATGAGTTGCAAAAGAGAGGAAAAAGAATTGTTATTACATCTGATATGTATTTGCCATTAAGTACCATTGAGAAGATGCTTCATAAGAATGGATATGACGGATATGAGAAATTGTATCTTTCTAACGTATATTCTAAATCTAAAGCAGATGGAAGTCTTTTTAGAGAAGTAATAAATGATAATCCAAATTCTCAAATTATCCATATAGGTGACAATACTAACAGTGATATAAAGATGGCAAATAAAAATGGCATAAAAGCCTTGTTGTATCCTAATGTAAACCACAATATAAGTCTATATCGCAGTGAAGACATGTCGTATATAATTGGGTCGGCATATAGGGGGATTGTAAGCAATTACATATATAATGGGCTTAATACATATAGTATGGAGTATGAATATGGCTTTATATATGGTGGTATTTTTGCGCTTGGTTATTGCCATTTCATTCATGAGTATTGTAAGCATAATGCTATAGATAGGATTTTGTTCTTGTCTCGTGATGGAGATACACTGATGAAAGCATATATAAGCATTTATCCCGAAGAGGAAGATAATTGCAATTACGTATATTGGTCGAGAAAATGTGCAACAAAGCTTATGGCTTCATTCGATAAGCATGATTATTATAGAAGATTTATATTTCACAAAGTAAATCAAGGTTATACAATAGAAGACATTCTATCATCTATGGAGCTTGATGAGCTAATATATGAGATAGATAATAATGCTACTGGTTTTAAAACTACGGATAAGCTTACAGATAAGAATGCTCCATTGTTGAAGGAATTTATAGAATCTAATTGGACTATGGTAGAAAATACATATGAACCTCAACATAATGCCGCTAAGAAGTATTATAAAGACATTCTGAAGGACGTTAATAAGATTGTTGCCATCGATATAGGATGGGCCGGTTCCGGAGCTTTATCCCTTGCATATCTGATGGAGCACAAATGGGATATTCCTGTTCAATTAACAGGCATTCTTGCAGGTACTAACACTATGTATAATGCTGAACCTGATGCCGCAGAGCCATTTCTGCAAAGTGGAAAGCTGGTATCTTATCTATATTCACAGAGCCATAACAGGGATTTACTTAAGAAGCATGATCCAGGTAAAGACTATAACGTGTTCTGGGAGTTGTTGTTATCGTCACCAACGCCGCAGTTTGTTGGCTTCTATGAAGAAAAACCTAATCTTAGATTCGGTGATTGTGACGATAATATTGAAGGAATAAAGGACATACAAAGGGGGATTCTTGATTATATTAATGAGTATACAGATAGATTCGGGAGTCCGATAGATGGTACATTTAAGTATATGTACAATATAAGTGGAAGAGATGCATACGCTCCAATGCTTCTTGCCACGTCACACAATGAAAAGTATCTTAGGGCTATATCAAAGAGATTTAGTCTAGAGATAAATGTTAAATAAGTGCTAAATAAATGTTAAATAAGTGCTAAATATTTGACAATAATAGTATTTGTGCTAAAATTATTTTTATATTGTCAAAAGAATGGAGAAAAGCATGAGAAGACAAGTACTTTCTATACTAGTTGAGAATACATCTGGTGTTCTTAGTCATGTATCAGGACTATTTTCAAGAAGAGGATATAATATCGATTCGTTTTCCGCTGGTGTAACAGCAGACCCACGCTATACTAGAATGACAATAGTTACCAGTGGAGATGAGCTTATATTAGAGCAGATCCAGAAGCAGGTAGCTAAGCTGGAAGACGTTGTAGATGTTAAGATTCTAGAGCCTGACGATTCTGTAACAAGAGAACTTATGATTGTTAAGATATCCACGAAATTAAATAAAGAACAAGGCTTTCCTAGTATTGCTGAACTTACTGAGATTTTCCATGGTAAAGTTGTTGATGTTACTCATGAATCTCTGGTTATTGAAGTTACTGGTCATACAGGTAAGCTTGACTCATTCTTAGATATGCTTGCAGATTACGAGATACTTGAACTTGCAAGAACCGGAACTACGGGTCTTTCTCGTGGTACAGATGATATAGTTTATATGGATTAGTTATTACCTAGTCTTAACAGACGTAGATGATAAAAAAGTGATAAAAAAGAATTAGGAGGAAACTAAAATGTCACAAGAAGCAAGAATTTTTTATGAACAAGATTGTAACCTTTCATTATTAGAGGGAAAGAAGATTGCTATTATTGGTTATGGTAGCCAGGGTCACGCACATGCTCTTAACTTAAAGGAGTCTGGATGTGATGTATGCATCGGTCTATATGAAGGTTCTAAGTCTAAGGCTAAGGCTGAGGCACAGGGGCTTACAGTATATAATACAGCAGAAGCTGCTAAGATGGCTGATATCATTATGATTCTTATTAATGATGAGAAGCAGGCAGATATGTATAAGAAGGATGTAGAGCCTAATCTTGAAGCTGGAAATATGCTTATGTTTGCTCATGGATTTAATATTCATTTTGGATGCATTAAGCCACCAGCAGATGTTGATGTAACTATGATTGCACCTAAGGCTCCAGGTCATACAGTTCGTTCTGAGTATCAGGCAGGAAAGGGTACACCTTGTCTTGTAGCTGTAGAGCAGGATGCAACAGGTAAGGCTCTTGATATGGCACTTGCTTATGGTGCTGGTATCGGTGGTGCCAGAGCTGGTATCTTAGAGACAACATTTAGAACAGAGACAGAGACTGACCTATTTGGTGAGCAGGCAGTTCTTTGTGGTGGTGTATGTGCTCTTATGCAGGCAGGTTTTGAGACACTTGTTGAAGCAGGATATGATCCAAGAAATGCTTATTTCGAGTGTGTACATGAGATGAAATTAATTGTTGATTTAATTTATCAATCAGGTTTCGCTGGAATGAGATACTCTATCTCTAATACAGCTGAGTATGGTGATTATATTACAGGACCTAAGATTATTACAGAAGATACAAAGAAGACTATGAAGAAGATTCTTTCTGATATTCAAGACGGTTCTTTTGCTAAGGAATTCTTACTTGATATGTCAGATGCTGGCTCACAAGTACATTTCAAGGCTATGAGAAAGCTTGCTGCTGAGCATCCAGCTGAAAAGGTTGGAGAACAGGTACGTTCACTATATAGCTGGAACAACGAAGAAGATAAGTTCATTAATAACTAGTTAGGATATTGCTAATCATAGAGATGGCTTGATGAAAAGAAAATCCTGGCATTTTGCCAGGATTTTTGGCGTATCAATACATTATATTAATATAATGATATGAAAGGAGTAGCATGAATGGGTGATTCGGTTATCAAGATAGACAATCTACTTAAGAATTATGGACAAAATGAAGTGCTAAAAGGTGTCAATATGTCTGTAAATAAAGGGGATATATATGGCGTTATTGGTAAGAATGGTGCTGGCAAGACGACTTTATTTAAGGTGATTCTTGGACTTTCTGCATCTAATGGTGGAAGTATGTCTATTCTAGGTGCAACTAATGAGAAGGAAAATAATACTGCCAGATCCAAGATTGGCTTTCTCGTTGGAGTTAATTTCTATAATTATCTAAGTGGTGAGGAGAATCTACACTATTACAGACGATTAAAGGGAGTAAAGGATACATCTGATGTAAAGAGAGTGCTTGAAATTGTCGGACTTGACCATAATGCGGCGAAAATGCCTGTAAAGAAGTATTCTCTTGGTATGAAGCAGAGATTGGGTATTGCTAATGCACTACTTGGTGACCCGGAGATTCTTATATTTGACGAACCCACCAATGGACTTGATCCTCAGGGAATTATGGATATTCGTAATATGCTTCAGAAGATTAATGAAGAGGAGGGCAAGACTATAATTGTATCTTCTCATATATTATCTGAACTTCAGAATACCGCACATCGCTTTGGAATGCTTTATAACGGCATTGTAATTAAGGAGTTAGATCAGGAAGATCTTAGAGTTCGTGCAAATGTTACTTCTATTAACGTGGCTGATGAGGATTTAGAGAAGGCTACTAACGCCTTGAAAGAAGCAGGGGTTGATATTAAAGGTACAGAACAGGCTATGGATTCATTAGAGAATTACTATTTCAGCTTGATTGGAGGTGAGAATAATGCGTAATGTTATTCTAACTGACATAAGAAGAGCACAGAGCAAGAAGAGTCTTATTATTTGTATGATTATAATGATGGCATGTGCAATACTTATAGCAATAGGTCTAAGGGCTATTCCGCTTTTTGACACACCAGCAGATATGTATGGTGGAGCTATAGGGGGCTTTTTCTCATTCTTTAGTCCGCTACTTATAGGTATACCAATTTTTGGTGCTATATATACAGATGACTTCAAGAGCAGAAGCATGCAGATTGCTATTGGTCGTGGAGTGACAAGAACGAAGATGATGCTTGCACGATTTTTCGAGACACTGATATTAGTGGTAGAGTGGCATGTTATCTTTACAATTATTGTTTTAATATGTGGCTTGATAGATGGCGCGTCTGGTACTCAGATTGTATCTTGTATAGGGGATGTATGGTCTACATCAATTAAGATGATTGTTTTTTTAAGCCTTTCATTATTATTTGTATATGGTACTCAGAATCCTACAACAGGACTTGTATTCTATATAATATTTGTTACAAATGTACTTGATATAATATTTACATTTATTGATATGATTCCGATTCTCAGAGATAATGATATAGTGCTTAGTCAATACTTCCCGGGAAGCGCCTGTTCGAATTTTATAAGTGCAATATCTGAAGGGGATGGTCTTCATGCATTTACATGGGGACTTGGCGTAGTTATAGGCTATATTGTGCTACCATTAATTATTTCAATTCAAATCTTCAAGAAGAAAGAGCTTGAATTCTAGATAACGATAAGGAGGTTATACTAATGGGTATGACAATGACACAGAAGATTCTAGCAGCACATGCTAATCTTTCTAAGGTTGAAGCGGGTCAATTAATAGAAGCAGATCTTGATCTTGTACTTGGAAACGATATTACCAGTCCTGTTGCCATTCATGAAATTGAGAAGATGAAGGTCGATGGGGTATTCCATAAGGATAAGATTGCTCTTGTAATGGACCATTTTGTGCCTAATAAGGACATTAAGTCTGCTGAACATTGTAAATGTGTAAGAGAATTTGCATGTAAGAATGATATTACAAATTACTTCGATGTTGGACAGATGGGTATTGAACATGCTCTTCTTCCAGAGAAGGGACTGTGCGTAGCAGGTGACTGTATTATCGGTGCTGATTCACATACATGTACATATGGAGCTTTAGGAGCATTCTCTACAGGTGTTGGATCTACTGATATGGCTGCTGGAATGGCAACTGGTAAAGCATGGTTTAAAGTACCATCTGCTATTAAAGTAGAGCTTATTGGCAAGCCTTCTGAATATATCAGTGGTAAAGATGTTATTCTTCATCTTATTGGTGAGATTGGAGTGGATGGAGCATTGTACCGTTCCCTTGAATTTACTGGTGAGGGCGTTAAGAATCTATCTATGGATGACAGACTCTGTATCTGTAATATGGCTATAGAAGCTGGCGCGAAGAATGGTATTTTCCCTGTTGATGACATTACCCTTGATTATATCAAGAATCATTCTAAGAGAGAGCCTAAAGTATATGAGGCGGATGCAGATGCCCAATATGATGAGACCATTACAATTGATTTGTCAGTACTTAAGTCCACTGTAGCATTTCCTCATTTGCCTGAGAATACTAAGACTATTGATGAAGTTGAAGATATTAGTATTGATCAGGTTGTAATTGGTTCATGTACTAACGGAAGATTTGAAGATCTTGCTATGGCTGATAAGATTCTCAAAGGGAAAAAAGTTGCAGATAACGTAAGATGTATAATCATTCCTGGTACTCAGAATATTTATTTAGAAGCTCTTGAGGCTGGATTTATCAAAGATTTTATAGAGGCTGGTGCTGTTGTATCAACACCTACTTGTGGACCTTGTCTAGGTGGATATATGGGAATTTTGGCTTCTGGAGAGAAATGTGTATCTACAACTAACAGAAACTTCGTTGGTCGTATGGGTGCAGTAGATTCTGAGATATACCTTGCTAGTCCTGCAGTAGCGGCAGCGTCAGCTCTGACAGGTAAGATAAGTGGACCTATGTAGTTCTTGTGTTGTTTGTGTAAATTAATTGTAGAATTAATATTTTGAGGTGAAAATATGAAAGCAGCAAAAGGTAGAGTTTTTAGATTTGGAGATAATATTGATACAGATGTAATTATTCCAGCAAGATATCTTAATTCATCAGATCCTAAGGAATTAGCCACACATTGTATGGAAGATATTGATAAGAATTTTGTTAATAATGTATCTACGGGCGATATTATTGTAGCTAATAAGAATTTCGGTTGTGGCTCATCTAGAGAGCATGCCCCTATTGCAATTAAATCCGCTGGAGTAAGCTGTGTAATTGCTGAGACATTTGCAAGAATTTTCTATAGAAATGCCATTAATATAGGACTTCCTATTATTGAATGCAAAGAGGCTGCAGATGATATTAAGGAAGGGGATATTGTAAATGTTGATTTTGATAGTGGAGTTATAACTAACGAAACAACAGGAAAGACTTATCAGGGACAAGCCTTCCCAGAGTTTATGCAGAAGATTATAGATAGTGAAGGACTTGTGAATTATATTAATAATAAATAGTTAATTGAATTTATAGTGAGGAGAAGCTGTGTAGTGTATATCCTTATACGCTAATTCTTCGCTAACCATATGTAAATAATTGATATACCTTTCAATTAAATATCATGACAGAAACCAGCGACTGATCCACCATCCAGGTGGCAGTCGCTTATTTCCTGCATCCGTGCAGGAAATTTTCTTCATATAATCAATTATTAACATATGATAAGCTTGAATTAAATTGTATAAGGATATACACTACACAGCTTCTCCTCATATATATATTTACTTCGCTAAATTATCAATATAATCTGTATATTTCTTAGGTAATTCAATACTGTCATATATTTCTGAATATTCAGAAGGGCTTAAGTCCGGTACATAATTATCAATATAATTCTTCTTAATCCCTTTATCTCTTGCATAATCTACAGCTTTATTGTATGCGATAGCAGCCTCTTCTTCGGTATTGTATCGACCGATTAGGTAATCTCCGTTAAAATGAATCTTAACCTGATGTTTTTCCTGATTTCTGTATGTAATCTTATGCACACCATGGTATTTATTAATTACTATAACATTAGAATAGCGATAGTCGTTACTGTCACCATTCGCGAATTTATAATCAGAACCACATACTGCAAAGTTCTTAATACCAAATCTACTTAATATGTTATATTGCATTCCAAAGTCGTTTACATATAGATGACCTTTTCTTGCAAGTATTCTATGAGAACTGTAGTAGAATAGGTCGTCATTGTCGAATTTTAATTCCTTATCTCTTGATAAAAAGTACGAGAAATAGCCACTTCTTAGATATATAGGTGTTTTGATATATATTTTATTATCTCTATGGTTTAATATAGTTACAATCTTGTCATCTGACAATATATGCTCACTATTAGTGTAGTTATCAATAGTTGTTTCATTAGACTTATATATTGAATATGCTTCTTTATAGGCATTGTGAGCTTCTTCTTCTGTGTCGAAGCTTCCTAGACTAACATGTTTACCATTATAATGAATGCTTGATCTGTAATAAGGTGTTTTGTCTTTTCTATATGCAATATATACGCCTTGTAACATAAGAATTCTCCTTTATAATATATTTATGCATATTCTAACACAATTTATCAAGAAAATGAACTATTGAGATAATAACTAGGTTCATTTAGTCAAATATCACATTGAATACAAGCCCTTCATTTGCTATAATTCTAGTGTTGTTATGTACAACTAAGAAGAAATACTTATTAACTTTTAGTTATAGCGAAAGGAGAAATTTAATCAGCATTTGATTAAATGAATAGACCATGAATTTTGTTAGTACGAGAAATGATAAAGAAGTAGTTACAGCATCACAGGGAATACTAAAAGGTCTTGCTAATAATAGCGGATTATACGTTCCAGAAGAGATTCCAAGACTTGATGTTAGTATAGAAGACCTCAGTAAGATGTCATACCAGGATGTGGCTTATCATGTAATGAAACTTTATTTTACTGATTTTACAGAGGAAGAATTAAGACATTGTATTAATAGTGCATATGATTCTAAGTTCGATACAGAGGAGATTGCACCTCTTGTTTCATGTGATAAAGCGTATTTCTTAGAATTATTCCATGGAGCAACAATTGCATTTAAGGATATGGCTCTTTCAATCCTTCCACATCTTATGATTACAAGTGCAAGAAAGAATAATGTGGAGAATGATATTGTTATTCTTACTGCAACAAGTGGTGATACAGGTAAAGCTGCCCTTGCTGGATTTGCTAATGTAGAAGGAACTAAGATTGTTGTATTCTATCCTAATGGCGGAGTAAGTAGAATCCAGGAGCTTCAAATGATTACAACAAAGGGTGACAATACGAAAGTTGTCGGAATTGATGGTAATTTTGATGAAGCTCAGACTGGAGTTAAGAAAATGTTCGCTGATTCTGAACTCAATGAGAGAATCGGTAAAATGGGCTATCAATTCTCATCTGCAAATTCTATTAATATAGGAAGACTTGTTCCTCAAGTCGCATATTATGTATATTCATATGCTAAACTTGTGGAGAATGGCGAAATATCAAATGGAGATTTAATAAATGTCTGCGTGCCAACTGGAAACTTTGGTAATATATTAGCTGCATATTATGCTAAGAATATGGGTATTCCTATTGCTAAACTTATCTGTGCATCTAATGAGAATAAGGTTCTTTATGATTTCTTTAAGACTGGTGTATACGATAAGAATAGAGAGTTTGTATTAACTAATTCACCATCAATGGATATCCTTATTTCAAGCAATCTAGAGCGTCTAATCCATCTATGTGCTGGTAAGGATGCTGCTAAGAATGTGGAGCTTATGAATAATCTTGCAGAAACTGGAAAATACGAGATTACAGATGAAATGAGAAGTAAACTTGATGATTTCTATGGTGATTTTGCCACAGAAGAAGAGACTGCCAAGACTATCAAGGATTTGTATGATAAGACTGGATATATCATTGACACACATACAGCTGTTGCAAAGTGTGTATATGATAAGTATGTTAAGGATACAGGAGACACTACTAAGACAGTAATTGCTTCTACAGCCAGTCCATTTAAGTTTACTCGTGCTGTTATGTCTGCCATTGATTCTAAGTATGATTCATGGGATGATTTTGACCTTGTAGATGAATTATCAAAGCTTGGCAATGTAGAAATTCCTAACGCTATTAAGGAGATTAGGGATGCTAACATCCTACATGATAATAAGTGTAGTGTGGATGGCATGGAAGAAGCTGTAACATCCTTTCTAAAATAGCATATCGTGTACTGATTAGATATTGAATTAGCATATTACGATGCCCTTATATAAGATTAATTCGAGCTTATGATATGTTAGTAATTGATTAATTGAGGAAAATTTCCAGCATGGATGCTGGAAATAGGTGCGAACCGACCGGACGGAGGATTTCGCACCGGTTTCTGACATACTATTAATACAATGTTATATCAATTACTTACATATCATTAGCGAAGAATTACTTAATATAAGGGCATTGTAATATGCTAATTCTATATAAATAAGACCTATGCTTAAAGCGTAGGTTATTATATATATATTATGAAATAAGACCTATGCCAGGGCATAGGTCTTTATTAATTGTAATACTTCTTACAAAGATACTATTATATGAACTGTTCCAAATGGATAAATTACAGGAATAATAAATGAACCATCTGGTAACGAAATTGTATTTCCTTCCTCAGAAACAGGAGGAGTAAGTGAAAGTTCCATTGAAAATGCATTAGACATATTAACAAGGAATAGTCCATTATGCAAGTTAAGGAAATCGTCGATTGATGCTTTTACATATTCGTCAAGCTCGCTGAATTCCATCTTGGCATATCTAGAAGCAAATGAGATTGCAGTAGATTCGTCCATATCGATACGAGAGTAGCAATCAACTTCTCCATGTACTTCCTGTCTTACACAGTAATTAATATCGTGTTCTTCAGAACATGATATTGGATTAAGTGGTGTAAAGTCAGAACCAATAAATCTAACCAGGTTGTTAAATACAAGGTTGATATACATTAGAGCATGTTCTGTAAGCTCTTTACCTGAGAAAGTAAAGAAATTACGAATAAGTCTATCTGTCTTACTTTGATTCTCAAGTGACATATCATCGATCTCGTTGAAAATCTCGTATTCAGAAATAAGTAATTCTAAGTCTGAATTACTTAAAACCCCCATATCAATAAGAGTTTGTCCTAAGATTAGATAATCAGGACTTTGAACGGCTAATAATTCATCAACCTGTTCTTCTCTTAAATATCCTTTTTCAATTGCAATCTCCCCGAATCTTTTGTCTTCTCTAGTCTGAAGGAAGCATACTTCGTCGACTTGCTCTGCAGTCATGTAGTATTTGTGAAGAGCAAGAGTGCCTAACTTAAGACGTGTCTCTGAAGCTTGTGAAATTGCGGCTGTTAATTGCTCAGGTGTTACGCTGTCCTTACTAAGAAGGAAGCTTCCAAAAAACTGTGCATACATATACTAACCCTCCAAATGTGAACTTAATACCTTAAGAACCTGTTCTTCAGAAATTGGTTTCTGAATAAAGTCTTTGGCGCCAGCTTCAATAGCTGACTTTAACTGTGATTGTGTACCAACAGAAGATACAATGATGATATCAGCATCATTATCGAATTCAATAATACCCTTAACAGCAGCATTGCCATCTTTGACGGGCATGACAATATCAAGAAATACAAGACTTGGCTTAACTTCTTTATATTTATCAATTGCTTCCTGACCATTAGCGGCTTCAGCAAATTGGATGTCAGAAGAGTAAGTCTCAATAACATCTTTGAGCTGCTTACGAGCTAGAATTGAATCATCACAGATTAAAATTGTAGTATCTTTGAAATCCATGTTCTTGTCCTCCATAAATAATTCTATATTTCATTTTACAATAAGTAAAATGAATATTCAAATTATTTTCATAATTTTCTTGAAAATATATTAGTTTTTTGTTAGTGTGGTCTAGGTAGTAGGAAAGGAGATGTGTTTATGGAAGGTTTCCTGAATTCAGATATTGTAATTATTATATTTGATGTTCTTATATTACTTCTTGGTGCATACCTTATTTTTAATGCAGTCAAAATGAAGAAGACAGACGAAATGCCAAGTATTCTGCTTACGCCTAAGGAACTTAAGTTATGTAAGAATCCTTATGGTTTTATAGATTATATGTTCCCATTTCTTTTGATTTTTGGCATAGTGGCTACTGTATTTGGTATTGTGAGTTTACTAGGTGATACAGTACTTAATTTTCCAAGAATTTATGATGGAATTGCTGTTGTAATACTCTTAGCAGTGTGGTTTTGGTTCTCTATGATGCTAAGGAAGGCAAAGCAGAAGTTTATGTAAGACGATATATGTGAATCGGAAGGCGGACCTATATATATTATGCGCCTTAGTACAAGCTTAGAATATATTAGTGATTATTTCAGAATACAAAAAAATCCCGACAGGACGTCGGGATTAAGGGTTCACTGCCTGGATGGCAGATTGAACCCTGTTTTTGTTATATCGATAATGACTAATATAATCACTTATATATTCTTAGCGAAGTATTACGAAGCATAATATATATAGGGTCGTTTTTTCGATTCACATATAATATGTATTACGTCGTTTATCTATCCTCAATTGGCACAAATTCCTTGTGTTCACATACTGTCATGTAAGCGGGACGCATAATCTTGCCATTGTGACATATTTCTTCCATTCTATGAGCACTCCATCCGGCAATTCTGGCAATTGCAAATAGTGGAGTATAGAGTTCTATAGGTAAATCAAGCATTTGATAAGCAAAGCCTGAATAGAAGTCTACGTTAGGACTTACACCTTTATACATCTTGCGCTTCTTGGCAATAATTTCAGGAGCAAGCTTCTCGACTAGAGAATATAGAGCAAATTCTTTTTGATATCCCTTTTCTTCTGATAAAGCCTTTACAAATCCTCTAAATGTAACAGCTCTTGGATCAGATATAGAATAGATTGCATGTCCCATACCATATATAAGTCCTGCATTGTCAAATGCTTTTTTGTCAAGAAGTGCTTCAAGATAAGCGCTTACCTCTTCTTCAGAAGTCCAATCCTTCACAGTCTTCTTCATATCTTCGAACATTTTCACAACTTTGATATTGGCGCCACCATGCTTAGGACCTTTGAGGGAGCCAAGCGCAGCTGCAATAGCAGAATATGTATCTGTTCCTGAGGAAGATACAAGGTGTGTTGTAAATGTTGAGTTGTTACCACCACCATGCTCCATATGAAGTATTAGTGCAACATCTAGAAGCTTTGCTTCAAGTTGTGTATATTTACTATCATCTCTAAGGCAATGCAAGATATTTTCAGCAGTTGAAAGTTCAGGTCTTGGCTGATGTATAATAAGGCTTCCGTCCTGGTGATAATGTCTGTAAGCCTGATAGCCATATACGGATAGAAGTGGAAACATACTGATTAATTGGGCACATTGTCTAAGAACATTTGCAGGACTGGTATCATCTGCATTATCATCATAAGAATATAATGTAAGGACTGATCTTGATAGTGAATTCATTATATCCTTTGATGGTTTCTTCATTATTACATCTCTGACGAAGTTTTTAGGAAGTGAACGATAATCACCAAGTATATTCTGGAATTCAGCCAGATCTCTTATATCTGGTAAATGCCCGAATAATAACAGGTAGCAACATTCTTCAAATCCAAAGTGATCGGAATCCTGTGATTTTAGGATTATATCTCTTACATTATAACCGCGATAGTATAATTCTCCGTCGATAGGAATTCTCTTACCATTAACTTCTTTTGTTGAACATACCTCTGATATATCAGTAATTCCAACGAGAACACCACGACCATTTAAGTCACGAAGCCCTCTTTTGACATTATATTTTGTATATAATTCTGGATCAATATATGAAGATTTTTTGGCCTTTTCTGCAAGTTCTTCTAGTTTTGGAGTGATTTTTCCGAACTCCTTTTCCATATATATCTCCCCCCTCTCGTAATTTTACGCATAAATTTATAAAATTATAGCATTATGTCAAATTTTTGTCAAAATCGGCTTACTCACTTGTATAATATGAAACAATATGTGGCAAAAAAATAGTATATTTAATACAAGATATAGCTTTCTGGTTTGCTTTATATAAAATTGTATGGTATTATATGCAAGATTGGAATTTGATAAATTCTTCACATATTTACTATTACATATGGAAGATTTACATATTTCTAAAAGAAAAAAGATTATTGCTTTATTTAAGGAGGTAATTTGAATGTCAACAAAAGCAAATTATAAAATCAGCGAAATTGGTGCTGGAAAGGTTGGTTTTTCTAGGACTAGATCTATTATAGAAGCACCTTTCTATGGAAACAATGTTGTAAAAATCAATACATTAAGAGAAGCTTATGAGCTAGCTAAGAATTCACCAGGAACAGTTGTAACTGATATGCCTATTAAGGATGCAGATACATTTGGTCTTGATAAGGATGCTAAAGTTCTATTATTCAATGATGGTGCAGTAACAGGTCGTTATGCTGCAGCCCGTCGTATTAAGGGTGAGCCTGGAGTAGACGAAGTTAAGCTTGATAAAGTTGTTATGGATGCTGTATATGAGACTCGTTGGAAGACAATGTATCATGCAGAGTGTTTTGTAGGTCTTGATCCAGAATTTATGGTTAAGGCACATCTTCTTATTCCAGAAGGAGAAGAGAACCTTCTATATAACTGGATGCTTAACTTCCAGTATATGTCTGATGAATATGTTAAGATGTATAAGAATTCTAAGCCAGTTGGAGATGGCAAAGAGCCAGATATTTATATTTTCTCTGATCCTCAATGGGTTCCACATGAGGCTCCAGATGTAGATTATTCTTGCCTGTCTGATCCACTTACACTTTGCTATTTCGATACTAACCAGAACTGCGCAGCAATTCTTGGTATGAGATACTTTGGTGAGCATAAGAAGGGTACACTTACAATGGCTTGGGCACTTGCTAATCGTAATGGTTATGCAGCATGTCACGGCGGACAGAAAGAGTACTCTCTTAAGGATGGTTCTAAGTTCGTTGCTTCTGTATATGGACTTTCTGGTTCTGGTAAGTCTACACTTACACATGCTAAGCACGGCGGTAAATATGACGAATTTGGTGGCATCAAAGTTCTTCATGATGACGCATTTATCATTAACTCTGATACATGTGCATCAATCGCTCTTGAGCCTACATATTTTGATAAGACTAATGATTATCCTACAGGATGCCCTGATAATGAATATCTTCTTACAGTTCAGAACTGTTCATGTACAATGGATGAAGATGGCAAGATTCAGCTTGTTACAGAGGATATAAGAAACGGTAACGGACGTGCTATCAAGTCTAAATTATGGTCACCTAACAGAGTTGACAAGATTGATGCTCCTGTAAATGCTATTTTCTGGATTATGAAGGATCCTACAATCCCACCAGTACTTAAGCTTAAGGGTGCTGCTCTTGCTTCAGTTATGGGTGCTACACTTGCAACTAAGACATCAAGTGCAGAGCGTGTTAAGGCTGGAACAGATCTTAACGCACTTCGTATTGTTCCTTATGCTAACCCATTTAGAACATATCCTCTTGTAAATGATTATGAGAAGTTCAAGAAGTTGGTAGAAGAGAAGAATGTAGCCTGCTACATCGTTAACACAGGTGACTTCATGGGACACAAGTGCGAGAAGGAAGATACACTTGGTATCTTAGAGACTATCGTTGAAGGAAAAGCTAAGTTCGAGAAGTGGGGACCATTTGATGATATTGAGATTATGAATGATTGGTCTGGTAAGACTGGTGACTTCACACCTGATTTGTCTGACAAGTCATATGTAGATGCTCTTAAGGCTGCTATGCAAAACAGAGTAGATGCAGTAGAAGGCTTTGCTAAGAATAAGGAAGGTTATGACAAACTTCCTGATGAAGCACTTAAAGCATTACAGAAACTTGTTGATGAGGCTTCATCTCTATAATAAATAATAGGTGAGCTATTAACCCTGCCATCCTTGGCAGGGTTTTTTTGCATAATTTTATTTCATATTGTGCCATACATACAAAAATGATAAAATCTACATATATTTATTTTAGAGGTATAGTTCTATGAGTGGTAAACGTGTTATTGCGATAGTATTATCAGTGATTCTTGATATATTAGCTTTGATTATTGGTGCAATAGTAATTTTTGCATCCATATTTGGTGGCAATTTGCTTGGTGCGTTACTTGCTTTTGTTATTGTACTAGGACTTATGATTGCAATTCCTCTTGTTGGAGTATTAATAACGAAGGATCGACCAGTTAGGATTAACGAGAATAAAACTATCAATGTTGAAGGATTTGAGGAGAAGCATCTTAGCATTAAGGAAATAAAGCGAGTTGCTTCAAAATATCAATATGGATTTTATCTTGGCAAGACAGCAAGGGCGATTATTAGCCAGGCCAACTTAGTTGAGAAGAAGATTAACGAAGCAAAAGAAGCTGTTAATAATAGATTTGAACCTAATTCTATTACATGGGATAGATATATGGGAGTTGTAAATGTTGCTGCGGATACGGCAATTACTAATCTGGATATGATGGCTCGAAGAATTAGTGTGCTAGATGAGAAAGAATATTCTACCTTGACGAACCCAATTAAGCATCTTACACATAGAGAGAGTCTCAATAGTGGTAGATTAGAATTCTACAAAGAGAACAAGGAATATATTGATAGGGGAATTCAAGACAATGAAGATATGTTCAATAGGTTGGATACTTTATCAATTGAGCTTAGAAAGAGTGCAGATAATAGTACTAAGACTGACGCTGTAATTGAAGATATTGAGGAAATTACAAGTCAGATTAAGTATTATAACTGATTTTGATTTAAAAACTTTTAATATTTGTATTATAATATAGAGAATTGACTACATCTTAATATGTATTGTATAATTAATCATACCTAGAATGTTCGAATAATCTACAATTTTGAACCTACATCACTTTAAACGGGATTCCTATATTGCTGCTTGGCTGTCAGGCCTCAATTATCCGGTGGAAGGCAAAAGAGTAGTTGCGGTTGCCCACCTAGATTTTTCTAGGAGTCAAAATCGTAGACTCGGCATTTTGGGTGTCTTTTTATGTAGAAAATAAACTACCCTGTGAAAGAAAAATTTATATGGCTACAACGTCTAAAAAAAGAAATAATAAATATAGAATTATAGCTTCTATTGTATCTATATCTATAATTGTTTTGGCTGTATTGCTAATTCTGTTTATTAATAGAAACAAAAATGATTCTTCGAAAAATACAATTGATTATAATAAATCCAACGTAAATGTTTTATTGACTAATGGTGATAGTAAGACATGGGATAGCATAGTAATTTCCTGTGATAAGGGTATGACCTGGAATGAGAATGGAGTGGGTCACTTTGCATCGGAGGGAGAAGATATAACATTTTCTAATCAAAGGCCTACAGGAACTGTGATAGAAATATCACCACAAGATGTAAATGGTCGCTTTGTGTTAAAAGGAAGCAGTAAAAAAGGTGATTCTTATCCGGGAAGAATACAGCTTCATTATACAAGCGAGGGACTACAAGTTACCAATTATATACCCCTAGAGGAGTATATAAAAGGTGTTATCTGTTCTGAAATGCCTGTTAATTATGGGTTAGAAGCTTTGAAGGCACAGGCGATTTGTGCCCGTAGCTATGTACTTTGTAGAAATGGTAAATTGGCATATGAAGAAGCTCAGGCTGATGTGGACGATACTGTATCATTTCAAGTATATGGGGAGAAATGGGCCAGTGGTGACGCACTTACAGCTGTTAATGAGACATCTGGAATGGTTGTATATACACCATCTCATGAGATAGCTAATACATTGTTCTATTCAACATCATGTGGTTATACCCAGACGCAGAAGTCTGAAGAATTTCCATATTTGACAAGAAAATATATAAGTCTTGAAAATAAGGATCCAATAAATGAGATGGGGGCTTCTGTTAATAATGCTATAATCAATAAGGATGATAGTTTTGAGAAAGCATTTGCCGAATATATAAAGGAACCAGACGATAAAGCTTTAGAAAATAGTGATCCTTACTTTAGATGGGACTTAGTTGTTGATATAAAGACAAATAAGGATAAGGTTGTAAATACTATAATAGACATTTACAATTCTTCTAATGGAAAAAAAGTTCAAGTAGATAATAGGCTTGCTACTAAAGCATTGAATCAGTCCACTAATACGCTAAAAAAAGACGGCTTTGGTGATTATAGGAATATGGAAGTCCTTAAGAGAAGTACAGGCGGTGTAATTACAAGTTTGAGTATGGAATTTACGAATGGCTGTGCTATAATTAACGATGAGCTTGCTATTAGAAGAATACTTGGGCAGGCAGCTAAGACTGCTAGAATGGCAGATGGAAGTAGTAAAAACGTTACGACTTTGTTTAGTAGTGCATTTACATTTGTTGCAAATGAAAACGGTGCCCATCTCTATGGAGGTGGATTTGGCCATGGATGTGGTATGAGCCAGGATGCTGCAAGAAGAATGTCTGATGCAGGATGGAATTGTAATCAAATTATACAATTCTTCTATGAAGGTTGTAGTGTAAGTAAGCTTTAATAGATTATAAGGGGACGGTTATGTTTATGAATGCGAAAAACAAAAAATGGATATTACTTATATTTGGTTTGGTAGAAGCGATAATAGCTGTTGTATGCTTCTCTCGAGGGATTCTTAATCTGTGGAATACCAATGGAAGTGTGATTAAGATATTAATACCAATAGGTATTCTGATAGCATTAATAGCAGGATATATTCTTATGAGTATGTGGTATCTGCGTGAACCAAAGCAGGTTATGATGGATGAAAATGAGAATCATTCATATAGTGAATTGCAAAATGTCCTAAGTTCATACACGAACGGGAAGTATTTTGGCAAAATTGCAAAGACTGTTATGGAACAACTAGAGAGACTTAATACAAGTTGTGAAAGAACCAAGGAAGCTATTAATAAAAGGTTTGACAGATCTTCTCTTTCATATGAGAAATACTATTCTATTGTTGATGTTGCGGAAAAAACAGCTAATCAAAATGTTGTTGCAATGACTAATCGTATGAAGTTCTTTGATGAAGAAGAATATGCCAGATTAGAAAACTACAGAAACGATAATATTCCTGATGATATTCAAGAAAAACAAATAGCTCTTTATAAAGAAAATCAAGCCAAGATTGAAGGCGCTATTGCTGTAAATGAGAATCTTATTCTTAAGATGGATACATTATCTATGGAACTTGCTAAGATTAGTAATTCCAGTGAAGCAGACATGGAAACAATGTTGGGTGAAATAGAAGAGCTTACAAAAGAAGTAAAATACTATACTTAGTATTCGGGGAGGAATAAATGAAGAAGAGTAATAAAGGCAAGAAAGTATATGTAGTATTTGTTGCTATTTTATCTTTGGTTGTAATGATAATAGGTCTTGTTGCAACTAAGAATATTGGCAGAAATGTTAATGATGTTAATAGAGAAGAATCATTAAAAAAGCTTTCTAAGATGGTTGAAAATATTAATCCAAAGGAGAGCCAACCTGTTAAAGCTATCGTTAGTTCTACTGATAAAGCTAATATTTCAAGGGAGTTACCAGATATTAATTCTCATGAAGTTGTGGTAAATCCAGGTACCAGTAATTATGTTGAGATATACGCATCTCCTGAAAAAGCTGGTAAAGGCAAAGATGGGTGGCTTACTGAAACAGCAGAGAAGTTCAATCAATCGGGAGGGGTCACTGTAAACGGTGTACAATATAATGTACTAATAAGAAACGTTAGCTCTGGTCAGGCAGTTGATTATGTGTCATCTGGTAAGGCTGTACCTGATGCATTTACACCATCAAGTGATTTGTGGCAGTCAATGCTTGAGGCTGATGGAGTTAAGACGTCTACCATATCAGAATCATTAGTGTATAACGAAGCAGGAATATGTATTGCAAATGATGTATATAATAACTTGCAATCCCAATTTGGCAAGGTAGATATGAAGACAATAATTGATGCTACTGCAAGTGGACAGGTATCTACAGGATATACTAATCCATTCTCATCATCCGCAGGACTTAATTTGCTTGTAAGTATCTTATATGAATATGGAAATGGTGATATTTTCTCAGATGCTGCTAAAGAAGGGTTTAATAAGTTCCAGGGTAATGTGCCTTTTGTTGCACTTACAACTGTGCAAATGAGAGATTCTGCTGATAAAGGTACTTTTGATGCATTTGTAACAGAATATCAGACATATATAAATGATAATAAATTGACTATGGATTATAAATTTGTACCTTATGGATACTCACATAATAATCCCTTAGTTGCAACTACTAACGATGCTAATAAGCTAGAAGTTCTCAAAGCATTTGGAGCCTATTGTTCATCTGATGAATCCAAGAAACTGGCTACTGATTATGGATTTAATCATAATAGTAATTACACATGCGATTACAAAAAGCTTAGTGGAGAAGATTTAAGAAAAGCTCAGACATTTTATAAAGAAAATAAAAATGGAAAACCAGTAGTATGTGTATTTGTTACAGATGTGTCAGGTTCAATGCTAGGAGCTCCAATTGCAGCGCTTCAAAGTTCATTAATTAATGCTATGCAATATATTAATAATAGTAATTATGTTGGCGTTGTAAGTTATTCTGATGATGTTAATATATTACTTCCTATTAATGAATTTGATGAGGATCAGCAGTCGTATTTTAAGGGAGCAGTTCAATCCCTACGACCTTCTGGAGGTACTGCAACATTTGATGGAGTGTGTGTCGCCCTTGATATGGTTGAAAAGCAGCTTGAAATCACGCCAGATGCAACGCCTGTGATTATAGTATTAAGTGATGGGGCAACTAATACAGGATATCGCTTAGAAGATGTAGAACCTGTTATTAAAGGACTTAAGATACCGATTTATACAATTGGTTATAATGCTAATATAGATGCACTTCAAGAGATTAGTAATATTAATGAAGGTGCATGTATTAATGCAGATACGGATGATATTATGTACCAGGTTAAGATGTTATTTAATTCATCATTGTAGGTTGATGATTGTTATTGGAAATGTTTAATAATAAATGTGTACTAATTCATGATAATGATAATGCAAGGAGGAAAATGAAATGGGATTTACACTAGAGCTACCAAAAGAAGAAGAAATTGAAAAAGTTGTAAAGGAGGAATTACAGGTTCCTCAAGAGGAAAAGGAAGCAATTGATAATACAGCAATTAACAAGGCTAAAGATGTTATGGATGCTGATATTGATTCTTTCGAGACTAGAAAAGAAATAACTGATGTTATTAACAATTTTGGAACAGAAACTTTAACTAAGAACAGAAATAGAAATGAACTACTTGAGAAGAGATTAATGTCTTATAACAGAGTAGGTGGTGAAGGAAGTGAAGTTGCAAAAGGTTTAGAGGATTTGACAATTCAAATGAAGGATCTTGATCCATCGGGAATTGATTTTGCTAAAAGTGGTAAACTTGGTAAGATATTCAATCCAGTAAGAAGATACTTTGAGAAGTTCAATACTGCAGATCATGAGATTTCTACTATTATCGATAGTCTTGATAAGGGTAAGAAAATGCTTGAAGATGATAATACAACTCTTGAGATAGAAGAGGCTTCTATGAGAGAGATTACAAAAGAAATGCAGAAGAATATGGAACTTGGTATGCAGCTTGACACATATCTTACAGATGCTATTGACCAGGCTAAAAGAGATGGAGAAGACGAGAATAAGATTAAGTTTGTAGAAGATGAAGTATTGTTCCCACTTCGCCAGCGCGTTGAAGACTTCCAGCAGATTCTTGTAGTTAATCAGCAAGGAATAATTGCGTCTGAAATTATTAGAAAGAATAACAGAGAACTTATTCGTTCAGTAGATAGAGCGAAGAATGTATCTGTATCAGCCCTAAGAACTGCTGTAACTATTGCAGGAGCATTATATAATCAAAGAATAGTATTAGATAAGGTTAATGCTGTTAATAAAGCGACAAATGATATGATTGAATCTACCTCTAAAATGCTTCGTGAACAGGGAGTTGAGATTCAAAAGCAGGCAACAGAAGCTGCTTTAAGTCCTGATGTATTACAGGCGTCATTTGCAGAAGCACTAGGAGCACTTGATGATATTAATAATTATCGTCAACAGGCACTTCCTATGATGAAGGATACTATTGATAAGTTTGCTGCCCTTGCTGATGAAGGAGAGCGTAAGATCCAAGAGTTGGAGAAGTCTACTCAATTCTAAGTAAAATAGATAAGGAGAATACCTTGATTAGTTCAAGAGAAGGTAGTCGCAATTTTTATAATAATGTAATTGCGCCTATGATTAGTGAGAAGTTTCCTGAATACGAGAGCAGAATTGCAGTCGGAATATGTGGTGAGGGAAGTGACTGCTTTGGTTATGATGATTTTATATCGAGAGATCATGACTTTGGCACTGGGGTTGTACTTTGGCTTACAGAAGAGGATATGAATCGTATTGGAGGAGAACTTATAGCTGAATATGATATTCTCATAGATAGAATGCCAGGTAATAATCTAACCGAAAGGCTCAAAGAACGCCGGGGAGTTATGACAATTAGAGGATTCTACTCTAATATTTTGGGAATTAATTGTGATATTGACAAATGTAAATTAAGTGAAGACGATTGGTATATGCTTGATCATAATTGTCTTGCTACGGCAGTAAATGGTGAAATCTTTCGAGATGATTTAGGTAAATTTAGTGCTTTTCGTAATATGCTTCTTGACTATTATCCAGATAAAATCTGGAAGATTAGAATTGTAAATGAACTTCATAAATTTTCATCAGCTCTTCAAGTTAACTATGCAAGATGTATGTCCAGAAAAGATGTTGTAGCTGCAAGATTATGCCAGATTCAGGGATTAGAAGCAGCCATGCAATTGTTTTTTCTCATGAAAAGGGTATATCCTCCCTATTATAAATGGATATATAGAAAACTAGAAGAAATAGACAATGGTGGCGAATTTTCTGTTCTTATAAAAGGTCTTTCTAATGCTGATATTAATACAAGCTATTGGAAGGGCGAATATAATGCAAGCTTTATTAATATTTCAGACCCGATTGTGGATAGTGCAGAGCAAATTGCAGCTCTTATTGTTGAAATGCTAAGAGCTAATAATTTAACTCATAATACAGATCCATATCTTGAGAGATATGTAGATGAGATTGAGGTGGGGAGATAAGTTTTATGAATATTACAGTAATTAATGGTACTGGTCTTCAAGGTGTAACATATAAGCTTAAAGAGATGTTTCTTGAACCCTTTAGGGGTGAAGCGCAGATTGAAGAGTTCTATCTGCCAAAAGATTGCCCAGACTTTTGTGTAGGGTGCAAGACATGTTTTCTTGATGATGAGCATAAGTGTAAAGACGCAGAGTATATACAAAAAATTGAGAAGGCCTTGCTATCGGCTGATTTGCTTGTATTTACTTCTCCTGCCTATGTTATGCATACTACTGGAGCAATGAAGGCTATGTTAGATCATTTTGGCTACCGTTGGATGCCTCATAGACCTGCTGAGGAAATGTTTGGTAAACGCGCTGTTATTATTACACAGTGTCTGGGCGCAGGAGATAAGTCTGCAGCTAAAGACATTAAGGACAGCTTGTCCTGGTGGGGAATTAGTTATATTAAGGAAATTAGATTTAGATTCCTAGGGGATGTTAAGTGGGAGAGAATTGCTGATAAAAAGCGCCGTAGTATGGAGTCTGGCATAAAATCATTAGCATTCAAAATGAAAAGCATTGATTATAGCAAGCCTGCCCATACAAAATTACCTGTGAAATTCAAATTTCTAGCTGTTAGGTCACTTCAGACTGGTCTTGGCAAGGACAATCCTGATTATACTGACTATAAATATTGGAAAGAGAAGGGCTGGATTGATAAAAAGAGGCCTTGGAAATGATTGAACACAGCCGTGAATTAGGCTGTGTTTACTATTTTAATCGTTTCTTGATGTTGGTTCGACCAACAAGGTAATCAAGGTTTACATTATATAGATCTGCAAGTTTAATTAATGTTTCAATGGGAATATCTCTTGTTCCAGCTTCGTAATGTGCATAGGTACGTTGAGAAATACATAGGTGTTTCCCAATCTCTGCCTGTGTCATATCAAGGTCTTCTCTCATGTTTCTTAGTCTTTCATATTTAGCCATTATATATACCTGCTTTCTTTGTATATAACAAGTATATTAAGAACAAAATGTTCTATTGAAATTTAGAACAAAATGGGCTAAAATTACCTTATATTGGAAAGGGGATTTTATATGAAGAAAAAAATTTTTAGTATTATTGTAGTTATTCAATTGTGCTTTGTTTGCATTTTTAACATGGTTTCATTTGCTGATGGATTTGATACTACAGCTCCTGAGATTACAGGATTATCATTTGCGACACAAAATGCACAAGCACCTGGAAGTGCAATTCTTAATATAGATTTTGTAGAAGAAGGAACGGGAGTGTGTTATATTGATGTTCAATTATTCTATCAAGATGATCATAGTAGACAAATTAATGCTAGGTTTGGTGAAGCTGCTGACGATGATAGTATGACTCTTACGTCAGGAAGGTATTCTGCCAATATTGATATTCCGCCAAATGTATTGTCTGGTGAGTGGTATATTGGACAAATTACAATGAGAGATCATGCCGGTAATGAAACTACAATAATTGGACCAGTACCTATATACGATGAAAATAATGAGTATGTAAAAGATGGATATTTTCAGAATGATAAAGTAGTTGATTTTGATGTGCCGTATTTGAATATTACTGGGGGAGTATCTGATGCTACAAAACCTGAAATCGTCGGATTATCGTTTTCGTCCCAAAGTGTTTCGGCGGGCGATGAAGTGAAATTAAATATGGATTATATTGAAGAAGGCACAGGAATTGCTGGTGGTTACGTACAATTACATTATTGTGGTGATTTAGGTACAATTGAAAATGACTCTAATAGGTCAATTAATGTATGGTTTGGAAAAGATGTAGGTGATAATATGTCCCTTAAGACTGGAAGATATGCACTTAGTATTAATGTTCCAACAAGTGTTCTGTCAGGTAAATGGGTTGTAAGTTATATTTCTTTAACTGATAATGCGGGAAATATAACTATTTTCGATCGCGATATATCTGTTGACGAGAAAGGTAATTATGTATCAGAAGAATATTATCAGAATGGTCAAATAGTGAATTTCGCTTTGCCGGAGTTACATATTGTAGGAGGTATATCTGATAGTACAAGACCTCATATTACAGGATTATCATTTGATAAAAATGTAGTTTATAGACCGGGCGTGGTAAGATTAACAATTGAGTTTAAGGAAGAAGAGTCAGGAGTTTGTGGGGGAGGAGTCCAATTAAGCCATAAAGATTCTTCTGGGTCAATCGGTGAGAATGGCATAATAAGTGTATTCTTTGGAAAAGGAGCAGGTGAAGAGGACTTGTCAATTACGAACGGGAGCTATACTGTGGATATACCTGTGGGAACAAATAATTTGACGGGTACCTGGTGTATTGATTCTGTTAATATTGAAGATAATGCTGGAAATTCAAATGGATTGTATGGCGGCCGTGGTTCAGACGTTTACTATCAGAACGATAGTATAGTTGATTTTGAGATACCAGGATTTACTGTGGAAGATGAATTTGATGTGGAATTTGAAGTATCTCTTTCTAATATGTTGTTAGTAGATAAGCTTACCAATATGGAAGAAGGAAAGACTGCTAGAGTACTTATCGATAATGCATCAATAGGAATAATGAAAAAAGAGGTTTTTGATGCAATAAAAGGTAAAGATAAAACGATTCTTTTATATACACAAGATGGGAGACAATGGATTTTCAATGGGAAAAATATTACGGAGGAGACAAAGGATATTGACTTGAATTTTAGCATTCAAAATAGAAGTGCAAGTGATGTTGGAGCTGATGATAATGTTGTTGAGGTTGCTTTTGCTGATAATGGCATTCTCCCAGGCAAGGCTCAGATTCGAATGAAATCAGATTACTTATATAATTTGTATGGCGTAAAAGGACAATTGTATTTGTATCATGAAAACGGTGAAATACTTCAAAAAGAAAACAATGCTAATTTTGATTTGAATTTTGATGGTACAGATAAGTGGTGCTATTTTGACGTATATCACAATTCTTCGTTTATAATATCTGCTAATAATAACCTTAAAAGAGTTAATAATGTGTCAATTGATTATTTGAGTAGTAAAACACAGAATAAGGATTTGAAATTTGAAAAAACGACTAATAGGGTTGCAAAAGCACCAAAAACGTGCGATAAAATAATGGGGTTGTTTTAGTGAAAAATGAAGCGAATAATATAGACTTATAGAATATATGTAACTATAAATGTAAAAACGCTGGTCACCGTCAGGGAAATGTTATTGGTATAACAATTCTTTGGCGGTGATAATTTATTATAAAAATGATAAGAGGTTTAATCAATCCCATGTAATCAATATGAATTTGTTGTAAAGCACGGATAGATAAAGCTAACTATCTACTTTGTGCATGGTGAGTTGTACCTAATTCATGATTTTTATAGAAGTTTTAAAGTTAACAATAATAATGAGAGGTCAAAAGCAGATGCCTGAACAATTTGTAATTAGGAATGAGGCTCTAATAATTGTAGGGATTGAGACAGGCAATTTGTTTCTGTAAAAATTGATGAAGATACAGTTTTTCAGTAGATTAGAGAAAGAGTATATATTAGTTAACGGTAAAGATAAGAAATGCAGTATAACTAATCTCGGCTAAAATTCTTTAAAAAGCGTATGGTAAATGCGCTTTTTTTTATGTTATACTATCATGGGAGTTAGGCATGGCTAACCATAAAAATTTTTAGAATAAGGTTAGACATAACTAACTGAAACCAATTATACAATTACATTTTGGCAAAGGAGGAAAATGTAATGTCAGAACAATTAGGGACTTAGAGTTATTCCGTTAAAGAGAACATCAACATATGCTCTGATTTACATTTATCGTCCAGAGCATCTTAGGAAAGATCTTGAAGATCCTAAGGCTAAGAATATTTTGGAGAAAAAAGGGTATAACGCTGATAAAGCGCGTAAGACATTTTCCAGATATAAGAAATGTACAGATGTATACCAGAGGCTTAATAAGGATGGTAAAACCTTATCGCAACTTACGGTTATGGTGAAAAATGCTGTATAATATGTTTGATTATAAAAATTGTAACATTAGTTGATTAATATCTTGATTTATGCTAGAATTTCTATCGGTAAAGGCAATGATTACGCACAGTAAGCGTCCTTACTTTCTATAAGAGAGGGAATTCCATGGGCTGAGAGAATTTCCAGGGTTAGAAGGAATGGCTGAATTTCACGTAGGAGCTGTCGTGTTGAAGGGTGAAGACCTGTGTAGGCATGAACGGATAGTACACGTTAAGTATAATTAAGAGCTTAGTTTTACTAAGAATTAGGGTGGTAACGCGGAGTAATGCTTCGTCCCTTGTATAGGGACGGAGCTTTTTATATTTATTTTTATATAAAAGAAAGGATTATAAATATGAAAGATAAGTTGCAAAAGATTAGAGAAAATGCGATGAAGCAGATTGATGATGCAAAAGAAATTGGCAATCTTAATGATGTTAGGGTGTCTATTCTTGGAAAGAAGGGTGAACTTACAGCTGTTCTTAAAGGAATGAAGGATGTGGCACCAGAGGACAGACCTAAGGTGGGAGCTCTTGTGAATGAGACAAGAGAAGCTATTGAGAAGCATCTTACAGAAGCAAAGAAGAATTTGGAGAAAAAGGAATTAGAAGTTAGACTTGCGGCAGAAACTATAGATGTAACATTGCCTGCTAAGAGAGAGCATCATGGTCATCGCCATCCTAATTCTAAGGTGCTTGATGAAGTTGAGAAGATTTTCGTTGGTATGGGATATGAAGTAGTTGAAGGACCTGAAGTTGAGTATGATTATTATAATTTTGAGGCCCTAAATATTCCGCCTAATCATCCAGCGAAAGATGAACAGGATACTTTCTATATTAATAAAGATATCCTTCTTAGAACTCAGACTTCTCCAGTTCAGGTTCACCAGATGGAGAAGGGCAAGTTGCCAATTCGAATGATTGCTCCTGGTAGAGTATTTCGTTCTGATGAAGTAGATGCGACACACTCACCTTCTTTCCATCAGATAGAAGGAATGGTAATAGATAAGAATGTGACTTTTGCTGATCTGAAGGGAACGTTAGAACAATTTGCAAAAGAACTATTTGGTGATGATGTTAAGGTTAAATTCAGACCTCACCATTTCCCATTTACAGAACCAAGTGCTGAAGTAGATGTATCTTGCTTTAAATGTGGCGGCAAGGGCTGTAGATTCTGTAAAGGAGAAGGATGGATTGAGATTCTTGGATGTGGAATGGTTCATCCTAAAGTTCTTAAAATGAGCGGAATAGACCCTGATGAGTATCAAGGATTTGCCTTTGGAGTAGGCCTTGAAAGAATCACATTACTTAAATATGAAATTGATGATATGAGACTTCTCTATGAGAATGACGATAGATTCTTATCTCAATTCTAATATGAATAAATGAGATATTTATAAATAGAATTCTCCCTCAACTGAACGAAGTTCAATGTTTCGTGAGAATTCATTTATAAATAACGATTATGAGAATTAAGCAACGAGTGAATGATGTGTCTTTCGAAACATTGGACTTTAGTCCAGTTGAGAAAGATACATGCTTGAACTATTTGCGAGAATTAATCAACGAGTGTCATGATGTACTTCTTGAATACATTGGGCGAAGCTCAGTTGAGATATTATAAAGGCATTGAGAATTAAGCAACGAGTGTCATGATGTACTTCTCGAACACATTGGGCGTAGCCCAGTTGAGAGAAGTACATACATGCACGAGTTGCATATATACAAAGGAGATATAAAATGAGAACATCACTTAAATGGATTAAGGACCTTGTACCTGGTCTTGAAGTTACACCTAAAGAATATATGGATGCAATGACTTTGTCTGGTTCTAAAGTAGAATTCTACGAAGAAATGGATGAGAACCTCGATAAAATTGTTGTTGGTAAGATTGAAACTATAGAGAAGCATCCTGACGCAGACAAACTTGTGGTATGTCAGGTAGATGTTGGAACAGAAAAACTTCAGATAGTAACCGGAGCAAAGAATGTAAAAGAAGGAGACAAGATTCCTGTTGTTCTAGATGGTGGATGCGTTCTTGATGGAACTAAGCCTGTTAAGATTAAGACAGGTAAGCTTCGTGGCGTAGAAAGCCAGGGAATGTTCTGCTCTGTTGAAGAACTTGGATCTAGTACAGATATGTATCCAGAGGCACCAGAGGATGGTGTATATGTATTCAAGGATGATGTAACCCCTGGGGATGATGCTATCAAACTTCTTGGGAGAGATGATGTAGTTGTTGAATATGAGATAACAAGTAACAGAGTTGATTGTTTTGGTGTACTAGGCATTGCGCGCGAAGCAGCTGCAACATTTAACAAACCATTCAATCCACCTGAGATTAAGATTACAGGTAATGATGAAGACGTTAATAATTATATTGATGTGGAGATACTCAATGATGATTTGTGTAAGAGATATACAGCAAGAGTTGTAAAGGATATTAAGATTGAACCTTCTCCAAAGTGGATGCAGAGACGTCTTATGGCACAGGGAATAAGACCTATTAATAATATTGTTGATATTACTAACTATGTTATGGAAGAATATGGTCAACCTATGCACGCTTATGATCTTGATACAATAGAAGACTACAAGATTGTTGTAAGAAATGCGTCAAAGGGCGAGAAGTTTACTACTCTTGATGGACAAGAAAGAGAGTTAGATGAATCGGTTCTTATGATATGCGATGGCAAGAAGCCTGTTGGTATAGCTGGTATCATGGGTGGTGAGAACTCTATGATTACTGAAGATGCAAAGACACTTCTATTTGAATCAGCATGTTTTGATGGAACCAATATCAGATTATCTTCTAAGAAAGTTGGTCTTCGAACTGACGCTTCATCAAAGTTTGAGAAAGGCTTAGACCCTAATAATGCCATAAATGCTATTAATAGAGCATGTCAGCTTATTGAAGAACTTGGCGCAGGTACAGTTGTTGGTGGTGTAGTTGATGTATATCCTAAGAAGAAAAAGGAAATAACCCTTCCTTTTGAACCTGAGAAGTATAATAAGATGCTTGGCACTAATATAAGTGCAGATGAAATGAAGGATTATTTTGCCAGACTTGAGCTTGATGTTTTGGATGACAAAGTTGTTATTCCTACATGGAGACAGGATTTGGAGAGTTATGCTGACCTTGCTGAGGAGGTTGCAAGATTCTATGGATATGATAAGATTCCTACAACTCTTCCAAGTGGCGAAGCAACAGCTGGTAAATTAAGCTATAAGCTTACTATTGAGAATATGATAAAGGATACTGCAGAAAACTACGGATTCTCACAGGCTATGTGCTATTCATTTGAAAGTCCAAAAGTATTCGATAAGCTACTCCTTGAGGAGGATAGCCAGTATAGAAAGACTGTTGTTATTGCTAATCCACTGGGAGAAGATTATTCAATTATGAGAACTCTTCCTCTTGATGGAATGTTAACCAGTCTGTCTACAAACTTCAACAGACGTAATAAAGATGTTAGATTATATGAACTTGGAAATGTATATCTTCCAAAGCAAGTCCCAGTTGAAGAGTTGCCAGATGAAAGAATGATGCTTACTCTCGGAATGTATGGTGAAGGTGATTTCTATACTCTTAAGGGAGTAGTAGAAGAACTGTTTGAGAATCTTGGACTTGATGGTAAGAAGGTAAAATACGGAATTGATAATAAGAAGCCATTTTTACATCCAGGAAGACAGGCATGTATTACATATAATGGTAGAGAACTTGGATACCTTGGAGAGGTACATCCATTAGTTGCATCTAATTATTCTATAAAGGACAGAGTTTATGTAGCTGTTATTGATACAGTTGTAATTAGGGAAGAAGCTTCGTTTGATACTAAGTTTACGCCTATTCCTAAGTTCCCGGCTGCAACAAGAGATATTAGTATGGTTGTTCCTAAGAAAATATTAGCAAGCCAGATTGAAGAAGTATTTGATAATAAGGGCGGAGCTTATCTAGAAAGCTATAACTTATTTGATATTTATGAAGGTAACCAGATTCTAAGTGGACACAAATCCATGGCTTATTCTTTGGTATTTAGAGCAGCTGATAAGAATCTGGCAGATGACGATGTTAATGCAGCAATGAATAGAATTCTAAAAGCTCTTAAAGCTATGGATATTGAACTTAGAAGTTAATAAATTTAGGCAAGGGATGTAGATATGAACGTTAGTGATTTTAATTATGAACTGCCTAAAGAACTAATTGCACAAGATCCTTTAGAAAAGAGAAGCGAATCTCGACTTATGGTTCTAGATAAAGAAACAGGAGATGTCACTCACAAACACTTTTATGATATTATAGAGTATATAAATGAGGGGGACTGTCTTGTTATTAATAATACCAGGGTTATTCCTGCAAGATTGTATGGAAGTAAGGAAGGCACTGATGCTACAATAGAGATTCTTCTCTTAAAAAGGATAGATGCCGATACCTGGGAATGTCTGACAAAACCAGGAAAGAAAGCAAGAGTTGGTGCTAGAATAAACTTTGGTGATGGTATTCTTGTTGGAGAGATAATTGATATAGTAGAAGAAGGCAATCGTCTAATACGATTTGAATATGATGGTATTTTTGAGGAAATACTTGATAAGCTTGGAGAAATGCCACTTCCACCTTATATTACCCATAAATTGCAAGATAAGAATAGGTACCAAACAGTATATGCAAAGTATGATGGCTCTGCAGCGGCGCCTACAGCAGGACTTCACTTTACTCCAGAACTAATGGAAGAATTGAGAGATAAAGGCATAAGGATTGCGGAAGTTACACTGCATGTTGGACTTGGAACCTTTAGGCCTGTTAAGGTGGAAAATGTATTAGAGCATCATATGCATTCTGAATACTATGAGATAAACGAAGAAGCTTGCGACATAATTAATAGCACTAAAGAAAGTGGCGGTAAGGTTATATCTGTTGGCACCACAAGTACGAGAACTATTGAGTCGGCTGCTGATGAGAATGGATATTTGACGCCTAAAAAGGGCAATACTGATATATTCATTTATCCAGGATATGATTTTAAAGTAATAGATTCTCTTATTACTAACTTTCATTTGCCGGAGTCAACCCTTATCATGCTTGTATCAGCGCTTGCAGGTCGTGAAAATGTGCTATCGGCATATGAAGAGGCTGTAAAAGAAAAATACAGATTTTTTAGCTTCGGAGATGCAATGCTTATTATGTAAATCTTTGACATAAAGACATAGTATAATATATAATCGGTATAGTAAGGGGAAAATTGTAATACCTAATGGCTGATATGTATTTGTTGTATACAATTATTATTTAATAATTAGGTATAGCTAGGAGGATATCAATGGAGGAGAAGAGGAGAAACAAAAGAACAGATCTTGATATTAGTGTATCCCTTGGAGTTATTTCAGAAGACTTAAGTAAAGAGAAAGAATACATTAATGTTGAGATAACAGATGTGTCTAAGATGGGGATTGGATTCAAAAGTGACAGACAGCTTCTTGTTGGTGACTGCTTTGATGCAAGAATTCAAATCTGGACCAAAGAAGTCATTGATGCTGTTCTTAAAATAGTTCGTTGCAAAGAGAACGAAGAAAAGGAAGGCGAATATCATTATGGATGTATCTTCGTTGGCATGACAGATACAGATGCTTTGAAGATTCAGATATATCAGATGTTTAGTGAAGAAGATGAATAATGCAATAATTTTTCCGGGGATAGGATTGACTTTATCTAATGTTCCGGAGTTTCTGACGATTGGACCCATAAGCATATCTTTATATGGATTAATAATTGGTCTTGCAATGATAGCGGCATTTCTTTGGTGTTATCATGAATGTGGATATTATAATGTTGATAGAGAACATTTTATTGATTTGACTATAGCTGTGATAATATCAGGAATAATTGGTGCGAGATTATACTATGTAATTTTCTCTTTTGATTATTACAAGAATAATCCTCTTAGCATTCTCAAAGTATGGGAAGGAGGCCTTGGAATATATGGAGGTATTCTTCTTGGACTTGTTGCTGTTATAGTTTGTTGTAAGATATTTAAGCTGAATTTTTGGCTTGTGGCAGATATAGTAAGTCTTGGCGTAATTCTAGGACAAATAGCTGGCAGATGGGGTAATTTCTTTAATAGAGAGGCGTTCGGAGATTATACCAATGGTTTTACTGCAATGTTGATTCCATATGATAGAATAAGATCTGCAGATTTTATTACAGACAATATGATGAGTAATCTTATTGTTGAACAGGGGGATGTTTTTGTAAGTGTTCATCCAACGTTTCTTTACGAGTCGCTATGGAACCTCTGTGTCCTTATTTTCTTGATTTTATTTAGAAAACACAAGAAGTTTGACGGCCAGATATTCCTATTATATATGGGATTGTATGCCTTTGGAAGATTCTTTATTGAATTCTTAAGAACAGATCAATTACAGATAGGAAGTACAGGCATTGCTATTTCTCAAGTGGTAGCAGTAATCATATTTATAATATCGATAATATTAAATGTTGTTTTTATTATTAAGAAGAAGCCTGTAACTCCACGAATTAAACCTGAGGCCTCAACGTCAAAGTCAACAAAATAGAAAATAAAATTTTGTATAGTATTACATAAAAATAATGATGAGCACAATATCTTGTGGTTGCTAAGTATAGCAACCACATTTTTTTGTGCTAAAACTCCCTCCACAGTCTCCCACACCTTATAAAACCGTGGTTTCTAGGGTATAAAGGGGTTGATAAATATCAAATAATGGGGTAGAATGGATTTGCGTGGTGGAAAGTGGAAGAAAATGGAGAATTATCATTTTACCACATAATCTATAAGGGGAGGAGGAATAAGCAATATGTTTATAGGCGAATTTGAGCATAATATAGACGACAAAGGAAGACTTATTATGCCGGCAAAGTTTCGTGAAGAACTGGGAAATGAATTCGTCGTAACAAAAGGATTAGATGGATGCTTATTCGTATATACCCTTAAAGAATGGTCTAACATCGAAGAGAAGATGCATGAGAAACCAATGACCACACGCGAAGCCAGAAAGTTCATGAGATTCTTCTTTGCTGGTGCCGCTAACTGCGAAGTGGACAAGCAAGGAAGAATCCTTCTTCCTCAAAATCTAAGAGACCATGCAGGATTAACGAAAGAAGTTGTTCTCGCAGGGGTTTCAAGCAGAATCGAGATTTGGAGTAAAGACAAATGGAACGATAGCAATGCTTATTCTGAAGATGAGATGGATGAGATTGCTGAGAACATGGCAGATTTGGGAATATTTATCTAGGTATGGAATTTAATCATTATTCGGTTCTTCTAAAAGAGACAATTGAACAGCTTCATATTGATCCAACAGGAATATATGTTGACGGAACATTAGGAGGCGCAGGACACTCGATAGAAATTGCCAGGAGATTAACTACAGGAAAGCTGATTGGCATAGATCAGGACGAAGATGCAATTAAAGCGGCGACTAAAAGGCTTTCAGATTATAAAGACAAAGTAACAATTGTCAAAGATAATTTCATAAATATGCCAAAAGTAGTAAAAGAATTAGGAATAGATAAAGTAAATGGCATAGTGCTTGATTTGGGAGTTTCATCATATCAGCTAGATGAGAAAGAGAGAGGCTTCTCCTATATGAGTGAGAATTCACTTCTTGATATGAGGATGGACAGAGATTCTAATTTTAGCGCAGAAGATATTGTAAATGATTATTCATACGATGAACTTGTCAAGGTTTTACGCATATATGGAGAAGAGAGATTTGCTCAAAATATTGCAAAAAACATTTGCAAGGAAAGAGAAGTAGAAAGAATAACAACTACAGGAAAGCTTAATGAAATCATCGATAGAAGCATTCCTAAGAAAAATAAAACAAAGGGTGGTCATCCATCAAAAAGAACATTTCAGGCTCTTCGTATAGAGGTTAACAAAGAGCTTGAGGTCCTTGAAAAGGGTATTAGCAGTATGATTGATATGTTAGAAGCTAATGGTCGGATATGCATTATAACATTTCATTCTTTAGAAGATCGTATTGTTAAGAATATTTTCAGGGAAAATGAAAATCCATGTACATGTCCTAAGGAATTTCCAGTATGTGTATGTGGTCGGGTATCCAAAGGAGAGGTGGTTACTCGAAAGCCTATTTTGCCTTCTGACCTGGAAATATCGGAGAATTCCAGGTCAAGGAGTGCAAAGCTAAGATGTTTTAAAAGGTGTGTAAAACAAAAGTAAGAAAGAGGTTGCCATGGCTAAGTATCAAACTATTTATATTGAAGAGGGTAATACAGTTAGAAAGCTTCAGCCAGAAGTTGAATATGAAGAAATAAGAAGAAAGAGAATACAGGAAGATGAGCGAAGAAAGAGAGAGAGAAGACGCGCAAAGCAACTTCGCCTTAGAAAGAAGAAACTGTATTCGATTTATGCCACAATGGCTATTGTATTCTGTGTATGTTTCTTTGTTGGATATATTTATTTACAGACACAGGTAAACGAGAGAACAGATAGCATTGCTAAGCTTGAGACACAGATTAGCGCTATTAAGGCAGACAATGGAGCCACTGAAGCTAGGATTAATACAGCAGCTAATCTTGCCAATGTAAGAAATACTGCTTTAAATGAATTAGGAATGGTCTATGCAAACGCGGACCAAATAGTGTATTATGATATGGAGACATCTGATTATATGAATCAGTATAATAAGATTCCTTAGATGCTTAATATCGAATAAAGTAGGTTTTTGTTTTGGCTGGTAATAGAAATTCTAATTCTAATAGAAATAGGAATAACAATAGAAGATACAATGATCCTAGAAGAGCAAGACGTGCTAATAGGTATCATAAAATATTAAGAAGAATGCAAAGTAGACTTTGGTTGATTTTTGGAGTCGTTTGCGTTCTTTTTGTGGTATTAATAATTAGACTTATGTATATAGAGTATTCCAGTGGAGAAAAATACGAGAAAATTGTACTTTCCCAACAAGGATATTCTAACGAAGTAATACCATTCCAGAGAGGTGATATTGTAGATAGGAAAGGCTCAGTGCTTGCTACTTCAGTGGATGTATATAATGTTGTGTTAGACTGTAAAGTCCTTAATCAGACGCCAGAAAAGATAGATGACACTATAGCAGCTATTACTAAGTATTTTCCAGAAATATCAGAAGAACAAATTAGAGAAGCTCTGAAAGATAGAAAAGAAAGCCAATATGAGGTTCTGCTAAAAAAGACTGACAATGGACGTATGCAGGCTTTTGAAGATATGAGAAAAGAGGATGCTAACAAGGATAAGATTACTGGTGTCTGGTTCGAAAAGGAGTATATGAGACAGTATCCTTATGATTCCTTAGCCGCTGCCCTTATTGGTTATTGTAGTGATGGCAATACCGGTGCACTTGGAATTGAGAGTCAGTATAATAGTTCCTTAAATGGTGCTAATGGTAGAAAATACGGATATTACGGTGATAATAATGCTATTGAAAATACTGTAATTCCACCAGAAAATGGTAAGACTATTGTAAGTACAATTGATGTAAATGTGCAATCCATTGTTGAACAGGAGATTCTTAATTGGAATGAGGCACATAAGGGCGATACTGCAGATGGAAGCCTGAATACGGCTTGTATTGTAATGAATCCTAATAATGGAGAAGTTCTTGCCATGGCAAGTTATCCTGGGTTTAATCTTAATAATCCAAGGGATTTGTCTCATAGATTTACACCAGAGCAGTTAGCTGCCATGCCAGAAGAAATGCAAGTGGAGGAACTTAGTAAGCTATGGAAGAATTTCTGCGTATCTAACACTTATGAGCCTGGCTCAACATTTAAACCATTTACAGTAGCTACTGCGTTAGAGATAGGCTCAATAAATGGTGATGAGACATATATGTGCGATGGTAAAGAAGTGGTAAGTGCGCATGAAATCCATTGCGTTAATAGGGATGGACATGGACTTCTAACAGTTGAAGGTTCCCTTCTTGAATCCTGTAACGATGCTCTTATGCAGATTGTAAGAACAATTGGCCCAGATGCATTCTTTGATTTTCAGTCTAATTTTGGATTTGGCCAGAAGACCACAGTTGATCTTCCTAATGAGGCATCAACCAAGAATCTTCTTTATACCAGGGAAGAATTAGAAAGGACAGAATCTAACCTTGCAACTAATTCTTTTGGACAGAACTTTAATGTTACAATGATACAACTTGCATCAGCATATTGTTCTCTCATTAATGGCGGCAATCTATATCAGCCACATGTAGTAAATAGTATGCTTGATTCCTCAGGAAATAAGGTGTTTAGTAATAACCCTGTGGTGCTTAAGAAGACGGTTTCTAAGGATGTCTCAGATATTCTTAAGAAATATATGCTTCATGTAGTTACAGATGGTACGGCTAAGGAAGTGCAGGTGGAAGGATATAACATTGGGGGCAAGACAGGTACTGCTGAGAAGCTTCCTAGAGAAGAAGGTAATTATCTTGTTTCCTTTATAGGATTTACCCCTTATAATCATCCGGAAATAGTCATATATACTGTTGTTGATACACCGAAGGTTCCTGATCAGGCTCATAGTTCTTATGCTCAGGAAATTACACAAAGAATACTAGATCAGATACTACCATATCTTAATATTGAACGTGCCAATCAAGATCCTGTAGAATAAAGTCAAAGCATCCTCGAAAGTGAGGATGCTTTATTTTATATGATTCATTAATTGTTTTATAGTGTTTAAAAACATACAACAAACTACATGCTAAAACGAAAGGTATAATTCTGTCAATATTTCATTACATTTTGTATAATCTTTTGAAATATTTAGCATAGTTTTTACATATTCTGTGACAGATTTTTATATAGATTATATGAATTTATGTTATAATACTATAAGTTTGCATATTAAATTATGGAAGGGGAAATGTTATGCAAAGTTTTCTGATTACAATTGTTGTTCCAATGGTAGTTACATTTATTATTACGCTTGTTATTGGTAAGTTCCTTATACCATTTTTGACAAAACTTAAAGTGGGTAATACTGAGAGAGAGGAATTGGAATCTCATCAGGTTAAGAATGGAACACCGTCTATGGGTGGAATAATGTTCCTTGCTGCGATTGTTGTTGTATCAGCATTCTATATTAAGGATTATCCATTAGTTCTTCCAATTGCCCTTACAACATTTTTGTTTGGATTAATAGGATTTATTGATGATTATCTTAAAACTATCAAACGTAAATCAGATGGTTTACTTGCTTGGCAGAAATTCCTGTTGCAAGCAGTTGTAACAACAGGTTTTTGCTTATATTTAATATTTTTTACAGATAATAACCTAACAATATTGCTTCCATTTTCTGGAGAATATGTTGATATTGGATGGCTTCCTGTTCCACTTTTGTATTTTGCAGTACTAGGAACAGTAAATGGTGTTAACTTTACAGATGGTCTAGATGGACTTGCATCAAGTGTAACTATTGTTGTAGCTGGATTCTTTACATTTGCATCTATGCATTTGGTTGGTGGAATTGAGCCTGTAACAGCAGCTGTTATTGGTGGTCTCATGGGATTTCTAGTATATAATGTATATCCTGCCAAGATTTTTATGGGAGATACTGGCTCCCTGGCCCTTGGTGGATTTGTGGCTGCAAGTGCTTATGTACTTCATATGCCTATATTTATTCTTATAGTTGGGCTTATTTATCTTGTGGAAGTACTTTCTGTTATTATACAGGTTGGATATTTCAAGATAACACATGGTAAGAGAGTATTTCGTATGGCACCAATTCATCATCATTTTGAGCTTGGTGGTTGGTCAGAAACTAAAGTTGTATATATATTTACTATTGTGACTATAATTCTTTGTACAGTTGGATATGCTGCAGTTTTGTAGTTGCTTTGTAATCAGGAGTTAGAGATGAGTGAGAAATATTTAGTAATTGGTGCTGGCATCAGCGGTGTTTCTGCATGTGAATTACTTCTTAATAATAATGAAAATGTTACATTATATGATGGAAATGCTAATCTTGATAAGGAGAAAATCATTAAGGACAATCCTTTTATGGAAAGGGTATCAATCATAGTTGGAGATGTGGACTTTTCTTTTGTAAAGGATTTTGACAAGGTCGTTTTGAGTCCTGGTGTGCCTCTTGATATTGATATTGTTAAGAGAATCAAAGAAGAGAACATTTTGATTCTGGGTGAAATAGAACTTGCGTATCTTTTTGGCAAAGGTAGAATAATAGCAATTACAGGTACAAATGGCAAAACTACTACAACAGCCCTTACTGGTGAAATATTTAAGAGTTACTATGATGATGTAAGAGTTGTTGGGAATATTGGTATTCCTTATACAAAGATGGTTGAGGGCTCAACTGATGATACGATTTTTGTAGCTGAAATAAGTAGCTTTCAATTAGAGACGATTCATAAATTTAAACCTGAATCATCTGCTATACTTAATATTACTGAAGATCACTTAAATAGACATCATACAATGGAGAATTACATTAATGCTAAGAAGAGTATTACCAAGAATCAAGATAAGTTTAACACTTGTGTTTTGAACTTTGAAGATGATGTCTTAAGAGAGTTCGGTGAGAAGCTATCTTGTAATGTGGTTTATTTTTCAGGCAGGAGAGTTCTTAAATCAGGATTATATTATAGTGATGGCGTTATATATATATCAGATAATGGTTCTTCTACCAAGGTTATTGATGTTGACGAACTTGCAATATTAGGCGTTCATAATTACGAGAATGCTATGTGTGCAATAGCACTAGGGCTTTCTATGGATATTCCTATGGATAGAATAGTAGATGCCCTTAAGAAATTCAAAGCTGTTGAACATAGAATAGAATATGTCTGTGAGAGAAAGGGCGTTAAGTTCTATAATGACTCTAAAGGTACTAATCCAGATGCTGCTATAAAGGGAATATGTGCTATGAATCGTCCTACATTTCTTATTGGTGGAGGCTATGATAAAGATTCGACATATGATGAATGGGTTTCATGTTTTCCAAAACGTGTAAAGAAGCTGGCATTAATTGGCCAGACTAGTGAGAAAATCGCACGTTGTTGTGATGAACATGGATTTAAAGATTATGTATTATGTGATACTTTAGAATCGGCTATGGATTTGTGCTTTAATGAAGCTATTTCGGGGGATGCTATCCTTCTTTCTCCAGCTTGTGCAAGTTGGGGCATGTTTACTAATTACGAGGAAAGAGGCAAGGTTTTTAAGGCTCATGCAAGAGAGTACAAGAACGCGTAGTAAAATTCGAAGAAAGAATAAAGGGCAAATTGATTATACACTTCTTGTTATAGTTGCATTTATGCTGGCATTTGGGCTAATTATGGTTTATTCAGCCAGTTCATATAACGCAACTTTAACAACAGGAGATTCCCTTTATTATTTGAAAAAACAGGCTGCTTCCGCTTTAATAGGAATAGTGGCTATTTTTTTGATATGTAAAATTGGATATAAAGTGTTAAAGAGATTCGCATGGGTACTTTATTTTATTGCTATTGGACTATGTGGATATGTTCTCTTCTTTGGAAGAACAATTAATAATTCTTCTAGATGGATATATATTGGACCGATTTCATTTCAGCCGTCTGAGATAGCCAAAGTAGCTCTTATTATTCTTCTTGCTTATGTAATATCTAAGAATCCGGCAAGACTTCGTAATGCGAAGGATTTGATCATAACGGCAGTTATTATAATAGGACCATTATTTGTATTAGTAGCCATTAATAACTTAAGTACAGCTATAATTATATTGCTTATAGGTGGAACTATGCTATTTATCTCAAGTCCTAAGATATGGCCCTTTGTTGCTGTTGCCATTATTGGTGGAATTGGTGCAATAGCATTTGCTCTTACTGCTGGTTATAGAACTGCCAGAATTAATGCCTGGCTAGATCCAGAACATCATGATGCTTATCAGACAATGCAGGCTTTATATGCCATAGGTTCTGGAGGCTTGTTCGGTAAAGGCCTTGGGGAAAGTGTGCAGAAGCAGGGGTTTGTTCCAGAAGCTCAAAATGATATGGTTTTTTCTATTATCTGTGAGGAACTAGGAATATTTGGCGCAATTTGTGTTATAGCTATGTTCGTTGTTTTGGTATGGAGACTTGTTGTGATTGCAATTCATGCAAAAGATATGTTTGGCTCTTTTCTTGTTATTGGCGTTGCTGCTCATATATCACTTCAGGTTATATTAAATGTTGCTGTTGTAACTAATACTATACCTAATACTGGTGTAATTCTGCCCTTTATTAGCTATGGAGGAACATCTCTTGCTATTTTGTTATTTGAAATGGGTATTGCACTTTCTGTCTCTAAAGGAGTAGATGTGGATGAAGAATAATGATATTAAACATTCAATGGATGATATTACTAAAGATAAAATTGTTCTTGTTGATGCAAAGGGAAATACTCTTGGTGAAGTTGAGAGGAATAGTAATAATGAACAATCTGAGGAAATAAGTAAAAAAACCTCACAAAAAAAGAAAAAACAATCAAATAAAAAGCAGTCAAAGCAAAAACAGTCAAAACAAAAACAATTAAAGCAAGAACAATCAAAGCAAAATGACTATGTTGAAAGACATAATAATATTACAGCTAAAAGAAGAATTACTAAAAAAGAAAAGCGTAAAAGAAGAAGAAGAGCAATTATTGCTGTAATAGTTGAGATTGTATTAGGTCTTGCAATCCTCGTTATAGGTGGCGGACTCTTTGCATTTATGTGTTGCGGCGTTGAAGATGTTGTTGTTGAAGGTAATAATATCTATACACCTGAAGAGATAGAAGAGTACGTAATTGACGGAGATTATAAGAATAATTGTGTCTACAATGTTGTACATAATTTTATAAAACCTAAGAAAGACATACCATTCGTTGACAAAGTTAAGGTTACAATGACAGGGCTTAACACTGTAAAAATCACTGTAACTGAACGAGTTCCATTTGGATATGTTGCATATGCAGAGGAAGATGCTAAGTATTTTGATGAAGATGGAAAAATAACGGATATCTCTGATAAAAGGCTTGATAATTCAACGATTTGGCTTGATGTTATACCTGATGGTGAGAAGGTAGGAGATAAAATTGTTGATGATGATGTAATGCTTTCTTCCTATCTTGATACAGCAAAGGCTTTGAAAGCTAATAGCATATTTGTAAATTCTATAAAAATTGATGAAAATCATAATATTTATGCTAACAAAGATGGCCTAAAAATTAATTTTGGACTTAAGAATGATATGGACGATAAGTGCAAGCGACTTTCTATCATTTTGCCACAACTTGAAAATCAGCAAGGAACACTACATTTAGAGAATTTTTCAAAAGATAATACAGATATTGTGTTTAAAAGGGAATAAACCTTTTGAAAAAAATCTAAAAAATAGGTTGATTATTTAGGAAAAAAACTATATTATATTATATAGCATTTTATGGGGTACTTTACCCATTGATAATATAAAGAATGAATAACGTTCAAAAGGAGAATATGTTATGCTTGAGATTTCTAATAATACAACTGATTCATCTGCAAGACTTATGGTTATGGGTGTAGGTGGTGCCGGCTGTAATGCTATTAATAGAATGATAGATGAGAATGTGTCGGATGTAGAATTTGTTGCAGTTAATACTGATAGACAAGATCTTGACAATAATAAAGCAACTAACACTCTTCAAATTGGAGAGAAGTTAACAAACGGTCTTGGAGCAGGTGCTAAACCAGAAATTGGTGAGAAATCTGCTGAAGAGTCAATAGAAGAGATTAATGCTACAATTAAAGGCGTTGATATGCTATTTATCACTGCTGGAATGGGAGGCGGAACTGGTACAGGTGCTTCGCCTGTTATAGCTAAAGCAGCGAAAGAACAAGGAATTCTTACTGTTGCTGTAGTAACAAAGCCATTTGAAATGGAGCAAAAGGGACGTATGAGACGTGCCATTGCAGGTATTGATAAACTTATGGAAAATGTTGATACCTTAATTGTTATTCCTAACCAGAAGTTGTTTTCTATTATTGATTCTAAGACAAGTATCACAGCTGCTTTCCAAAAGGCTGATGAAGTGTTGCAACAATGTATTCGTGGTATTACAGACTTAATTACAATAAATGGAGTTATTAATCTTGATTTTGCAGATGTAAAATCAGTTATGTCAGAACAGGGTTATGCTCACATGGGATTTGGCGTTGGTAAAGGAGATAACAAGTTTAAGGATGCTGTTAAGATGGCAGTTGAATCTCCACTACTTGAGACAAGTCTTAATGGAGCTAAGAATCTTATACTTAATATTACAGGTGATAAAGATATGGCACTTGTTGAAGCAAATGATGCTGCTAATTATGTTACTGAGATTACAGGCGGCGAGGTTGAACTTTATCTTGGTGTTATGACAGATGAGTCACTTACAGATGAAGTTAGATTTACACTTATTGCAACTGGAATTGATGAGATTGAAGGTCAGACTGTTAAGGCGTCTTCTGTATCATCTACAGGTACATCTGCTTCTTCAATAGGTGGACTTGGTCTTGGATTAAAGTATGATAATGCTACACTTAATAGAACTAATGCGGCAACAAGTAGTACTGCGCCTAAGAGTGCTACAAGACCTCAGGTTAAGCAAGTTGCACCAAAGCCTGCTATGCCACAGCAGACAACTAATACAATTAGTCAACCATCTGTAAAGCCTAGCGTGGAAGCTAAGGATATACAGATTCCTGAATTTTTAAGTAAGAAATAATTATTTTATAAAGTATGCAAGGTAGCATTGCTACCTTGTTTTTTTGTGTAAAAATTTGTAAATCTTGGTAAATATGTTAATTTTTCATTTAATATGATATAATTTATTAATAATGCTATGGCATTATACTGAAATTAATCCGATTTGGAGGCTTCTATATGAATATCAGATTTATAGGTGCGGATCATGAAGTGACAGGTAGTTGTCATTTGGTTCAAGTTGGAAGCATTAATTTCTTAGTTGACTGCGGAATGCAGCAAGGACCTGATATATATGAGACACAAGATTTAGATATTGATGCATCGAAGATTGATTACGTGCTTATAACTCATGCTCATATCGACCATTCAGGTCTTCTTCCTCTACTTTATTCTCATGGTTTTAGAGGCGAGATATATGCTACAAATGCTACAGCTATGCTGTGTGATATTATGCTTAAAGATAGTGCATATATTCAGATGTCTGAAGTAGAATGGAAGAATAAGAAGGCTAAGAGAAGTGGCAGAGAAGAAGTTTCACCTCTTTATAATATGGAAGATGCTGAGAATGTATTAAAACACTTCATTCCATGCGATTACCACAAAACTATAGAGATATGTAAAGAGTTAACAATAAGATTTGTGGATGCAGGACATCTCCTAGGGTCATCTTCTATTGAGGTGTGGCTTCGAGAAGGTGACGAGAAGAGGAAAGTAGTATTTTCAGGGGATATAGGACATGGTAATAAGGCTTTAATTAGAGATCCTGAGTTTATAAAAGAAGCTGATTATGTACTTATTGAATCCACATATGGTGATAGAGTGCATAATGAACCACCTGATTTTGCCAAAGCTCTTGCTTCAACTATTAGAAGTACATTATCTAAAGGCGGAAATCTTGTTATTCCAGCATTTTCTGTTGGAAGAACACAGGAACTATTGTATTTTATTCGTCGTATCAAAGAAGAGAAGATGCTATCGGATATGCAGGATTTTCCTGTCTATGTAGATAGTCCCTTATCTGTGGAAGCAACGAATGTTTTCTCAAAAAATGTAGAAGACTGTTATGATGAAGAAGCCTTGTCTATTGTTAGAAGTGGCAAGAACCCTATTGGATTTGATGGTCTAAAAGTATCTGTTACTTCTGGTGAATCTAGGATGATTAATATGGATGATACTCCTAAAGTGATTATATCTGCATCTGGTATGTGTGAAGCAGGAAGAATACGGCATCATCTTAAGCATAATCTCTGGAGAAGTGAATGTACAGTATTGTTCGTCGGTTATCAAGTAGTGGGAACACTTGGACATACTCTCCTTAATGGTGCTAAAGAGGTTAGATTATTTGGTGATACAATTAATGTAAATGCTAGAATAGAGAATCTGCCTGGTATAAGTGGACATGCTGACCATAACATGCTCCTTAAATGGATGGGAGAGATTGATTCGCCTAAGAAAGTCTTTGTTGTGCATGGTGATGATAGTGTGTGCGATAATTTCGCAATGGATATTAGAAATGCCTTCGGATACGATGCATATGCTCCATATTCTGGAGATGAATTTGATCTCATAACAGGAAAGCAGATAAGAGTAGGAGCAAGAATTCTAAGATCTAAGAAGAAAGCCTCATCTAAAGCTGCTTCTAATGTATTTGCAAGACTCGTTGCTGCTGGTAAGAGATTAATGAGTGTTATAGAAAAGTCTGAGGGAATGGCTAATAAAGATTTAGGCAAATTCGCAGACCAGATTAATTCATTAGCTGATAAATGGGAAAAGTGATTTATTAATTCTGCATTTAAGAAAAAAGGAAAAGAGATTATGGACAATTTAGAAGAAAAGAAAGAAGAAATACTAAAAGACTTACTTGAGGATGATTTCAATGAGAATGCCAGAAAAGCTTGTAATGAGAATGATGAAGACTGGACCACATCTGCACAGGAAGATATGCTTGACTGGATTGAAGAACAGGGAATATACATTAGACAATAAGTCTTTGATATAATAATTTAGAAGGGAATTTAAGTATTAATGGAACAGTTAATTGAAATAATTAGCAATAAAGTTAAAGGAGCATTTAATAATGCGGGGTATGACGAGAAATATGGAAATGTTACTTTGTCAAATAGACCGGATTTATGCGAATTTCAATGTAATGGAGCCATGGCTGCTGCCAAGGAATATAAGAAGGCTCCTATTATGATTGCAGAAGACGTTTTGAAGGAATTAGAAGATAACGACATTTTTGAGAGTGTTGAAGTAATTAAGCCGGGATTTCTTAATTTCAAAGTATCTAACGCTTTTCTTGGTAAATATGTTGATAAAATGCATGAGGATGAGGGCTTTGGTTTCGAGAAAACTAAGAATCCTCTCACTATTATGATTGATTACGGCGGTCCTAACGTGGCAAAACCTCTTCATGTAGGACATCTTCGTTCTGCTGTAATAGGCGAAAGCGTAAAGAGAATATCACGATATGTTGGACATAATGTAATAGGTGATGTTCATCTGGGAGACTGGGGACTACAGATGGGGCTTATAATTACAGAGCTTAAGCTAAGAAAACCAGAACTTTGTTATTTTGATGAGAATTATGATGGAGAATATCCTACTGAAGCTCCTTTTACAATATCAGAATTAGAAGAGATATATCCCACAGCTTCTGGCAAATCAAAAGAAGACGAGGAATATAAAGAAGCAGCACTTAAAGCCACAAAGGAGTTGCAAGCAGGAAGACGTGGCTATAGAGCTTTATTAAATCACATTTTAACAATTTCTGTTGGAGATCTCAAGAAGAATTATGAGAAACTTAATGTATCATTTGATCTATGGAAGGGAGAATCTGATGCTCAAGAGTACATTCCTGACATGGTACAGTTAATGAAAGATAAAGGTCTTGCTTATGAAAGTGATGGGGCTTTAGTTGTTGATGTCAAAGAAGAAACTGACAAGAAAGAGGTTCCTCCTTGCATGATTCTTAAGTCTGATGGGGCAAGTCTATATACTACCACAGATCTTGCAACACTTGTATGGAGGGTAAAGGATTATAATCCGGATAGAATAATATATGTTGTTGATAACAGACAGGAAATGCATTTTATTCAGGTATTTCGTTGTGCCAAGAAAGCTGGAATAGTAAGAGATGATGTTAGTCTTGAGTTTCTTGGCTTTGGAACAATGAATGGACCTGATGGAAAACCATTTAAAACAAGAGATGGTGGAGTTATGCGTCTTGAATTTTTATTAGACGAAATTAACGATAAGATGTATAATAAGATTCTAGATAACGACACTATAGAGAAAAGTGATGCGAAAGAAGTTGCGAAGATAGTTTCTCTTGCGGCTGTTAAGTACGGAGATTTATCTAATCAGGCCTCAAAGGATTATATATTTGATGTAGAAAAGTTTACTTCTTCTGAAGGAAATACGGGACCATATATTCTATATACTATTGTTAGAATTAAGTCTATACTCAATAAATATAAACAGGACAATGATATAGATGATTTGCATATAATGGAGCCGGATTCTGACTGTACTAAGAAATTGATGCTTGAACTTGTGAAATTTCAAAATTCAATTATAACAGCATATGAAGAGAGTTCGCCTTCTAAGATATGTAGTTTTATTTATGAACTTTGTGATAAATTCAATCATTTTTATCATGAGACAAAAATACTCTCTTGTGAAGATGATGTAAAGAAAAAAGGATATATAGCACTATTAGTGTTAACAAATGATATTTTAGAAACTTGTATTGATTTATTGGGATTTAATGCACCGGAGAGAATGTAATATAGGAGGTACTAAAATGGAACTAGTCAGGACTAATGATAATTGTGTGGGGTGTAATAAATGTATTCGTGCATGTAGCTGTGTTGGTGCAAACGTATCTGAGTATAAAGATGGTAAGAATCGTATAGTAGTTGATCCAGATAAGTGTATTGGATGTGGCGCTTGTCTAGACGTTTGCGAACACGATGCAAGAGAATTTGTAGATGATACTGAGAAATTCTTTGAAGATCTTAAGAAGGGTGAGAAGATATCTCTTTTAGTAGCTCCTGCTTTTAAAGCTAATTATTATAAAGAATATGAGAATATTCTAGGACAGCTTAAGGCTTGTGGCGTTAATAGAATTATTAGTGTTTCATTTGGCGCTGATATTACAACATGGGCATATATACAATACATTTCAAAACATAATTTCACAGGTGGAATATCTCAGCCTTGTCCGGCTTTAGTTGGATATATTGAGCATTATACTCCAGAATTACTTCCTAGATTGATGCCTGTTCATTCTCCAATGATGTGTGGTGCAATTTATGCCAAGAAATACATGAATGTAACTGACAAATTAGCATTTATCAGCCCATGTATTGCCAAGAAAATAGAGATTGATGACCCTAATACTAAAGGAATTGTATCGTATAATGTGACATTTGATCACTTAATGAAATATCTAAGAGAGAATCCGGTAAATAACTATAAACCTGCAAAGGATGAGATTGAATACGGACTTGGTTCCTTCTATCCAATGCCTGGTGGACTTTGTGAAAATGTAAAATGGCTTTGTGGTAGCGATAAGAGAATTCGTGATATTAGAGGAGAAGGTAATCTATATCATTTCCTTGAAAGTAATAAAACAAATATTAAGAACGGATTACCATACTTCTTGATTGACGTGCTTAATTGTAGCGGAGGTTGCTTATATGGTACCGGTCAGGAAGAAAAGAAATTTGATGATGAAAGTGTATATTATAATGCACTTGGAATTGAGGAAGAAAGTAAGAGTACCAATAAGAAATCTCCTTGGGCAAAGCAGACAACTCCAGATAAGAGGCTTGCTGCATTGAATAAGCAATTTGCTAAGCTTGATTACAAAGATTTTATTAGACATTATACTGATAAGAGTAGCGATGCTTCATATGAGATTCCTACTAGTGCTCAGGAAGATGCAATCTTTAATGAGTTGCTCAAAGATACTGAAGAGAAGCGTACCATAAATTGTGGTGGCTGTGGATATACCAATTGTAAAGAGATGGTTCTTGCTATTCATAATGGATTTAACTGTAAAGAGAACTGCGTACATTATATAAAGGATGTTGCTGAACAGGAAAAGGCAGAGAATGAAGAATTACTAGCGCAGATTAGAAAAGAACGTGAGGCTTCTTCTGATAAGGCGACAGATCTTATTGAACAGATAGAAGGCGATTTCAAGAATATGTTTGATTCTGTAGAATTAATTGACAAATCTGCTAAGAATGATAGCAGTCAGATAAGTTCTATCAAAGAATCTCTTGATGTAATGCATGATTATTCAGGTAAGATGCAAGATGCACTTGAAAGTATAAGTGGGCTTCTTGAGAAGCTTGATACTAATAACGATGCTGTAATTAGCATTTCTGCTCAGACTAACTTACTTGCGTTAAATGCGTCCATTGAGGCAGCACGTGCAGGTGAAGCAGGTAAAGGATTTGCAGTAGTTGCAGATGAGATTAAGACTTTGGCTGAGAATTCTAATGCAACGGCAACTGATTCTAATGATAATAATCAGGATATTCGTCAGGAAATGGAGAATGTCAAGGCTCAGGCTACTAATATTAATTCAATTATTGGTCAGATTCTTGAAAATGTTCAGGCACTTGCTGATGGCTCTGAAGCTACAGGAGAACATATTAGGGAAGTATATGACGTAGTTGAGGGAGTTAAAGATTCATTAGAGCAGATTATTCAATAATGAATATAAGATAAGACAATCTAGGTCTTGATATTGTATCAGGACCTAGATTGTTTTTTTATGTGTAATTGCATAATAGAACATATATTGCTGAATAATACCGGCATTGTCACCGTAATTATCAAATGGTGATATGCCATTATATTTTGAATTAATAATCTTATTTATCCAAGTATCTATAGGAGCAAGAGACAATCTGTTATAGGCAAATAGTGCTATACAATTTGCGACTTTAATGCCAACTCCCTTAATACTCATTAGATGTTCGAGTAATTCTTCATCTGACATATTATATCCGTCACTTAAGAAATGTGGATTATTAGAGATAGTAGTAACTGCATCCAAAATATAAGGCAGGCGGTAGCCTAATTTGCACTGTGATAGCTCATTAGAATTATCCTTCGCAAGCTGCTTGGGAGTGGGAAACAGGTAAATCTCCTCATTGTGTGATGTGTGATATGGCTTTCCGAATCTTTTGCATATCTCTTCAATTGATGTTCTAATTGCAGGAATTGATTTTCGTTGAGATATGATAAATGATATTAACATCTCGAAAGGCTCCTGCTTTAGAATTCGTATTCCCTTTGAATATTCGTAGCATGTTTTCGTGAATTCTTCTTCCGGTTTTATACTTTTATAATTTCTGTCTAAATCAAAATAGTTATACCAATAATTCTCCCATTCATCAGAACTACAAGATACATTATAGCAAGATTTATCTGAAGAATCCTTGGAAATGTATAGTACATTTTCCATACTGATAAAACGATACAAATTATCATCTATCTTACAAGCACGAAAAGTCTGTCCGCTATCTATAATTTTGTCTAAATCAAAGTAATCATCAATAGTAATTAACATATAATTCTAATAGCCCCACTCTCCATCGACAATTAATACTTTAATTCTGCCTTCATCTCTGGAATTACGTGTAAATACAACCTGATTACATATACAATCTGGTGAGAGACAGTTCTCGCATTTACCGGTTTTTGCACATGGAGTATTCTTGTCTAGTCTAATACAATTAGGAGGTGACGCAATATTCTTTACTCTGTTATATGCACTGTCTACATCATCGCATATCTTGTTAGTTCCGCATATTACATATACCTTCTTAGGACCGAAGATGAGTGCACTTAGACGATTGCCATTGCCATCAATGTTAACAAGTACACCATCTCTGGTAATAGCATTAGTGCTTAAGAAATAACTGTCACAGGTAAAAGCTTCCCGCATTAATTCTAGAACTTCTTCTCTGTCCTTTGCATTATTTCTATCTAGGTAATTAACATCATTTCTGCTTTTAATATGATCAATCACACCTAATTCTTTAAG
>SVEY01000019.1:39394-56906 GCA_015057165.1 Lachnospiraceae bacterium | reverse complement strand
ATTAATATTTATTCTAACATCAATCTAAGAGGATATGTATTTATATCTTTAGTTTACACAAAATTTTTTACAGTCTCGTTTTCTTTTTCATATATCTTAAACTATATTATTAATATATTCATCAATGATTGCAAGTAATTCCTCTGCGTTTTGAATTTGAATCCTTGCATCCTCTGCTGATACTATATAAAAATCTGTATAATCAGCACTATTTCTAATCTGAAATGCATTAGTCACATATTTAGAATACTTTTTATCAATTTTCCCAGTTTTAATATACTCTCTCTGAAAATATGCAATAACACCAGCATGTTTTGAAAAATCTTTTGCATCTAAAGCTAATAATCCTCTAACTGCTGTAAACATAGCATAATACGATCTATTAATTGAATCTTTATATTCTTCAGCCTCAAATAATACTTTGGCAGCTCTTAGTCTCGATTTTGCACTCTCGATTCGATATTTCATTAATTCAATACGATTTTCATTACTAGGCAACTCTTATCCCCTCCTTATCAATATTGTGATAATAAGGAATATCTTCTTTCCACTTCATATATTCTTGATAAGGAATAACAGTTGGAGAGATAATAGTTTCATAGTCGATTGATACATCATCAACTTGATTCCATACTTCGACTAATGCATCTTGTAACAGCTTTCTTTCTCCATTAACTATTGCTACTATATCGATATCAGAATCATTTTGTTCTTCACCTCTCGCATATGAGCCGTAAAGTATTATCTCAACAATATCCTCTCCGTATGTTTTTCGGTATATATCTACGACTATTTTGATAATATCATCTAATTCACTTCTCTTACACATAATACTATCCTACCCTTTTTATAAAAACATATACCATGGAATCAGCAAGTCACTTACATCATTTCAAAAGCTCCTTATTCATTCCTGTATTTATATTATACACCTTACAGAAAAGTTCTAACATGCTTTTTTATTTTCTTTATTAATAAAGCAGTCAAACAATTTCATCTCGCTGTAAATATAAAAATTGGTTTTTGCAAGAATTATTCGCTATAAATACATACATCACTTTTGTGACAATTGATAAATTGGCTCAATAAAAGAACCTCTCCAAAGAATCTTGACTATTCTTGCATGAAGTAAATATAAAATAACGCTTATTAACATTAATGTCAATAAGCGTTTTCTTCCTTACAAATAAAATATACTATATGCTTATTACTGAAGTGTCTCACACATTTCCTTAATCAAATCTAAATATCTATTAATTAATCCATCTTGAATCTCTACATCAGAGTCATTTAAACCAATTCTATTTGCATAATCAGTGACAAACTTTTTTTCTTTATCATCATATGACCCATCAGCATATAGCAATCCAAGCGTTTCTAAAAGTGCTATCTTTTTATGCATTTCTTCGGCATCTTTAAAAACATTTATAATTCTATCCATGTCAATAACATTTTTTGCATCAAAGAAAGATATACCCATCTCTTTACAATACTCTTCTATTATCTCATATTCTTTATCTTCAGCAATTCCATTTGCATTAGCTGCGTGAACAGCCAAGCTAACAAATGCTTCTTTTTCAGCTAACGTTAGTCGATTTAAAAACATATTATATTCCTCCTTTTATGCTACACTCTCAACGTCACTTAAAACCATTTCTGCCTCTTTGATCACTTTCTTTGTATCTTTTACATTAACTTCATTCAATTCATCGTCATCTTCAGTTTTAATAACTAAATTCACTTTACACATTTTATACAACAATCCTACTAAAAGCACTAGATTCTCAGTCATTTTCTTTTCTTTATCAGTAAAATCGTTCCAATTCGTTTTCTCAGAAAAATTGATAATATTGTCTAAAATATTCAGTCGTTTACGATATTGCTTATCAACTTTTTCTAATATGTCAAAAAATGAATTTGATGCATCAATTAATTCCTCTAAATACTTACAGACTTTATCGACTTCATTTTCTGTTCTCGTAGCCTGACTATAAGCTTCATCAGCCTTATCCGACAGCTTACTTCCTGTTATATTAAATATGACACCTCCAACTAACAGTCCAACGCCCAAAGTTGCCCCTCCTAGAACAACTGATCCAAGTGCCATACCACCTCCGCCAACTGCAGTTGCGCCACCGCCAAGAGCTGCAAGTGTAGCATTTGTAAGAGCCACCCCACTTAATGTCGAAATAGCGGTTCCAGTAGATGCTGTTCCAAGAGCCATTACAGCCGAAGTTGTAACACCAGCTGCAGCAAATCCTCCTGCTGTCCCAGCTGCAGCGCCACCTACACCGCCTAGCAAAATACCAGCACCTGTAGAAACTTTCTTAAGTTCCTCCGCTTCATATTCAGGAAGGTCTACTCCATCTTTTGAATACTTTTTGAAATCAGGTCTTCCCTGAATTTTTTCTATCAAATTAGAAAAATCTTCAAACGTTGATAAAATTTCTAATTCTTTTTCCCCAAGTTCATCCATAACTTGAGTGCATTCATCGTTTTTCTCTTTAAACCGATTCAATGCTTCTTCCTGCTTTCGCTTAGCAAGTTTCATAGTATCATTAGCTTCTTTCATTTTCACTCCACCATGAATACCAGAACCTATTCCTGCAATTCCAGCAACAGCAGCAATTCCACCAATAATTAATGGTAATGGCATACTTATCCCTCCTTCTTTTTTAATAAATCACATGCTTCATAATTTAATCTATAATATTCTTCCAAAGTCATTTGATCCTTGAAAAAAATATAATAGCAATCATCCACCCTACATACTAAGGGTCTTTCATCATATATCGAACACTTATTATCGGCAAGATATATACAAGTACCATCTCCACGATCTAATTCCTTATAAATTTCTGATTGTTCAAGATGTTTACAACATGCCCCGCACTGACTACAAATATACATCATTCAAACACCAACCTATTTGATCTATTTCCCATAAAAGTATCAAAATCTCCTTCCCATGGAATTCTTATATCAAATGACTTATATGCTGATTTTAGACAATTATTCAATGCATCTTCATCTTCACAACTATTAATTTGATTTGCAATGTTTCTGTACTGTGAAGTATCTGCTATAAATTTTTCAATATCTAAATTTTCAAGCTTTGCAGCAAGACTCTCCATCACATCTGCTATTTCAGCATAATTATTCACCTCCGATGGAATCTTATTAAGCTCCGATATCAAACTATTCATGAATTTACTTCTATCGAGAAAAACCAAGAGTGTGCACGATAGTAGTCCACTAACTAAACACGATGTAAATGTTTTTATAATTTCTCCTATAACAGGAATAACACCAATAGGTGTCTTCTCTATGGCTTCACCCACAAATGTTCCAACAAGAATACTTGCTCCTGTCGCAATAACAATCGAAGCAGCTTTTATTCTATCTCCAAACATTAAATTTTCAGGATTAAACAATAGTATTTTCCCTGCTTCAACAATGGAGGCATATATCTGCCTTATACAACGAACTAAATTTTTTGCTGTAGTAAAGAATATGTTACAAATTGTGGTAGTTAAACTCGAAAGTGCTCCTGAGATAGCTCCATCTTTAAACTTTTCTAAAAGTACCTTATACTTACTCACTGCACTTTTGAATCCTTTTTTTATTCCTCTTCCTACAGTCTCAAGCATCAATTTCATATCACTATGTGAGGGAATTGTTTGCATTTCCTCTTTTGTTACAAACCATACCTCAGCAAAAACAAACCCCACAACTTGTCTAACACCCATCTGCAGACCTCTTTTTGTAGCGGCTGTCGCAGTATCCTTCATAAATTTTGAACTAGTATAATAAGTCCTTGCTAGCTTTGTATCGTATTCCTTTTTTGCTCGATTATACTCTTTACGAAGATTTTCTTTTACTTCTTCAGGTAAAGGCTCTCCTTTTCCTCCACCCCAGTTTACTTTATCAGGATTATTCTCACACCACGCAATGTACTCATCTGCTGTCATATCACTTTTGTTTAAATTAAGACACGCATTTGTAAACCTCAAGTTTCCTGGATTATTTGCAAGTTCAACTCCATTTAGCTCTGCAAGCACTCGCCCTCGGTCATCGTGAATCTCTTTTGCCGATATTACATGGTCTAGTTGTCCTTGAGCTTCTCTAGGAATTGTCTTATTATTTCTCGGAATTAAATCATTTCCAGATACATATGCGTCTGGAACAGTAGTTCCGTTTTCATCAAATTCTTTTCTTGCTGAACTTTTTGTTCTCGTAAATGCAGAATCAGAATGGTAAGCTACCGTATCATATTTTCCCCGATTTTCATAATCCATTCTATTCTGCTCATTTTTATAATTCATCAGTGGATCTTTGCCCACTTCACGAACATTATGTATGGTGTCGACATCACCACCATGTTGATCTTTAATTAATGAATCAAGACCAAAAGAAGATATCAAACTTTCAATAATAACACGTTCATATTCACTCCATATTCCAGCAAATACATTCTCCTCAGGTTCAATTCCATATCCATTTTTAATGCCATTAATAAAAGATGTTTCCATATGACATTTCTCACCCATACCTTTCCCTCATCTTCTCAACTTCTGTACGCATATCATCCACAAAGTCCTTAGGGGCGAGGGGACGAACCCAAGCCCCTTGGCTTAGTAAGAACATCTTGATGCCGGGGCCTATTACTTCTGCTTCGATTATGTATTCGCCGTCTTTTTTCTCCAGTAGCTTGGCGGTTGGAATCCGATCTAGTACTGCCTGTACGGAAGGCCCGTTGAATGCAAATCGTATATGCTTCACATTTCCCGGCTGCATATACTGAATCTTATTCATCAGATCCCCTTCGTTTACTTCGTCAGTTTTGCTTACGCGAAAATGCGTCCGGTGTACGATTATTCGTACTATTCTGTCAACTCGATAGTATCTGATTTCCCAACTATCATCATCCATTAGCTGAAAGCATATAAGATAGAAGTAATAATCTGTAAATGTAATAGCAAGAGGTCGTATCCTTCGTTCAACTCTCTCCCTACTCATCTTGTAATATTCAACCGTTATCTCTCTGTGGTTCTTAATACAATCAGTGAGCTTCCACAGATTGTCCGTAACACTCTTACAATCGTGATTAATCTCGTTGAAGCTGTATATCTCACTTGATATTAATTCATCAAGCACGTCTCTATCCTGCTTGGAGACATAATTCTTAAGCTTGGATATTATCTCTACTGTCTCGGTCTTGGATAGAGACCTGCTTCCTATGATAATCTTAATTAAAGCGAACAGTTCGTCAGGCTTAAGGAAATGTTCTAACTCCAGAAAATGCTTCTTCACATCAGCGTGGTACTTCACCTCGGCGTTAGACAACATTTGTCTGTGTTCGAAAGTAAAGCTCTTAATCTCACTTAAGTCTCTTGATATGCTTTTAGTTGATACGTTATATTCATTAGCAACTTCCGCTATTGAGATTCCCTCTCCCATCATTAGTCTGAAGAATATCTCAAGTATTCTCTCCTTGTTCTGTCCCATATAGACCTCACTTACTAATCAATATCATCGTCATCTTCATCTTCACTCTCTAATCTTTCATGCTCTCTTATCTCTTCCTCAGTCATGGTAAGTGTTCCATGTTCGTAATCTTCGAAAAATTCATCTAAATCTTCACCGTTAACTATGGCTTTTGTTAAGGCTTTTCCTCTCTCAATTCTAGCCCATACCTCGTCATGTGCTTTTTTATCACGCCTCTCAGCTTCAGCTCGTTCCTCATCTGTCATTAATAATTTCTCAAGCCTATACTTCTTCTCAGCCTCCTCTAATCTTCGGCTGGCAATATTCGCTGATATCTCACCTAATTTTAATGTTAACATACTCATAATACATGTCCTCCTGTTAATTAATATTTACCCGGCAATTGTTCTATTTATATAGAACATCGCAAGCTACACTTATAGAATATCAAAACAAAGGGACACACATATGTCTATGTAAGATTTTTGTCAAACTAATCACTTATGTGGCTTTATCAACATACAAAAAGTATATACTACCCTCCCCCTTTTCTGCAAGAAGAAACTATTTTTCGCGATATAGTTTCGGTATAGTTTCCTATATGCTCTTTACTTTCCGTTTTTTTACTACTTCACAACAATCAGTTTTCCATCCTGTGCGCACTGCTTCATCGCATTAAGAAGTGCGGTGTAATCCTGGTTAGCGTCATAAGACAGCCTGTATCCGTAGACCATATCATTTCTTACGATATAATAATTGAAGCTACTCTGTCCATTGGCCCTTGAAGCAATAAATGATATGGAATCTCCGTTAATACTTACATCACTGGTAGTCATAATAGGACTATCCATATATTCCTTAAGAAAATCTTCCGGATTCTTCTTTTCGCTATTGATATCACACATAAAGTATATACTTGTTCCGTCTGTTCCCCTGAACTGAACACGAACTGCATCATCCTCTACAAAGCTATATGAACCAGGATATCTAGCCTCGAATCTATTGCCGTTATCCTTATATACTTCACTTAATATCGTCTCATATTCCGGCTTAGGAGGTTCTTGTGGTTGTACTTGAGGCTGGGTCTGTGTATTAGCCACCGTTGCGTTAGCGTTATCTACAGTTGCATTTGCTGTCGTATTAGCCTCCGGCTCACTACTATTATTACTCTTATTAACAACAAGAAAATAATATAGTGCTCCGCCTATAACAATAATTGCCAGTACTACTGCCAGGATTATATTAACTGTCTTAGAATTATTCTTCATAATTATTACTCCTTTACTTAACTAATTTTGCCAGCTTCGCTTCTTTTTCTTCGGCTGAGATAATATCCAGCTCGTATTGAAGCTCTATTCTCTCTATTGTATCCTCTCTAACAAATCTTACCTTGGCGCTTTGCAGCTTCTTCTTATACTCTTCTTCTGTAATAATATCTGACTTAAGCGCTTCATCCAGTTTATCCTTCATATCAAGATATGTCTGTTTTGCAGGCGAAGAATCACTCACACTATTAGCTACTTTCTTAGGCTTAGGTGTAGCCTTGTCCTTCATCTCCTTAATGCTATCAATAGGTATTTTGTCCATAATAGCTCCTGTAGATGGCATATTAGGTATAGAATTCTTAAGCTCATTAACAGACTTTTCTGCAACGCCCTTGATACCGTCTTCTTTGAGAGATTCCTTGGATATCTTAAGCCTCAGAATCAGGGTAATTACAAATATTGCTACAAAATCAAGAAGAGTAAGCCATAGGCCTATACCCCATACATAATCAACAGACGCCGACACAACCTTAGAGGATGATTTGAATCCTCCGGGTCGATAGAATATTCCAAGCAGAATCGTAAGTACAACTCCTACAATAGGGGCATACAGATATATCGCGTTCCACTTCTCATTCCGGGATCCTAAGAAAATCGCCACCACAAGAACAACAGGAACAATGGCTGATGCAACCAGATTAAGTCCCATTACCGAGTCGCTTGCAGATGCAGAGACGCCTAATGCTTTTGCACTGCCCTTTACAACTATCCAGGGCAAAAACAGACACAATACCGACAGTACCGATAGCACCTTTCTGATAATATCCAACACGTTTAATGACTTCATTTTCATTGCCTCCTCACACATATTATTGATTTTGAAATGTATATTACATACTTTCTACAACAATAATACTCAACTCCCCCGACAAAGTATGTCTTATTAAAAAATCTTTCGAAGTTTTTTTTACTCTGACATATTATGTCCTATTTGTTTCTTAAAATAGTAGTTAGTCATAATGATAAGGGGACTATGTATGAATAACAATGAATATAAGAATTCAAAATCAGATAGACTTCTATACCTTTTATATAAAGCTTTGAAGGGTGAACCATTGTCGGTTAAGTCGCTTGCCAATGAGAACCATGTATCCACAAGAACAATCACAAGAGACATCAATGACCTTAAAGCATTTCTCTCTAACTATCGTGACATCATCGGCAATGTGGAACTTAAATACTCTACAACCAACCATTGTTATACCCTTGAAGCAAATGATGACATAGAAAAAATGCAATCCCTGTACTAAGGAATTGCATTTTTCACGTAATTATATTCAATTATAAATATTATTTTCTGGCTGCCTTCTTAGCTGCCTTTATATCTTTCTTTCGTTCTTTCTTAGCTTCTTTTATTCTCTTATAGTTCTTACCATAATATATCCTTTTGATAATATAAACTATAAGAATTATTAGAAGAACAACAATGGCAATTATTACAACTGCTACACCAACAACAATCCATGTAAACCAGTTAGGACTAGATATAACTGCTCCTATACTTGAGTCATCATCATTAACCTTACGATCTTGTGCTTCTCTATACTTCTCTGGTACCTGACTTACACCCTGAGGGTTTTTGTCAAATGATTGCATGTATTGTGCAATTGCATCCCATGCCTTAACTTCTCTACCATTCTCGTCATAGATTATTGCTTTGTTGAAATCAGTAATCTCATTACCATTCTCATCCTTTGGAACAAGCTTAAGTAGTCCATATGAAGCATCTGTTACAGAGCCAAGCATCTGACCTGAATAAAGATCTGCTACTACGCAGTATAATTTATCATCTTGGAAATCAGATTTGTTACCATTTTGATCTACATATTTGACATCTGTAACCTTGTTAAGTAGAAGTCTGTTAGGGTTAAATGTAAATTCTTCTCCACTCATATATAATCTTGTGCCCGGGAATAGATCAGAGATAGATGCATCAATCTCTGCTGCAGTCTTCATCTCAGCACCATTTAAGTAAATCTTAATAAGTGGATAACCAGGAATCTTATCTGGTCCAATACCAAGAGAGAATGAATTAAATACATCTGAAGTTGTTATATTACCCTTGCTATATGTACCTCTAATAGTACCGCTTGGTACAACTCCCATATCAAATTGAGTATTAGGCTCAACCTTTCTTGCTGCATATAAATATGCATCTGACATTAAATCACCAAGGTTTTGACCTGTATGATCTTCCTCAAGCGAATCTTCACTACAGAAATCGAAATCAGAATAAGCTAGTACCTGATCTTTTGTCAGACCAAATTTTGATAGATATTCTGTATCAATCTTAGTTGCAAATTGATCAATCTTAGCTTGAATTACAGGGTCTGAAGGAACATTTTCCAGTGTTGGAACCAATTTATAATTTTCCATCTCCCAACGTCCGTCAGACTTCTGTTTCAAATCACATAATCCAACAGTCTGTGTATATTCACCAACAGCTCCAATATATGTATTACCTATCTTAAGAGGTTCTTGAAGCTCTGTATGTGAATGTCCAGCTAGAATAAAGTCGATCTCTGGAACAGCCTTAGCAAGTTCCTGATCTTCAGTCTTACCCTTCTCTATATCACCATCAAGACCACAATGAGATGTAACAACAATCATGTCAGCGTTCTCGTTCTTCTTAATCTCAGCAACTGTATCTTTGACAGCCTGAATTCTCTTCTCGCCTGTTAAATAATTAATTGTACATGTAGGCTCGCAAGCAAGGGCATTATCACCAAATACACCGATAACAGCAATATTTACTCCACCCTTGTTAATCATAGTATATTTCTTGATACCATATTTATCATATACATCTTTGGTTGCCTGTTCATCACCAGGATTAGACCAATCAATATTACACTCCACCATCTGTGGTAATCTGTCGCCAGAATTCATGGCCGCATTAAGCATATTTCTTACACCTTCTGAGCCAAAATTATATTCATGATTACCCCATGTAGTAACATCACATCCCATGGCACCTAGTAAACGCAGCTCAACAGCATCTGTCTCGTATAAGGTATGGAATAATGTTCCCATAGAGAAGTCACCGCCATCAATATATAGAAGGTCTGGATACTTCTGTCTCTGTTCATTGATAATTGATGAAACTCTGGCAAATCCACCTATGCTAGTTCCTTTCTGTCCATGATAAGGTGTAACATAGCTATTAACGTTAGAATGCATATCACTTGTTAAGGCCAAATGCACTTCTTTCTCGTTATCAGCAAGTACAACACCTACCATTGTACCTATACCGGTAATAACAAGAGCTGCCACAATAATAATTGCGACTATTCTTTTATGTGCTTTCTTCATAAAGTTCCCTCCTAAACACTATATCTTATGTATAGAAATACGTTTACCCTATTTTGATAATTATATCACAATTATATTTATTTATATAGAGTTTTCGATAGTTCAGACAGATTTTTGACACCTATTATCTCTATGCCTTCTATGTCTTTCACTTCCTTTAATGATACTTCTGGTATAATACACTTTTCAAAGCCTAATTTCTTTGCTTCAAGAACTCTCTTGTCAACCATGCTCACAGATCTTACTTCGCCGCTAAGTCCCACTTCGCCAAAGCATATAAGTTTATCATCTATTGCCACATTTCGAAAACTAGATTCAAGAGCAATTACAATTCCAAGATCAATGGAAGGCTCACTTATTCTTATGCCACCAGTTATGTTAACATAAGCATCATACTCCCCTAGGGGTAGCCCCAATCGCTTTTCCAATACTGCCATAAGGAGGTTAACCCTGTTATAATCTACTCCTACAGAAGTACGTCTTGGCATTCCGAAATTACTTCTTGTTACAAGGGCCTGTATCTCAAGGAGCATAGGTCTTGTTCCTTCTACCACACATAATACCACTGAACCACTTGAATTCTTCGCTTTTCCAGAAAGCATATATTCAGAAGGATTAAGTACTTCCTTTAGTCCATTTTGATGCATCTCGAATACACCAATTTCGTTAGTAGATCCGAAACGATTCTTAACCCCTCTTAGCACTCTATATGAAGCAAATCTATCGCCCTCAATATATAGAACAGTATCTACCATATGTTCTAGAACTCTAGGTCCCGCAACAGTACCTTCCTTAGTCACATGTCCCACAACGAAAATCGTAATCCCAAGCCCTTTAGCAATCTGCATTAACACATTAGTTGTTTCTCTTACCTGGGATACACTTCCAGGTGCTGACGACACATCTTCGTTATACATTGTCTGAATGGAATCAATGATTACAATATCTGGCTTAGCTTTTTCAAGTACACCTTTAATTAAAGTAAGATTAGTTTCACTAAGTAGTGACAACTTATCACCGAATTTGCCTATTCTATTAGCTCTAAGTTTAATCTGCGCCAGAGACTCTTCTCCAGACACATATAATATAGTATTCTCAGTTGTAGAAAGCTTATGACACATTTGCAAGAGCAAGGTTGATTTACCAATTCCAGGATCACCACCTACAAGCACAAGTGAACCCTTTACAATACCTCCACCAAGAACTCTGTCAAATTCAGAAATACCAGTAGATATTCTGACTTCTTTCTCATCCTCTATCTCAGATATCTTATATGTCTTAACATCTTTTATTTCCTTAATGGTCTTAGAAGACTTCTTGTCAACTCTCTCTTCCACAAAGGAATTCCATGCCTTACAGGCCGGACATTGACCAGCCCACTTAGATGATTCATATCCACATTCCTGGCAAAAGAATACATTAACTTTACCTTTAGCCATATCTTCTCCTTTAGTAAATATTTTCAATAATAAAACTATCAAAAAACCCTACTTTCTAAAGTAGGGTTTCTCTTTATTTCTTAACAACTTTTACACTAACTTCAACTTGAGGATCAAGTTCTACACTTAAGCTTAACTTTCCTCCAAGATTAGTCTTCATGGATCCCGAATCATTACCATTAACGAAAATATCATATTCTGTCTCAGGTTCAAGCTCTAATGTAATCTGAGCATCATTATCGCCTTCAACCTTGAATTCAACTTCCGTTTCAGTAGCTGCAAAATGTTCTACTGCAGTTCCTGGAATTGATTCATATACAAACATTCCATTTCTTTCTAACTTCGTTACTTCTTTGAAAGTCTTAACTTTATACAAATCTCCTTGAAAATCGAAATTATCAAGTTTTGATTTCGTATCAAGTGTATAATCTCCAAAGCTTAATGTCTTATCTGACTCACTACGAATTAATTCGCTTACAACAGGCATCTTATTTCTCCTCCAAATCTATTAGCAATCTCTTAATGTGTACCTATAATAACATATATATCACTTCTTCTCAAACACTATCTTACCTCTTTTTGCAGATATAGATATTGTATCACCCTTTTTATACTTGCTTGTAATTATCTCCTCTGCAAGTAAGTCTTCAACATCTCTCTGAATTTTCCTACGAAGAGGTCTGGCACCATACTTTGGATCATAAGCACTATCCACAATATAGCTCTTGAGAGAATCCTTTATTACAAGGGTAATTCCCATCTGTTCCTCTGCTCGAGTTACAAGTTCAGACATCATTATTGATACAATCTTCTTCATATCCTGCTTATTAAGTGCTCTGAATACAAGTGTCTCATCAATTCTGTTTAGGAATTCTGGCTTAAATATACGTCTGACTTCCTCCATAACAGAATCTTTCATATGATTATAATCTGCTTTCTCATCATTGCCTGAAGCAAATCCTAATTTCTTAGGTTCTATAATTGATTGAGCACCTGCATTACTTGTCATTATGATTATTGTATTCTTAAAGTCAACTTTACGACCTTGAGAATCAGTAATACGACCATCATCTAATACCTGAAGAAGTATATTGAATACATCAGGATGGGCTTTTTCTATTTCATCAAATAAAAGCACACTATAAGGATGTCTTCTTACTTTCTCACTAAGCTGTCCACCTTCATCATATCCAACATATCCAGGTGGCGAACCAATAAGCTTTGACACACTATGCTTCTCCATATATTCAGTCATATCAACACGAATCATTGCATCTTCTTTTCCAAAGACTGCTTCAGCAAGAGCTTTAGAGACTTCCGTCTTACCAACACCTGTTGGCCCAAGGAATAAAAATGAACCAATAGGTCTATTATTAGACTTAAGCCCTACTCTACCACGTCTAACTGCACGTGATACAGCACTAACAGCTTCTTCCTGTCCAATAACTCTCTTGTGAAGGGTTTTCTCAAGATTCTTAAGTCTTGTAGTCTCAGATTCATTGAGACGAGAAACAGGAATCTTAGTCCACTCTGATACAACAACAGCAATATCTTCTGCTGTAACCTCTATCTTCTTCCTCTTACTGTCTCTTGAATATTTCTTTCTGAATTTGTTAAGCTTCTCTTTGGCTGCATCTCTCTTCTTCTTAATCTCAGATGCCATCTCAAGATCATTATTAGAAAGTGCTTCTTCAAGTTTTTCTTCGTAATCCTTCATCTTAATCTCAAGATCATATACCTTCTCAGGAGATTTCACTATATTAAGTCTTATTTTAGAACCTGACTCATCAAGCAAATCTATAGCCTTATCTGGAAGAAATCTGTCACTTACATACTTCTCAGATAATTCCACACATGCTTCTAAGGCATCACTTGTATATATAACATTGTGATGCTCCTCATAGAGATGAGCAATACCCTTAATAATATCAAGGGTCTCTTCAATAGATGGCTCTTCAACCATTATTGGCTGAAATCTACGTTCTAATGCAGCATCCTTCTCAATATGCTTACGATACTCATCAATAGTTGTTGCACCTATTACCTGAATCTCTCCTCTTGCCATTGCCGGCTTAAGAATATTAGATGCATCAAGTGCGCCTTCTGCGCCACCTGCTCCAATAAGAGTGTGCATTTCATCAATAAAAAGAATAATATTGCCAGCAAGAGCTACTTCTTCTATAACTTTCTTAATACGTTCTTCGAACTCACCTCTGTATTTTGAACCGGCAACCATACTAGATAGATCAAGCGAACATACTCTCTTATCTTTGATAGAATCAGGAACAGTACCTGTCACAATTCTTTGTGCAAGTCCCTCAACTATTGCAGTCTTACCAACACCCGGCTCACCAATAAGACAAGGGTTATTTTTATTACGTCTGCTAATTATCTGAACAAGTCTCTTAATCTCTGTTTCTCTTCCAATAACCGGATCAAGCTTACCTGAAGAAGCAAGCTTAGTAAGATCTCTGGCATATTTATCCAAAGTATTCTTTTGCTTCTTCTGTAACGATCTTGAAGCTTCTCTATAGGCTGCCGCTTCAGGTCCCATTGCATTCATAACATCATTGGCAACTTTCCTGATGTCTACATTAAGAGAAGTAATAAGTCTTGCTCCGGCGCAATCGCTTTCTTTAATTATAGCCATTAGAAGATGCTCTGTACCAATATGATTATTATTGCATTTCTTAGCATCAGCCTCTGCAATATCAATTATTGCATCAAGCTTAGGGGTATTCCCATTCTTACTCTGGAGTATTACTCCTGACTCTGGAGTAATCAGTTCCTCAATAAGCTTAACAATATTCTCATCAATTATTCCATTATTCTCAAGAACAAGCGCAGCAAGTCCGTCCTTCGCTTTAGTTAATCCATATAGTAAATGCTCAGTTCCAACATAATTATGTTGCATTTTCTTGGAAAAGCGCTTAGCGGCCTCCATTGCCTTTTTTCCCTGGGGCGTAAAATCCATTTGTAAACTCCCTTATTACATTAAAAATCATTAAAATCTATTATATCTGAACCACCTGATTTAGCATCAGATTTCTTTAAATCATTTGACTTATCTATTCTTGAATTTATTTCATCATGAAGATCAAGTTCATCATCACCAAAGACATTCTTCTTTTTCTTGCTTTCTTTCTTGCGCTTCTTAAGTTCTTTCTTAATATCTTTCTCGTCTTCCCAGAAAGCAAAATCATCACTATTATCTTCTAACTGATTATTAGTTTTCTTTGGTATATCTTCCGTCTTCTCTGTCTTGGCTTTCGTCTTCTCTGTCTTAGCTTCAGACTTCTCTGGCACGTCTTCTGTCTTTAGAGTTTCAGACTCAGCTTGCTTATCATCTGGCTTAACTATCTCCTTTTCAGCTTCCTTTGCCACCTTAGGTTCATCTGAAACTGTGAGATCATCTATGCTTTTATCAATATCGAAGTCGTCATATTCGTCATATATATCTTCTTCTTCATCATCAAAATATTCTTCTTTTCTTCGACGACGTTCTTCTTTCTTTGCAGCTTTTCTCTCTTCTTTCTCTCTCTTCTTTTCTTCTTTTCTTCTCTTCTTTTCTTCTTTCTTTGACTGTTTATCAAGAGGTTCTAAGTCACTTTCTGTATCGTCCTCTTCTACAGGCACTTCTTCGTCGCCATCAATAAGATCTGCTTTATCATCCTTTTTCTTAAGAACAATATTGATAATAACAGCAATGATAACAATTGCTAAGAATATTACTCCCGCTATAATATATCTGATATTAATTGCTTTAACCTTATCTAATAAGCTCTCTTCATTCTCAGACGCATTACTTGAAGAATTATTATTAATTAATGCTTCGTTTACTCTCTGAACAGTTTTCTCAGTAGTATCATACTGGAACCAGCCTGTTACATTAGTAGAACTTGTACCATATACATACACAAACCCTTCTACACCATCTAACGAATATATCTCTACTTGTCTTCCGTCAACATCAAGTGTTCCACTTTTTAATTGATCACTTAATAATTCTGAAGGTTTTCCAGGAATAACATAATAATCTGGCCTTCCAATAAAGAAGTATTCTTTCACTGAATTAGTTGCAGCGTCATATATGTAAAATGTTCCTTGACCTGCCACATTATCTACTGGCTTAAGATATACAAGGGTCATTTGGCCATTGCTGACACCTTTGAGATTCTTGCCATTAATAGCAATTTCTGTAACTGCAAATCCACCAGGGACTTCTTCTGCTGCAAACTTCTCAGAGACAGTATATTTTACTCCATTATATTCAAAGTCTTCTGATGCAGCACCTGCAGCTGCCCCACCAACAGTTATTACCATTGAGGAACCGCTTGCTTTATCAGAGCTAACTGATATTGCAGAATTACCTGCCGCATTTGCTTTAAAAGTAATTGTACCTCTTTTACCACTAAAATCTACTTCTCCAGCGCTTTGAGAATAACCACTTACGTCACAGTTAACAACAGATAATACATCTTGGTTATATTTGACTGACATCTTACCAGACTCTGTTGCTGTGGCTGTTACTGTAAATGTATCCCCAACTCCCGGACTATTGGTTGACACTGATACCGAAGATGTTCCGGCTGCCAACACTGTTAATGATGACATCAAAAAAACCAAGCACGAAATAGTAGCTATTAGTTTAACATGTCTTCTCATAAATGCACCTCAATTCCTAATATTACATATCAACAATTAGTATATTTGCATCACAATTTCTGCAAAATATTACTACATATAGATTATATGAGAAGTCACTAGAAAAATCAACATTTTCTAACTAAAAGAATAACCCATGATACAATTAGTATAATAAAAAATGAAACAACCAGTCTTGTCATACTACAAAAGGCTAATTCTACAGAAAAGAGCAGCACATATCCAAAAACTATTAAAATTGCAATTAGAAATGCATAAAGACCGCTATATAATATATCCTGCTTTGTAATGCCTCCCTTATTCTTTTCAAAAATAAAATTCTCCATAACAAAATCCTCCTGTATACTCAAGTTGTTAATGTAAGTATACAGGAGGATATGTACATTAAAACGGACACATCTTTTCTTCCTGCCATTTGCCAGCAAAATTCAATAACAATTCGTCTGGAGAGAACTTCCTTAGAACATATGTTAACTTAGCAGCAATTCCAGGAAGTATTATCTCATGTTCATTATACATCTTATGAATTGCATACTTAGCAACTTTTCTAGGGCTCATTCCTTTTGCCTGTTCTGTTATGCCTGCTGCTTCATTGAAGCCTGTAGGTACAGGGCCAGGGCACAATGCGCCAACATAGACATTGGATTCCATAACACTTTTTTCTCTTGCAATTGCTCTTGTCAAATTAAGTATATATGCTTTACTAGCATAATATGTTGCCATATATGGAGATCCAGGCATATAACCTGCGGAGCTTGCAATATTAAGTATATATCCTCTATTTCTCTTAAGCATATCCTTAAGGAAAAGCTTTGTTAATACATGAGCACCCATAACATTAGTATTGACCATACTAATTTCTCTATCAAGACTTATAGAATCAAATTCTCCTAATGCTCCGAAGCCGGCACCATTAATTAATACCTGTATATCTTTTGATTTATATTTCTCATATAACGCCTTGCACTCATCAACATTAGAGACATCACATACGAAATACTCAACTTTATGATTATATCTGTGCCTTTTTGAAAGTTTATTATATTCCTTTTCTAATTTCTTAAGCTTGTCCTCACTTCTAGCTACAAGTACAATATCAAGTCTTGACAGCAAACATCTTGCCATCTCTTTCCCTATTCCTGAGGACGCACCAGTTATAATTGCATACATGCTTTACTCCTTTCCGATATAGTGTATATCTAGCCTCGTAATCAGGAGCATGCACCTCTCCAAACTGAGCTACGCTCAATGTGTTGGCGAGGCACATCTCCTGATTACTTCAGC
>SVEY01000019.1:0-39294 GCA_015057165.1 Lachnospiraceae bacterium | reverse complement strand
GTAATCAGGAGCATGCACCTCTCCAAACTGAGCTACGCTCAATGTGTTGGCGAGGCACATCTCCTGATTACTTCAGCTTTGTATATTTCTTATACTATAAACATCTCTTTCGAAACATTGAGTTTACTCAGTTGAGAAAGAGATAGTTTATAGGATTTGCTAATTTATGAATACAACGCAAAGACTATTAATCAAAACAAAGCAAACTTAAGTACAAATATTCCTGCTAAAATATACATAAGCGGCTTAATCTTCTTATACTTTCCTGCAATAAGGTTAATTACAACGTATGATACTACACCTACACCAATTCCATCTGATATGCTATATAGAACTGGCATACAAATGAAACAAAGATATGCTGGCATTGATTCTGAAGGATTCTTAAAGTCAATATCAACTACATTCATAGCCATTAGAAATCCCACAAATATCAAAGCTGGAGCAACAGCAAATCCCGGTATTGCAATAAAAATTGGTCCAATAACTAATGACACAAGAAACAAAAGTCCTGTAACACATGTAGAAAGACCTGTTCTTCCACCTTCATTTATACCAGCAGAGCTCTCCACATAGACTGTTGTTGTTGAAGTTCCACATATTGCCCCAAAAGCATTTCCAAGAGAATCAGCAACAAGTGCCCTCTTCATTGCAGGAAGCTTGCCATTTTCATCAAGCATTGATGTGTTCGCAGTACATCCAAGAAGGGATCCCATTACATTGAATAAGTCAACAAATAATAACGAGAATACAATTGAAACAATATCTATAATACTAATATTAGATAAGCCTACATCAAAACAAGCACCAAAAGAATCAGTAAAGCTGGCAAAATCATCAAAAATAAACTTTGTAGGTATTACAGATGGATATCCTTCACCAACTTTATAAAGGCCTGCCACCTGCGCCAACATTCCAAGTCCCCAGGAGACTCCTACACCAATAAGTATAGAACCTCTTACTTTTCTGGTATAGAATATGCCAATTACAATTACTCCAACAAGACACAGTAGGGCTGATATACCATCAGTATAGAAATTATCATTAAAATCAACGATTTTGACTAATGTATCCTCTGATGCAACAACAACCTTACCCTTCTGAAATCCTATAAATGCAATAAAAAGCCCAATTCCAACAGTAAGTCCCTTGACAAGATCCTTAGGAATAGCTTCAAACAAAAATGTTGTAACATTCGTAAGTGTCAATACGAGAAAAACTGCTGCTTCTATTAATACAGCAACTAATGCCACCTGCCAGGGAATCCCCATAGCACCACAGACCTCATAGGTTATATAAGCATTAAGTCCTAACCCTGGAGCTAAAGCAAATGGAAGATTAGCAATTAATGACATAAGAATAGTACTTACACCTGCTGCTAAAGCCGTAGCAACAAACACAGCATCTGGATTCATTCCTGTTTCACTTAATATAGTAGGATTAACAGCAAGAATATATGCCATAGTAACAAAAGTTGTAAGGCCTGCCACTAATTCAGTTTTAACATTAGTCTTATTCTTTTGTAATTTAAAAATCTTCTCTAGCATAACACACCTAAACAATGTAATAAAAAAACTTCGCCTCAAAATCACCAGAAAAATATTAACTGGCAACTTAAGGCAAAGCCTTTATAATCTTCTAAACTAATAATTACTTATTCTTATTAGCCTTCTTAGCCTCACGTTCTTCTTTCTTCTTACGCTTAGCTTCTTCTTTAGCAGCCTGAGCTTCCTTACGCTCTTGTGCAGCCTTAGCATTAGCTTCTGCATCTTCTGGCTTCTCTACACTAGTAATGGCAGACTTCTGCATAGGAATACGACAGTTCTTATTGCTACCAAATTCAACGATAACAACTTCTTCACCTATGTCAATAATAACACCATAGAATCCGCTTGAAGTAAGTACTGTATCTCCTACTGCCATGTTAGAAAGCATAGCATTCTTTCTCTGATTCTCCTTATTAGATGGACGAATCATGAAGAAATACATAAGTACAAATAAACCAACGATCATAATGATCATTCCATATTTACCAAAGAAACCAGCAAAGCCTGATTGAGCTGTTGCATCTAATAATAAACCAAAATCCATTAGATAATCCTCCTATTTCTTAAAATACCATTCATCATTTTACATAATATCGTAATATATATCAAGTAAAAATTGGTTATTTTAAGTATTTGTGATTATATGGCAAAAGGCTCCTGCTTTCTTACCTTATTATACACTCCACCTATGCTTACATTTTTCACAGTAGCAATGGTCATGATAGTGACTGCTTGGGGTATAGACAACATCATCACCAGTTGCACCACATTTTGGGCAAGTATAATCACCACCTCCAAAGCATCCGCCACCTGATACTGCCTCAAGCTGCTCATCGTTTAGCACTACTCCTTCTTCCTTGGCAAGCGCTAATATCTCATCAGAATTCTTACATTCTTCAACTTTTTTTATTTGCTCATCAGTTAATCCCTTTAATAATTCTTTTCTCATAGTCATTACCTCCTGTCTAGTTAATACATTTTGATAATAATATTTATCACTATTATCATTTTATCCTACACTTATATATACACATTGAATACAAAAAAGCGACATTTATTATAATATATCGTCTAAATGTTCTGACTTGTTCTTCTTGTATTCTGCAAATCTGTTATCTTCTATAGCTTCTCTAATTTCTTCCATCATAGTATTATAGAAGTACAAATTATGCAGCACGCATAGTCGCATTCCAAGCATCTCCTTACTCATAACAAGATGCCTTATATATGCTCTTGAATAATTCCTGCAGGCAGGGCAATTGCATCCTTCCTCTATAGGTCTAGGGTCCAGCTTGTATTTCTCATTTCTAATATTAACCTTGCCAAGATTGGTATAGAGTTGACCATGCCTTGCATTTCTACTTGGGTAGACGCAATCAAAGAAATCAACGCCTCTCTCCACAGCTTCTAAGATATTGTTAGGAGTTCCTACTCCCATTAGATATGTAGGCTTATCTTCTGGTAAATGTGGAATCGTTACATCAAGGATTCTATACATTTCCTCATGTGTCTCACCAACAGCAAGACCACCGATTGCATAACCATCAAGATTCATAGAAGCTATCTCTTTGGCATGCTCGATTCTAATATCCTCGAATATAGCACCCTGATTAATGCCGAATAGCAGTTGATTCTTATTGATAGTATCTTCCTTATCATTAAGCATTTTCATAGTATCCTGGCATCTCTTAAGCCATCTCGTAGTTCTTGCAACAGATTCCTCAACATACTCTCTTGACGCCTTACTACTTGGACATTCGTCAAATGCCATTGCGATTGTAGAACCAAGATTAGACTGAATGGTCATACTTTCTTCCGGCCCCATGAATAGCTTTCTTCCATCAATGTGAGAGTTAAATGTAACTCCTTCTTCCTTAATCTTACGAAGCTTCGCTAGTGAAAACACCTGAAATCCACCAGAGTCAGTAAGAATAGGTTTGTCCCATACCATGAACTTGTGAAGTCCGCCAAATTCTTTAATTAATTCATCCCCGGGACGAACATGAAGATGATATGTATTAGAAAGCTGTACCTGTGTCTTAATCTCTTGTAAGTCCTGTGTTGATACAGCGCCTTTAATAGCTGCTGACGTACCTACATTCATAAAAACAGGGGTCTGTATATCACCATGAACAGTTGATAGTACAGCCCTCTTTGCTTTGCCATCTTTATTAATAATCTTATACATTACTTATATATTTCCTTCATATAATCTATCTTCGATGTCATATTATCCATCATCAAATCAAGTAGCGTAATTGCCGCCATACTTTCTACAACAACTACAGCTCTTGGTACAATAACAGGATCATGTCTTCCTGTAATATTAATATCTATCTCATCATTAAAACTATCAATTGTATGCTGCGACTGGCTTATTGATGGAGTTGGTTTGATTGCAACTCTAAATAAAATATCCTGTCCATTACTAATACCACCAAGTACACCGCCTGCATGATTAGAATGGAATATCACTCCATTTCTATAAGACATCTCATCATTATTAGTACTTCCATTACTTGTTGTGGCTTTGAATCCATCACCCATTTCAAAGCCCTTTACAGCTCCTATTGAAAGCATTGCCTTAGCAAGACATGCATCTAATTTATTAAAGGCAGGTTCTCCAATTCCTACAGGAACATTATGAATAACACATTCCACAATTCCTCCAACAGAATCATTACTCTTCATACATTCCTCAATATATTCCATTGCCTGAAAAGCAACTCTCTCATTAGGCATATATAACGGATTATTAATTTCATCAAGATAGATATCTTCAGGATCTGCTATATTATACTTACCAATGGATCTTGTATAGCATGAAAATGTAATTCCAAGTTCTTTAAGAATCTTACTTGCAACAGCTCCTCCTGCAACTCTTGCAATAGTTTCTCTACCAGAACTTCTACCGCCACCGCGATAATCCCTGATTCCAAACTTCTCTTCATAAGTGTAATCAGCATGACCTGGTCTATACACATTTGCAATATTAGAATAATCTCTAGACCTCTGATTATCATTTTCTACCATAATAGAAATAGGACAACCAGTAGTAACATCCCCCATAATTCCACTAAGAATAATCGCCTTATCACCTTCTTGTCTAGGTGTAGCGAACTTAGACTGCCCTGGCTTTCTTCTATCTAGAAATACCTGTATATCTTCTTCTCTAAGGGATAGTCCTGCCGGGCATCCATCAATAACAACACCCAGTGCTTTACCATGTGATTCTCCCCATGATGTAATTGTAAAATTATTTCCAAATGAATTATTTCTCATGTCACACTAATCTTTCTTAAGCATTTTACACCTGATATTTCTTACCGGCGTCGTCTATTTCTGTATCTTAACTATCTTCATGCAATTAGGTTGATGAACTTTAACAGGTGGCTTTCTCATAAGAGCATATTTCCATTCATAATTCACTTCAAATGCTCGCATCTCATTAGAATCATGATTAAGAGAAACAATATGCTTCCTGTCAGGCATAATATTAATATACTTAGGATAATCTCCAGATACTCTTATATCAAATTGGAATTCCAGCATTCCTGTCCTAACGCTTCTCTTCAAGCAAGCCAAACTATTAACTGCATCAACAGACGCAAATATATATTCCTCGTCTCTACTTATCTCAAGGGTAGCAGCTGCTGCAGTCATATATGTGTCCTTAATAACGGACACAGCTTGTATCTCATCGAATTCTATCTTGCCGGCATTTTCCTCAATGCTATATACAACTATCTTGTTTCGTTTCTCTGATAACAGGTAAAGGAACTTATTGTCTTTAGATATACGAACCATCCTAGGCAATGTACCAAATGGACATCTGATGATATTAGCTTCCTTCAGGTCACCCCTGTCATAATCAATCTCATATACTACTACCTGATCAATTCCATAATCTACAGTGTATAGATATTTCTCATCAGGTGATAATTCCACACATGTAATCTTAGGTTCTAGTCTTGTCTCAACAGAACTTATACCAAGGCCTTCATGAAACAGACCACAGGCTATTTCACCTACACTTCCATCCTCTAACAGATTCATCATAGTAACTCTGCCATCGTGATATCCACCAACGAAGAGATATCTATTCTTAGAATCAACGGCCAGATAACAGCCCCTCATTCCGCCAATCCACTGAGTATTAATGTGAGTCAAGTCGCCATCTTCCTCTATACGAAATGAAGCAACACCTTCATCAACAATTGAATATAAGAATTTCTTATCAGCTGACGCAATAAGGTAAGAAGGATTGTGAACGTCCACTTCTCCTTTGTATGTAAATACACACTCATCTACATCTGCATCATAGATCTGAATCCCTTTACTATTGTTATTCGTATAACTCCCAACATATGCAACGTATTTTGCCATAGCTAGTCTTCCCTTCTTCTTAAGATATCATATTTATCAAGCTTCATTCCAAGGTCAATCCAAAGAACTTCCTTAGGATGGGGTGCACTTTCAACCTCTGCCCCCTTCTCATTAACTATCCTCTTTACCTTTACTTCTATATTGTCACCATTTGGTTTCATAACTTCTATAGTTTCACCAACTGAGAATTTATTTCTTTGTTCTATTCTATATAAGCCATCCTTACAATCACCTACAATTCCAAGATACGTATATTCTCGAATATATGTATTATTGTCATATATCTGGCTCTCATGAGTAGGCTTTCCGAAGAAGAAACCTGTTGTAAACTGACGATATGTACAATTAGAGATTTGATCCAGATACCAAGGCATATTCTTCTCATACAGCTTAGGATCTTCTAGATAATCATCAATAGCTTTACGATAAGTTCTTGCTACAGTTGCGACATATAACGCCGTCTTCATTCTTCCTTCAATCTTGAAACTATCAATTCCTGCATCAATTAATTCTGGAATATGTTCAATCATACACAGATCTTTAGAGTTAAATATATACGTGCCCCTCTCATTTTCATATACAGGCAAATACTCTCCCGGTCTCTGTTCTTCCATAACATGGTATTTCCATCTACAAGGATGTGTGCATTCTCCATGGTTTGCATCTCTTCCTGTAAAATAATTACTAAGAAGACACCTTCCAGAATATGAGATGCACATTGCACCATGAATAAATGTTTCAATCTCTAAATCATCAGGAATATTACTTCTCAATTCCTTAATTTCATCCATAGATAATTCTCTAGCAGAAACTACGCGCTTTGCACCTAATTTATGCCAGAAATTATATGTCCCATAATTAGTATTATTAGCCTGTGTACTAATATGTATCTCAACCTCAGGCCATACCTCTTTGGCAATAGAAAAAACCCCTGGATCTGATATTATAAGGGCATCAACACCTATATCTTTTAATTCTTCGAAATACTCATATGCAAGTGGCAAATCTTCATTATGGGCAAGAATATTAGCAGTAACATAGACTTTAACATTTCTTTCATGGGCAAATTCCACGCCCTTTCTCATATCATCTGATGAGAAATTCTTAGCTTTAGCTCTAAGTCCATATACATCCCCGCCAATATATACTGCATCAGCGCCAAATATAACTGCTTCTTTTAATACTTCTAGTGAACTAGCAGGCACAAGTAATTCTACACGCCTCATTATTATCTCCAATCTATCTTACTACAGTTAATGCGACACCATCTCCAACTGAGAGAATGGTCGTATCATATCTTTCATCCTGACACAATTCATACAGATAATCTCTTATTCTCTTATGAATAGTCCTGTTTCTTCTATCTACAATAAAATGTGATTCCAGAATATCCCCGTCTTGCAATACATTATCTGTAACAATAACAGCCCCAGACTCAGTCAATCTCTTAATATCAGGCAAGAAGTTAATATATTGCCCCTTTGCCGCATCCATAAATACGAAATCAAATGTATCATCAATTTCTTTCAATACATCCTGTGCATCGCCTTCTATAAGAGTAATCCTGTCTTCCATACCAGCTCTCTTAATATTCTCTCTGGCTATAGGGATTCTCTTATCATAGTTCTCTATGGTAGTAATTGTACAATCATTATCTGTAAACTCACCCATAAGAATTGCAGAAAAACCTATAGCTGTCCCAACCTCAAGTATTTTCTTAGGTCTATTCATTGTAAGAAGAGTTCTAAGAAGATATTGCATATCTTTTCTTATAATTGGTACATATGAGGCAATAGCTTCCTTCTCAATAAGATTAAGTAATTTAGTATTATCTCTCTCTATAGAATTTAAATATATGCTTAGTCTTTCACTGTCAATCATAATTAAATTTCCATAATTATAGGCATTATCATTGGACGTCTCTTAGTTTCTTTCCATACGAAATCCCCAAGAGAATCTCTTATCTCACTTTTAATCTTACCCCAGTCAGTAATGTTTTTATCCATACATTTATCCATTGTATCATTAAGTACATGTCTTGCTTCTTCCATAAGGTCCTCTGCACCTTTTACATATACAAAACCACGGGATACAATATCTGGACCTGCAAGAACCTGTCCACTACCGCCTTCTAATGTCATTACAACAATAATTATTCCGTCTTCTGCAAGATGCTGTCTATCACGAAGTACAATATTACCAACATCACCTACACCTAGTCCATCAACCATGATTGAACCGGTATGAACATGATCAACAACCTTCGCCTCTTCTTCATCAAGCTCCAACACATCCCCTGAGGATAGAATAAATATATCATCAGAACTATATCCAAGATTAGACGCTATGCGGGCATGGGCTTTAAGATGTTTGTATTCTCCATGAACAGGAATAACATACTTTGGATTAACAAGAGAATATATTAGCTTAAGTTCTTCCTGACAGGCATGACCTGATACATGGGCATCCTGGATTACAACCTCAGCACCACGTCTTTCTAGTTCATTAATTACCTTTGACACAGCCTTCTCATTTCCTGGAATTGGATGTGATGAGAAAATGATTGTATCATTAGGCTTAATTGTCACTTTTCTATGGGTACCATTAGCCATACGGGAAAGTGCAGCCATGGATTCTCCCTGACTTCCTGTTGTAATAAGACAAGTCTGTTCATCAGAATAATTCTTTAATTGATCTATATCTACAAGGGTATATTCAGGCACTTTTAGATATCCAAGTTCAGAAGCTGTTGCTATGATATTTACCATACTACGACCTTCCACAACAACTTTTCTTCCATATTTGTGAGCTGAATTAATAATCTGTTGCACTCTATCAACATTTGATGCAAAAGTCGCAATAATAATTCTTGTTGATTTATGGTTCTCAAAAAGTTCGTCAAAGGTCTTACCAACAGTCTTCTCCGATGGCGTAAATCCCGGTCTCTCTGCATTAGTACTATCTGCCATCATTGCAAGAACACCTTTCTTGCCAAGCTCTGCAAATCTGGTAAGATCTATGGCATCACCAAACACTGGTGTATAATCAACCTTAAAGTCTCCAGTATGCACTACAACACCTGCAGGCGAATAAATCGCAAATGCAGCTGCATCCTGAATACTATGATTAGTCTTAATAAATTCAACACGAAAATCACCAAGATTAATCTGATTACCATACTTTACAACTTTACGCTTCACAGAAGAACCAAGGCCGTGTTCATGTAGTTTATTATCAATTAGACCTATTGTTAGCTTTGTCGCATAAATTGGAGCATTGATTTCTTTGAAAACATATGGTATCGCGCCGATATGATCTTCATGTCCGTGAGTTATAAAGAAACCTTTAATCTTGTCTTCATTATCCTTTAGATAAGTAATATCCGGAATAACAAGATCTACTCCTAACATATCTGTCTCTGGAAAAGCAAGTCCACAATCAACAACAATAATACTGTCCCCGTATTCGAACACAGTAATATTCATTCCGATTGCCTCTAAACCTCCCAAAGGTATTATTTTAAGTTTTTTGTTTTCTGACAATTTTAACCTCCATTCTTTGTCATATCAAATCCGTATCTTCTACTAGCTCCCCAAAAACCTTTATTAAGGCTTCATATTCATCGTCCTCTTCTACTGGAACAAATGTAATATCTTTATCATCTTCATTTATCTCTTTGAAAATGTAAGCTTCTGATTCATCAGAGTCATCTTCTGCAACAAGAAGATATCTATTCTCTTTTAAAGTTGTCTCTTCAATAACGTATAATTCAACTTCTTCGTTATTATCTACATCAAAGAAGGATATTCTTTCTAACTTTTTATTCTGTTCTGACATGTTTTCTCCAAACTGCAAATGTTACGATTTGTCTAGTTCATCTAGAAATCCCTGTAATATAACCATTGCTGCAACTTCATCTACATATTCTTTATGATTAACAGACTTTATACCACACTCATCAAGAATTTCATGGGCTTCAAAACTAGATAATCTCTCATCAAAATAATTAACTTTAAGTCCTGTTCTATTCTCTAACTTAGTGCCGAACTCTCTTGTCTTTTGGCAACGCTCACCCTCAGAACCATCCATATTCATAGGAAGTCCTAACACTATTTCATCAACGTCATATTGATTAATGAGTTCATCTATTCTTCCTAAGGTCTTTCGAATCTTACTTTCACGCTCTCTCTTAATAATCTCAAGACCTTGTGCACTCATAAGTAAAGGGTCACTAATAGCAACCCCTACCGTCTTAGAACCGAAATCTAATCCAAGATAACGTTTATTTTCTTTCATTATTGATTCCAAGCCTCTGAATTAATATATTCTCTAAGAAGCTCTTCAACTAATTCGTCCTTCTCCACTTTCATAATAAGACTTCTTGCATTTTTATGACTTGTTATAAAAGTTGGATCACCTGACATAATATATCCAACTATCTGATTAACTGGATTATAGCCTTTCTCAGATAATGCCTCATATACATCTTTTATAATATCCTTAACTGATACCTGAGGCTCATTTTTAATTCTAAAAAATTGAGTGTTTCCTAAATCTTGCATATTTCCTTCATCCTTTACATAAAAACCGACTATCTTATTGTTTATTTTATATCAATTAAGATATTTTTTCAACCAAGAGGTAATTATTATATACTTTAGAGCCAACTCCCTTAATAAATGTATTAGACAATTCTTCATCGCTTCTAACTAATACCCTTACATATTCTTTCGTATATCCTTGATAATACTCGATATTATCAACAACTACCTTTTCTTCCATTAAGGCTTCTATGGTCTTACCAATATACATTTTCCTATAATCATCAGACATTTCTTTATCAAGTTCTAACAACTTGTTACTTCTATCACTCTTAATAGTCTCATCAATCTGATTATCCATTCTGTCTGCTCTTGTTCCTTTTCTTCTGCTGTATTTGAATACATGCATCTCGAAGAAATGTACTTTAGAAAGGAAATATAAAGTTTCTTCGAATTCCTCTTCTGTTTCTCCAGGAAATCCTACAATTACATCTGTAGTTATAGCAGGCTCATTAAAATACTCCCTTAGGAGTATGCAACTGTTATAGTATTCTTCTGTTGTATATTTTCTATTCATTCTCTTAAGGACGCTATCACTTCCACTTTGTAAGGACAGATGAAAATGTGGACATATCTTATCTACTCTGCTAAGGCGTTTAAGAAAATCCCTTGTAATAATTCTTGGCTCTAAGGAACTAAGCCTTATTCTCTCAACTCCATGTATAGTATTAATTCTTTCAATTAGATCTATAAGATACAACTTACCACCACTTGTCTCATCACAATAGGAAGATACATGGATACCTGTTAGCACAAACTCTTTGCAACCTTTACTTGCTAATAATGATATCTCATTTATTACATCATCAAAGTTTCTCGAACGAACTCTTCCTCTTGCGTAAGGTATTATGCAATAACTACAGAATTCGTTACAACCATCTTGAATCTTGATAAATGCTCTTGTATGACTAGGAACACTATCAAGAATGAGATTCTCATAATCCTTTTTCCCATCATTAATATCTTCTAAGTCAATTAGTTTTCTTTCATCATTTGTAGAAGCCTTATCTAAGAAATACTGATTAATATCCTCTATTATATTCTGCTTTCTGTTATTGCCAATTACAATATCTGCATTAATCTTATTTCTTTCTTCATCAGATATGCTTTGTACAAAACAGCCCATTGCAACAACAACAGCCTCAGGGTTTCTCTTTCTTGCTCTGTTAATCATCTGTCGTGATTTTCTATCTGCAATGTTCGTTACGGAACAGGTATTAACAATATATACATCTGCAAATTCATCAAATCCAACAATCTTGTAATTGTCTTTTTTAAGCAAATCAATTACTGCTTCTAACTCATATGAATTTACTTTACATCCAAGATTGTGATATGCCGCTCTTTTCATTTAAGGGATTTTCTCCTTACTTATTAGTTAATTATTGACTTTTATGCAAATAACATTTAGGATATCTATATATAATATAATAATAAAATGTGGGAGGTTTTAGAAATGACTAAAATACAAATTTCTCTTAATTCAATTGACAAAGTAAAGTCCTTTGTTAATACAATTGCAACTTTTGATACAGATTTCGACCTTGTATCTGGAAGATATGTTATTGATGCAAAGTCAATTATGGGTATCTTCTCATTAGATTTATCTAAACCAATTGAACTTGCAATTCATTCAGAAAAAGATGTGGATGCGATTCTTCAAGCATTAGAGCCATACACAATCTAATCAAAATATAATATAAGTAGCACGAGCTTGGCTCGTGCTTTTTTTGTGTAAATGCTCTAATTATAATCACACTAGTTACCATCCACAACAATTACTTCAGTGGTATTATATGCTTCTTCTAAGAGTTCATCTATAACATCCTCTAGTCTCGTCTCCGACTTCTTAATTCTCTCAAGTTTTGGCTTTGTTACAGGATGCTTTGCCACGAATATTGTACAGCAATCTTCATATGGCTGAATTGAAGTCTCATATGTGTCTATCTTCTCTGACACTTTAATAATCTCCTGCTTATCAAAGCCAATAAGAGGTCTGTAAACAGGAAGTGTGCACACTTCGTTAGTTGTATAAAGAGACTGCATTGTCTGGGATGCAACTTGTCCTATACTTTCACCTGTAATAAGACCAAGGCAATTATCCAAAATGGCAAAATGCTCCGCAATCTTCATCATATATCGTCTCATAATAATTGTTAATTCATCATGAGGACATTTCTCATAAATCGCAAGCTGAATGTCTGTAAAATTAACAATGTTAAGCTTTATTGGTCCTGCATATCTTGCCACATATTTTGCAAGATCAATAACCTTCTGCTTTGCACGTTCAGAAGTATAAGGAGGGGCATGAAAATAAGTTGCTTCAAGTTCTACACCCCTTTTTGCAATCATATATCCTGCAACAGGCGAATCAATTCCTCCAGATAATAGAAGCATTGCCTTACCTGCAGTTCCAACAGGCATTCCCATTGGACCTTCAATTTCCTTGCAATAGAAATTAATGCTTTCTCTGATTTCTACATGAATCATCACATCTGGATTATGTACATCTACCTTTAAGTCAGGAAATGCATCTAGAAGTTTCTCACCAAGAGATGCATTAATCTCCATAGAATCAATAGGATAATCCTTTCTTGCTCTTCTGGCTTTTACCTTGAAAGTAAAATTCTTATCATCATATTCTTTATCAATATAATCTATGATTTGCTCTGCAAGCTTTTCAAAACCTTCATCTTCTGTTATTACAGCAGGACAGATACCTGTGATTCCAAATACTTTAGTTAATCGGTTAATAGCTTCATCATAATCGTACTCGCCATCAACAGTAATAAATACTCTACCCTGTTCTTTATAGACCTGGAAATCTCCATCCACATTTGCAAGAGATTCCTTGATTCGGCGAACTAATGCATCCTCGAACACATATCTGTTCTTACCCTTTATTCCAATCTCTGCATATTTTATTACAAATGCACTTGTTAACATAATATTCTCCTTCTTAATCTAATATATAAGCACTGTCAGATAATCGTTTCTTAGTACACTTTTCATACTTAACAATTATCTAATAGTATAGTATCCTACTTCCTAGTGTATTTCATAAGCTTAGGAATAATGTCTTCAATAACATCACATGCATAATCAACTTGTTCAATAGTATTGTAAATGCTAAAACTAAAACGAACTGTCTTATCAAGCATTTCCTTAGGAATACTTATTGCCTGCAAAGTTCTGCTGATAGCAGGTTTGTTCGATGAACATGCTGAACCTGCAGATACATAGATTTCTTTATCTTCAAGACTGTGAAGTACAACCTCAGCACGAACATTTTTAATACTTACACTTACAATATTAGGGGCGCTAGAGTCATCAGTCTTTCCATTAATAGTTGCAAAATCCATTTTCGAAACTCTATCTACGAAATGTTCTTTTAGCTTTCTTAATTGTGACACATTATCTTCCATGTTATCACACATTAGAGATACAGCTTCTCCAAGTCCACTCTGGGAATACACATTTTCAGTACCAGAACGAAGACCTCTCTCCTGTCCACCGCCATATATAATAGGCCTAATCTTAATGCCCTGCTTTACATACAAGAATCCACTGCCCTTAGGACCATGAATCTTATGTCCACTAACAGACAGCAAATCAATATTCATCCTTTTTGGATTGATATTATATTTGCCAAAGGATTGAATAGCATCAACATGAAACAGGCAGTTAGAATTATGTTTCTTAATAATGTGTCCAATATCTTCAATTGGCTGGACAGCTCCAATCTCATTATTAACATGCATAATTGACACGAGAACAGTATCATCCCTTATACTCTCTTCAAGTTTACTTAAGGACACTATTCCATTACTATCACATGGTAAATGTGTAATCTCAAAGCCCTCTTCTACTAGTTGCTTAAGGGGTTCATTAACAGAAGCATGTTCAATAGAAGACGTAATAATATGTCTACCTGCACGTTTGTTAGCCATTGCGCAACCAATTAAGGCCATATTATTAGACTCTGTTCCACCTGACGTAAATACTATTTCTTTCTCATTCGCCTTAAGAGATTTTGCAATAATCTGTCTTGCTTCACTAAGGATTTTCTCACCATCGAAACCAATATTGTGAAGAGAAGAAGGGTTGCCGTAATGTTCATTCATTACATTATTCATCTTCTCAATGACTGATGGTGCACATTTTGTTGTTGCTGAATTATCAAAATAACATACCATAATTTGTCATGTCCTTTTATATATATTTATAGTAGATTATGCTAATGACCTGCACGCTCAACCTCCAACATAACCATTGCCACTGTTGTGATGGCTGCTGTGTCGGTTCGAAGGATTCGCTTTCCTAGTGAAATAATCTCACTATTATCCAACTTTTCTAACGCTTCAATTTCACCAGAATCGAATCCACCTTCCGGACCGATAAATATTGAAATAGTATGATTATCATTTAACTTATTCAATGCATCAGTTGTTGCTTCCATACCATTTTTGTTCTCATAGGGAACAATTATTATATCAGAACCTTTTGCATATTCTATAGCTTCTGCAAAGCTCATAACATTACTTACAGTTGGTATAACAGATCTCTTAGATTGCTTTGCTGCTGAATTTGCGATACTTCTGTATCTTCCAGTTCTTTTAATCTTTTTCTTATCATCTAGTTTTACTACACAATACTTCATTTCAACGGGGACAATTTCAGATACACCAAGCTCAGTGCATTTCTCAATAATTGTCTCCATTCTATCGCCCTTAGGTAATGCCTGAAACAGTTTGATATTACAAGGAAGCTCCGTTGTATTTACATTTTCAAGAATGGAAAGATACAGCTTATTATCAACTATCTCACTTACTTCACATATGTAGTTTTCTTCAGAGCTTGTACTGACTCTTACCTTTTCACCAGGCTTGATTCTACATGCTTTAATAAGATGCTTTGCATCATCACCTTCAACACTAATTGTATTCTCGTCAATCTGACTATTATTTATAAATATTTGTTGCATACAATGCACCTTTGTTCCATTCTCATTCTTTTATTGCCGTAAAATTAACCCATTCTCCCAGATGATTAATTTCAAGAACCTTGAAGCCAACATTTTGCAAAGAAGCTTTAACTTCTTCTTCTTTAAAATCAATTATTCCAGAAGAGATAAGAAGGCCACCCTTCTTAATTGCCTTAGAAATAACAGATGTCATCTCTATTATTATATCAGCCAGGATATTAGCAACTACTATATCATATCGTCCATATCCCACTTTTTCTTGTAATTCTTTGTCTTCTGTTATGTCCCCTATGTAAAATGTTGCTTTATTAGTATCAAGATTATTGACCTTGAAGTTAGAATAAGCAGCATCCACACAATTAGGGTCAATATCTGTACCCGACACCTGACTAGCACCATATAAAAGGGCAACCATAGACAAAATTCCACTGCCAAATCCCAAGTCTAATACTTCATCTCCACTATGTAAATTTTTCTGCAATCCTTCTATGCAGAGCTTAGTAGTCTCATGAGCCCCTGTGCCAAATGTAATTCCAGGATCAATAGATATGCATTTCTCTACTCCCTTGGGAGTATCTACTTGTTCCCAGGTAGGACTTATTAATAAATCTCCCACCTGAAAAGCATGAAAATACTCTTTCCATTTATTAAGATAATCTTCGTCTTCAAGAACCTCTTTATTAATGGTTCCCTCTCCAATATCAGAATAGCTTCCTATATCTTCTAGAATTGACTTTATCTGATTAATAAGAGTATCATCCTCTTTCTCTAGATAGAATTTAATCTTACAAAGCCCCTTATCTTCCGACAAATCAGGTTGAAGTTCTTCGTAGTCTATGCCCTGAATTTCATCATGAACAGGAATATTATCTTCTATTTCTAATGCTGTCAAGCCAACATTGGTAAGTTCATAGCATATATCATCACAAGCTGTAGTTCTCGTATTAATAGTGTATTTAATATAATTCATAATTAATCTTAATTTCCTGAAATAAATCTATCTATTCCATTAGCAATTCCATTTATTATCTTTACCTGATATTCATCGCTAGCCATAAGTCTGTCCTCATTAGGATTAGACATATACCCCATTTCAATTAATGTAACAGGAACCTTACTCCAATTATTACCAGTCATCGAATCAGTCTCCCATACCCGTTCTCTTCTAGCGCCTGTTGCACTTACATATTCATCAAGGACATCTACAGATAATCTCCTACTCTCGGCATATATATTGGAATTATAGGGATTAGAAGATGTCTGGCAAATTGTCATTGCACCACTTACGCTTGAATCTTCATCACTATTAGCATGTATTCTAATAAACACATCAGCATTTGCGTTATTTGCAATCTCTGCTCTTTCTATACAACTTATCTCGCCTTCATTCTTTGTTCTTGTAAGAATAACATTATATCCACGCTTCTCTAATTCTTCTTTGAGTTTGTTAGATACCTGCAATGTCAACTCATATTCTCTAAGTCCTGTAACAACGCCAGTTGCTCCACTTGTATCTTTTCGCTTTCTTTCACTTGCTCCTGGTCCAACAGGTTCAGTTTCTGAAGAATCCTTGGTCTGATGGCCAGGATCAATTACTATTGTATGACCATTTGTTGTGGGCTGAGGCTCTTCTACAACAGGTGTTGGCGTTTCAATCGGGAAGGAGTTTTCCGCTGTAGTATTAGCAGTTTCTTTTTTTTTCTCATTCTTCTCATCGTCTTTTCCCCAGTCAAATATACAACCTGTAAGACATAAAATACTAAGTAACAGTATAATTAAGAACAACGCTCTTCTATTCATTCTAACAATCTCCTTATCTTGAAAAATATATTTATACACAATCTGTATTATTATAACATATTATGTTAAGTATATGTGAGATAAAAATGTGTAGAAAATGGCTCTTAAATAGCTTATAATTATTATTATATTTTTATGTTCGAAAGGAGAAAAAATTATGGGATTAATTAAAGCTGCAATGGGCGCTGCCGGTGGAACACTTGCAGATCAATGGAAAGAATTCTTCTATTGTGATGCAATGGATAAGGAAGTTATGGTTGTTAAGGGCCAAAAGAGAACATCCGGACGCTCTTCTAACACAAAAGGAAATGACAATATTATTTCTAATGGTTCTGGAATTGCTGTAGCCGATGGTCAATGTATGATTATTGTCGAGCAAGGCAAAGTTGTTGAAATTTGCGCAGAACCTGGAGAATTTACATTTGATTCCTCAACTGAACCAACAATATTTTCAGGAGATTTAGGGGACAGTATTATAGAAACATTTAGAGTGATGGGTAAACGTTTTACATATGGTGGAGATACTGGCAAAGATCAAAGAGTATATTATTTCAACACAAAGGAATTAATGGACAACAAATTTGGAACACCTAATCCAATTCCATTTAGAGTACTTGATTCTAAAGTTAATCTAGACCTTGATACATCAGTTAGATGTTCTGGTGTATATTCATATAGAATTGTAGATCCAATTCGTTTCTATACTAACGTATGTGGAAATGTTGCAGAAGAATATAGACGCGAAGAAATCGAATCACAACTTAAGACAGAATTCATTGATGCACTTCAACCTGCATTTGGCGAGTTATCTAACCTTGAAATTCGCCCTAACCAAATCGTATCTCACAACAAAGAACTTAAAGATGCTGTTAATACTGCATTAAAAGATGACTGGCTCGAGAAACGTGGTCTTGAGATAATTAGTATCGCAATTGGCTCAGTATCACTTCCAGATGAAGATGCAGAATACATTAAGCAAGCACAACGTTCTCGTGCATTCTCTGATCCTGGTATGGGTGCAGGACTTGGCGCCATAGCTGGTGCAGATGCAATGAAAGCCGCTGCCTCTAACGAAGGTGGTGCAATGAATGGATTTGTAGGAATGGGTATGGCAATGAATGCCAATCAGATGAATACTGCTAATACTGCCAACCTATATGCTATGAATCAGCAAAATCAACAAATGCAGCAACAACAGATGCAACAACAGGCAACTCCAGCCGGAAATGCCTGGACATGTAACTGTGGTACTCAAGTAACAGGTAACTTCTGCCCTAACTGCGGTTCTAAGAAGCCTGAACCACAGGGTGCATGGACTTGTCAATGTGGCACACAAGTAACTGGCAACTTCTGTCCTAACTGTGGTGCTAAGAAGCCTGAAGCACAAGGTTCTTGGACATGCCAATGTGGCACAGCTAACACAGGAAAATTCTGTAGTAACTGTGGCTCACCAAGACCATAATAATTGCATGAAAGGAGAAAAATATGGCTGATTTAAACGAATATAAATGTCCCAATTGTGGTGGAGCATTGAATTTCGATTCAGGAATACAGAAAATGAAATGCCCTTATTGCGACTGTGAATTCGAAATGGAGGAATTAAAAGCCTTAGACGAAGAATTAAACAAAGTTAAGGCTGATGACGAATTCAAGTGGGATGGTGCTGACGGTGAAAAATGGTCCGAAGCAGAGACAGAACATATGAAGGTATATGTATGTCAATCATGTGGTGGAGAAATTGTTGGTGATGAAAATACCGGTGCAACAAGCTGTCCTTACTGCGACAACCCTGTTGTTATCAAAGGTTCATTTGCCGGAGATCTAAAGCCAGATTATATTATCCCATTTAAACTTGATAAAAAAGCTGCTAAGGAAGGTCTTAATAATCATTTACTTAAGAAATTCTTCCTGCCTAAGATCTTCAAAGACCAGAATCACATTGATGAAGTAAAAGGTATCTACGTACCTTTCTGGCTATTCGATACTGATGTAGACGGCCAGGTTAATTACAAAACCACTACTGTTCGTCACTGGTCTGATAGTAACTATGATTACACAGAGACAAGTTATTATAGTGTATATCGCGCTGGTAAGCTTGGTTTCGACAGAATACCTGTTGATGGTTCAACACAAATGCCTGATGATCTTATGGAATCAATTGAACCATTCGACTTTGTAGGTGGTGCCAAAGAATTCCAGACTGCATATATGGCAGGCTATCTGGCAGATCGATATGATGTTGATGATAAACAAAGCATTAATAGAGCTAACGAGCGTGTTAAGGCTTCAACAGAAGAAGAATTTGAAAAAACTGTAACAGGTTATTCAACTGTTCAGGTTGAGGATAGTAACATTCGAACATATAATGGCAAGACAAGTTATGCTATGTATCCTGTATGGATTCTTAATACCACTTATAAGAATGAACACTATCTATTCGCCATGAATGGACAGACAGGTAAATTCGTAGGTAATCTACCTACAGACTGGGGAAAATTCTGGGCAACACTTGGACTATTATCTCTGGGTCTATCAGGCATTGCATTACTACTACAGTATTTAATCTATTAAGGAGGTGTATATTAAGATGAGAAAATCAATAAAAAAATCAATCATACTTGCTATGGTGGCATTACTCACTATTACATTTTCGATTCCAGTATGCGCCACAGAAAGCAAAACAAATACAACTGCTTCTAACATTAATTCTCCTGAAGCAGCAGCTAGTACAACAAGTGGTTCTCTGTTATTAGATGATAAAGCCGGACTACTCAAAGGAAGCGAGCCTCAGCAGTTACTAGAGACACTGGATATGTCTTCTTCTAATAGTGATTGCAACATTGTTGTTCTAACAACAAATCAGGGTTTATCAGAAAGCGCAATTCAATCATATGCTGATAGTTATTACAGAACAAATGTACAAGGCAAATCGCCATCAAACTTCTGCATTACATTAACAGTTGATATTTCATCAAGAAAAGTTGATGTTGGCACATATAATCCTGGAAGCAAAAGAAATCTTAATGACAAAGCAAAAGATGAATTAAGAGAATATGTCACAAGTGATTTGACAGATGGAAATTATTATAAAGCATTTACAAAATACGCAGACAAAGCCTCTGATATGGCAGTAAGCATTAATGAAGACGGCTCAAGAAATAAAGCAGCATTTCCATGGGTAAAAAGGATTATTATATCACTTGTAATTGGTGTTATCTTAGCAGTACTTATATGTATAATAATTAAAGCACAGCTTAAGAGCGTTGCAATGAAAACAGATGCCACTGATTACGTAAGAGAAGGTTCACTTAACATAACATCACAAAGCGACAGATTCCTATACAGTAACGTCACAAAAACCGCCAAGCCTAAGAACAATTCTTCTAGCGGTGGATATGGTGGTGGAAGTTCAGGAAGTCATTCAACAGGAAGCTTCTAAACCTAAAAAATTAGATATATAATAACAATATATAAATAACCCCGCCAGCACGGCGGGGTTGTATTATAATATCCTATATTATATGCAATAATTATTAGTCTTATATAACGCTTCTCAATATATCTTTTGTCTTAGGTACATTAGCTACTTTATTACCATAAGCATTAGGTACAAGTCCACCAGATTCTGCAATTGTAACTGCTATATAGCCAGGACTTGTATCTTTATGATGAACGTCTCCTACGCCCTTATACCATACATAATAAGTTCCAGGATTTGTTCCTTTAGGGATCTCAAGTGAATACTTATCATCATCAGGCTTTATATACTCACTATCACTTAATGCATAATACACATCACTATTAGTGATATATCCTGGAAGAACAAGGTCTTGCGCTTGTCCATTATACACTAGATAATTAGCAATTGGTGCAAGTACTACTACATCTTCATCCTTGTCTAAAGCATTTCCTGCCTTGGCATAAGCGATACAAAGCTCAGTATAATGTGCAAACGGAATTCTATTAATATTTCCAATAAGGGTAGCAAGATTATTAATATTATATTCTGTGTCAAATGTACTATCATTATCAAATAATACATCCATTATTACAATTCGCATTTTTGAAATATCATTTTTTGCTTGAACAATATGTCCATTTAACATATCTTTAAATTCCTGATTGTACAATCCCTTACTATCAATTATATTATTTGCTTTTGTATCAATTACTTCAAGTGCATCTGCAAATTCACCATCAGCGGCTTCTGCTAAAGTTGTATATGTCTCTGTTCCTCCTGTATCAGGGTTTTTGTATTTCATCATAAATTCTAGAACAGCTTTAGAGACATCTTTAAAAAGTCCATTTCCATTATTTACTGCATTTTTTATTTTATTAATATCTTCATTAAAAAATCCCAACATAGAAAGAACAGTATAGAAAAATTTTCTAACCTCTTTAGGGTCATTATATTTTACATCTGTTTGTGCAGCCTTAGTTCCTGCAGCTCCATCTGTACATGCAATAATATAATCAAGAATAACATCTCCTAATGTAAGCTGGCCTACATCTACTGTTGGATCATGATAGAAATTTCCAAGCAATGATTTAACAGTACCAGCATAACTAGGTGGTATAGCCTTAGTTATAGCGTCTTTAATCTTAGCTACAGCTTCCTTATCCTTATTCTCTTTTACAAAATTAGCAAGGTCCAACACAAAGTCGTCCGCATTATATGAGTCAATATCCCTATAATCATCGATTGCAAATTCAATTATCTCAAGCAGTGCTATTGCCGCACCTTCCATCTCATCTTGCGCTCTTCCTTCGTCCTTTAGCTTATTAGCAGCAAAATCAAGATAGCTAAATAGCATTGGCTGCACAATGAGTGATTCTACCCCCTCTATCTCATCAAAGACTGGTTGCATCATAAAGAATGCAGCAGAATAAGAAGATAAAGCTTCCTGATAGTCACCATCAACATACTTATCTATTGTATCAAAGTGTTGTATCCCTTGTATCAACCTGTTTTGAATAAAGTATATCATCCCATCTTCTCCACTTAATCCAAGTGGCTCATCTTCTAAGGAAAGGTTAGCAATATTAACTGTTTTCTCATGAAATCCTGAAGGTGATGAATCTTTATTATAATTATTATAGACATTTTCATCTAATGCCTTTAACTGTTCTTTCATCATATCTTCAGTGACACCTTCATATTCACATATGTCACCATAATAAGTATATCCCCATAGATCAAAAGGCAAATATGTTACAATGTCGTATGGAAATGGATAATTTCTAATTCCATCAAATATATCATCTACTGGTTCAATAATACCACCACCAGTAAATTGATATGCTCCTCCAGGCGTATCATAAATGTATACTCCCGATCTGGCACCATCTACACTAAGCACATCATTATTAGAAGCGTCTTGACGAATAGTTCTAGGTGTAGCAAAAGTATAGCAATACACATCGTCAGGTGTAATTGATACACCATCTCCAAAATAACTAATTCCGCCACCTGCAAAAAATCCACCTAGGACATTAGATACAGCTCCTCCTCTACTATGACCGGCAATCCACACCTTCAGATTCCCTGTTATATTATGATTATTAATATACTGTTTAGTAAATCTTAAGGCTTCATCTCTTGCTTCTTTGAAACCTTTATGAATATTACCATTTTCAACATTCATATCACCTGCCCATTCCTGCCTATATCCTGCTGATCTAGGAATGATTGCAAGCAAAGTATATGTCTTGCCATTTGCATTAATAGTTCTATGTCCAACCGAAACTCCAACAGAATCTTCCTGCATTTCATGGGAATACCACTCATTAGCTTCAACATCTTCAAAGCCCATATTACTTAGGAAAGCTTTGACATTCTGCGCACCATTCGAAGTATCCTGTTCGTATTTATCTTCCTTCTCACCGAATCTACTTCGAGATGATATAGCTGCCTGCGCAGATAAGGTAATCAAATGACGACAACCCATAGACGATGGTCTTTGAAAGCACTCATCATGATATTCAAAACTATCTGTGGATTGCTTGTTACTTCCTTCAAAAGCTGAATATTGATATGTACCTGACACGCCTTGGCTATTTGCCTGCGCTGTTCCAAAGAAAGAAGATGCAACAAGCGTTGCACAAAGTACTAGACTAATTATTCTCTTTGTTATACTTTTGTCAAATAATCTTTTCCCCATAGGTGCCTCTCCTCACTCACACTATTATTAATATTTTATCATATTTCATTGTAATAGTTGTGAAATTTTTCCCACAAAAAATAAAATTGGCGATTACCACTTTATTAATGTAGCAATCGCCTTTCTTTACATATCAGTATTTAACTTCTTACAAATCATCAACAACATCTTTGATTTTACCCATAAAGCCTTTTTTCTTCTTTTCTTGCTTTACCTGCGTCCCCCCAGGCTTTAATGTATCACCTGTCTTCTCATCGAATTGACGAAGAAGTTCTTTTGCTTCGGCACTTAGGCTTGTTGGAGTCTGTACAATTAATGTCACATAATGATCTCCTCTTACTCCCTTATTACGAAGTGAAGGAATTCCTTTACCCTTGAGTCTGATTCTTGTATCAGTCTGTGTTCCAGGTTTAACCTCATATATTACCTTGCCGTCAAGCGTATCAATCATAACCTCTCCACCAAGCGTTGCCTGTGCAAATGATATAGGTGCATTAGAGAAGATGTCATAATCGCGTCTTTGGAATATTGGGTGAGGCTTAACTCTTACTTCTACAAGTAAGTCTCCTCTTGGTCCTCCATTAATTCCAGGCTCACCCTTATCTCTAATTCTTACACTTTGACCATTGTCAATACCAGCCGGGATGGATACCTGAATTCTCTTCTTAGAAGACACATAACCTGTTCCCGCACATGCAGGACATTTCTCTTTGATAATCTGACCGCTACCATTACAATCAGGGCAAGTAGACACATTTTGCATAACTCCAAAGAGTGTCTGCTGCGTCATCATAACCTTACCTTTACCATTACATTTTGTACATGTAGTCTTAGAAGTACCTGGCTTAGCGCCGCTTCCATTACATGTATTACAAGGATCTTTTAATACAAGCTCAATCTCTTTCTCGCATCCAAATGCTGCCTCTTCAAATGTAATTGTTATAGCAGTTCTTATATTCTGGCCTTTCATTGGACCATTAGAACGGCTTCTTCCTCCACCGAATCCAAAGCCTCCGAATATATCGCCGAATATGTCGCCAAATATGTCTGAGAAATCCATACTAGAGAAGTCCATACTTGGACCACCCATGGAACCATCAAATGCCGCGTGTCCAAACTTATCATACTGTGCCTTCTTGTCAGCATCAGATAGAACAGCATAAGCCTCAGATGCTTCTTTGAATTTCTTCTCAGCTTCTTTATCACCCGGATTTACATCCGGATGATACTTCTTAGCCAGCTTTCTATATGCAGATTTAATTTCGCTCTCACTAGCGCTTTTACTTACTCCTAGGACCTCGTAATAGTCCCTCTTTGATTCTGCCATCGTCTACTCCTATACTTCCTTAAAGTCAGCATCAACTACATCGTCGTCTGCTCCAGATGTAGCCTGTCCCATGTCTGGACCTGCTTGTTGTCCCATATCTGGACCTGCCTGTCCCATATCAGGGCCTGCACCTTGTGCTCCTTGAGCGCCTTCATACATCTTAGCAAATACTTTCTGTGCAGACTCTTGTAATTTCTCTTGTGCTGCTTTAATCTCTCCAACCTGAGCTTCAGTCATTTCCTCAGGTGTCTGGTACTGGTCTAATAAATCCTGTAGTGACTTAAGGTCTTTTTCTACTGCTTCTTTATCAGCCGCATCAAGCTTATCGCCTACTTCATCCATTGCCTTCTTTGTCTGGAAAGCGAATGCATCAGCATCATTTCTAGTATCAATAGCTTCTTTTCTCTTCTTATCCTGAGCTTCGAATTCCTTAGCTTCTTTAATAGCTGCTTCGATATCTTCATCAGACATATTAGAACCAGCTGTAATTGTGATGTGTTGCTCTTTGCCAGTACCAAGATCTTTTGCAGACACATTTACAATACCATTAGCATCAATATCAAATGTTACTTCGATCTGTGGCACACCTCTCATTGCTGGAGGGATTCCATCTAATCTAAACTGTCCAAGTGACTTGTTATCCTTGGCAAACTTTCTCTCACCTTGTACAACGTTGATATCAACGGCTGTCTGATTATCAGCAGCTGTAGAGAATACCTGAGACTTCTTAGCAGGGATTGTTGTATTTCTCTCGATTAATGGAGTAGCTACACCACCCATTGTCTCAATAGAAAGTGTAAGTGGAGTTACATCAAGAAGAAGTACTTCACCTGCACCCGCATCACCAGCAAGTTTACCACCCTGGATAGAAGCACCAAGTGCTACACATTCATCAGGGTTAAGTGATTTGCTTGGCTCATGTCCTGTAAGAGCTTTAACCTTATCCTGAACTGCTGGGATTCTTGTAGAACCACCAACAAGTAATACCTTAGATAATTCTGATGCGTTAAGTCCAGCATCCTTAAGAGCATTATTAACAGGCTCTGCTGTCATCTCAACAAGGTCATGTGTTAACTCGTCGAATTTAGCACGAGTCAGGTTCATATCAAAATGCTTTGGACCATCGGCAGTTGCTGTAATAAATGGCAAGTTAATGTTAGTAGTTGTTGCAGCTGATAATTCCTTCTTAGCTTTCTCAGCAGCTTCCTTTAATCTCTGAAGAGCCATCTTATCTGTCGAAAGATCTACACCTTCGGCCTTCTTGAATTCTTCAAGCATCCAGTTAGTAATCTTCTGGTCAAAATCATCACCACCAAGTCTGTTATTACCAGATGTTGATAATACTTCAATTACTCCATCACCAATCTCGATAATTGATACATCAAATGTACCACCACCAAGGTCATATACCATAATCTTCTGCTCGCCTTCATTATCAAGACCATAAGCAAGGGCTGCTGCAGTAGGCTCGTTGATAATACGCTTTACATCAAGACCAGCAATCTTACCAGCATCCTTTGTTGCCTGACGTTGTGCATCATTAAAGTAAGCAGGAACAGTAATAACTGCCTCTGAAACAGTTTCTCCAAGATAACCTTCTGCATCTGATTTTAGCTTCTGAAGAATCATAGCAGAAATCTGTTGTGGGCTGTATTTCTTGTCATCGATTTTACGACCATTGTCAGTACCCATATCCCTCTTAATAGATGAGATTGTCTTCTCAGCATTAGTTACAGCCTGTCTCTTAGCAGGTTCACCAACAAGACGTTCTCCTGTCTTTGTAAATGCTACAATTGAAGGAGTTGTTCTTTCTCCCTCCTGATTTGCTATAACAGTTGGTTTTCCACCTTCCATAACTGCTACGCAACTATTTGTTGTTCCTAAGTCAATTCCTATAATCTTTCCCATGATTTTCTTCCTCCTAGAATAATATTTTTCTAACCCAACTACATAATAGTAGCTGGTCTTTATAAAAGATTTAATTAGCTACTTTTACCATTGCATGTCTAAGGACTGTATCATTATACATATATCCTTTCTGCAATACTTCAGCAACAACATTTTCACCTAATTCTTCATCCTCAACATGCATTACTGCATTGTGATAATCTGGATTAAATTCGCTGCCTTCTGCTTCTATCTCTTTGACGCCTGCTTCTTCGAGACTTGTCATAAGCTGTTTGTATATCATTTTCATACCATCAGCAAATGAATCTCCTTCAGTTGCAGCATCTAGTCCTCTTTCGAAATTGTCTACTACAGGTAATATTTTCTCTAAGATGCTTTTTGCACCCATGTCATACATCTGGCCTTTTTCTTTCTCCGTTCTTTTTCGGAAGTTCTCAAATTCAGCCATCTGGCGCATTACTCTGTCATTCAAATCATCAATTATCGCCTGATGCTTACTCTTCTTATCTTTCTTATCTTTCTTAGAAGATTTCTTATTTTCAGAAGATTCATCATCTTGTTTTGACTCTTCATCTGATTCTTCTGACTCTTCATCTGAATCATCCTTTGAATCAGAAGCCTTTTCATCAATGTCTTCTGTTTCTTTAACTGTTTCTTCTTCAGACACTTCTTTTTCTTCAGTTTCTTCTTCTACACTATCATTTGTATCGAAGTTTTCATCTGATACTTTCTTCTTAGTCTCTTTAGACATTTTCCCTTTCCCTTTCTTTAAAATATATATCTAAAGCCTAGGGGCTATTAGAATCAATAACATCTTTTGATTTGCCGTCTTTGACGACCTGTTCAAGTTGCGATTTCAAATTCTTCAGATTATCAAGTACATTTTCATAATCCATTCGTTTCGGTCCAATAATACCTATTGTACCTTTCACTCCTTCACCAAGTTCATATGTTGCCGTAACAACTGAGCAATCCTTCATGGTCTTGATTGAGGAGTCATTTCCAATATAAACTTGTATTCCAGTTTCATCAGCCTCACCTTCAGCTTCTGAACTGGCTTCTTCAATGAAATCAGCAAGCTGCTGCTTTTCTTCAAATGCATTAATTAAATCTTTTGCCTTCTCAGAATCACTAAGCTCTGGATACTTGAAAATATTAGTTGCACCGCTTGTGTATACTTCCAAATCCTCATCTTCTTTGATAGTATCTGCAACAGACTTTAATACCTGATCAACAATTTCTTCATGTATTCCAGCCTGTTCTTTCATATTAGAGATAAGGCCAAGATTAATATCATTAACTGTTAGCCCGTTAAGATTAGTATTAAGAAGCATATTAAGCTTAAGCATTGTCTCATTATCAAGAGGCTTCTCAACTTCAATAACTTTATTCTTAACAAGGTTACCTTCCATTACCACAACAGATAATACATGCTTATCATCCACATTCGATATCTGAACAAATTTAACTTTGTTAGATACAACACTAGGTGCAAGAATCATACTTGCATATTGAGTATTATTTGCTAAGACCTTAACAACCTGCTTAAGAAGCTTCTCCATCTTACCTGTCTTCTCAAACATTATCTCCTGCATCTGAGTAACTTCTCGTTCTTTCTCAGCCATAAGGTGATCTACATAGAAACGATATCCCATATCAGTAGGAATTCTTCCTGCAGAAGTATGAGGTTGAACAATATATCCTAACTCCTCAAGATCAGCCATCTCATTTCGAATTGTTGCAGAACTCAGATTCAAATAACTTTTTGAAATTGTACGCGAGCCAACAGGTTCACCTGTTTCTAAATAATTCTGAATTATTGCATTAAGAATTATCTCTTTTCTCTCATCTAACTGGTCCATTGTAACCCCTCTAGCCTAGTTGCTATTATTAATCTAGTTACTTACTTTTGTCTGTTAGCACTCAAATTATTAGAGTGCTAATATCTTTCTAGAGATAATTTAACACCAAGAAACACTAATGTCAAGGATTATTTTGTGAACTTTTTAAAAACTTTATAAAAGAATGAAGAAATGCCCTATTATTAAACATTTTCAAAAAAAGAAAAGAAGCCCTATGTGAGCTTCTTACAATAAAAGAATTACGCCATATTACTATACAGGAAATCTCTGACAGATAAATATATTGAGGAGTCAATGAAAAAATCCACTTAAAACTTACTTAATAAATTCTCTTGCTACTATGTTCTGTAATTCCAAACCTCTTGGTGTTGGCTTAATTCGATTACCATCATTAATAAGTAGTTCCTGATTTATAAGCCTTTCAATTTGACTTCCGTATACATTCTCTAGAGTTCTTCCATATATATCATAGAACTCTTCTGCACTTACTCCTCTATTCATTCGAAGACCAAGAATCATATACTCATACATACTCTCTTCTTTCGTAATCCTCTCAACTTCTTCGAATTCATTTGTAGGATTTGTAGCAGACCAATTCTTAATATAATCATCTACGTTAGAAATATTCCTATACCTTGTCTCATCATATAAAGAAGAAGCGCCAAGTCCCATTCCTATATATTGATTTCTAGTCCAATAACCTATATTATGACGACATTCGTACCCATTCTTTGCGAAATTTGATATCTCATACTGCTGAAAGCCTCTTCCTTTAAGGAACGCCTTAACAAAGGCTGTCATCTCGTATAGTTCATTTTCATCAGGAAGAAAACTTGTCCTCTTACCCATACATTGATTAATATAATCATCATTATATTTCTCATAAAAAGGTGTATTCTCTTCTATAATAAGAGAGTATACACTTAAATGCTTAGGATTGAATCTAATTACATCACTTAAAGATTTTCTTAAGCTTCTAAGGCTTTGTCCCGGAAGACCATACATAAGATCAACGTTGTAATTATCAAACCCAGCTTTAATTGTTGCATCGATTGAGTTTAAAAAGCTCCTATAGTCATGAATTCTTCCAAGAGCCTTAAGTTCATTATCGTCAGTTGACTGTAGCCCAAAACTAAGCCTGTTAATTCCTAGAGATTTATATACAGAAAGAGACTCAAAATTAACTGTTCCAGGATTACACTCAATAGTAATCTCAGCATCATTCGATACATTAAATGACTTATTAATAACATCCATAATCTTTACTATGTAATTAGTCTCTAACGAACTTGGAGTGCCTCCACCTATGAAAATACTTGTAACTTTATTATGCTCATATAATCGACCTTTAAATTCAATCTCAGAGCATAGCGCATTTACATACATTTCTTTTATTAACAAATCATTTCCAAATGCCTCTGGCGCAAATGATAAAAAATCGCAATAATTACATTTCTTTACACAAAATGGAATATGAATATATAGTTCTATGTCTTCTATACTATTTCCCATATTAGTCTTCATCAAGCTTCAATACGCTCATAAATGCACTTTGTGGAATATCAACATTTCCAACTTGACGCATTCTCTTCTTTCCTTCCTTCTGTTTCTCTAACAATTTCTTCTTACGAGAAATATCACCACCATAACATTTTGCAAGAACATCTTTTCTTACAGCCTTAACCGTCTCTCTGGCAATAACCTTATTACCAATAGCTGCCTGAATTGGTATCTCGAATAAATGGCGAGGAATTTCACCCTTAAGCTTTTCACACATTTTACGACCACGTTCGTATGCTGTACCTTCGAATACTATAAATGAAAGGGCATCAACAGGCTCTTTATTAATTAGAATGTCAAGTTTTACAAGGTTAGACTTAACATAACCCTTCATCTCATAATCAAAGCTGGCATATCCACGAGAGCGGGATTTAAGTGCATCAAAGAAATCATAAATTATTTCATTAAGAGGCAATGTGTACTTAAGAAGAGCTCTTGTCTCTTCCATATATTCCATACTAATATACTCTCCACGTCTCTCCTGACAAAGGTCCATAATTGCACCAATATAATCAGAAGTTACCATTATCTCTGCAGAAACAACCGGTTCTTCCATATAATCAATCTCAGATGGATCGGGAAGATTAGAAGGATTAGTAAGCTCTATCATCTCGCCATCTGTCTTGTGCACCCTATATACAACGGAAGGTGCAGTAGTAACAAGATCAAGATTGTATTCCCTCTCTAATCTCTCCTGTATTATTTCTAAGTGAAGAAGACCAAGGAAGCCACATCTAAAACCGAATCCAAGAGCTATTGAAGTCTCTGGCTCGTATTGCAAAGCCGCATCATTTAGCTGTAATTTCTCAAGGGCATCTCTAAGATCTGGATACTTAGCACCGTCTGCTGGATACAAACCACAATAAACCATAGGATTAACCTTCTTGTATCCAGGAAGTGGCTCTTTACAAGGGTTATCTCTATTAGTTACAGTGTCACCCACTCTCGTATCAGATACATTCTTAATTGAAGCCGTAACATATCCCACCATTCCTGCTGTAAGTTCATCACAAGGTACGAACTGACCGGCACCGAAATATCCCACTTCAACCACATCGAATTCAGCCTTACTTGCCATCATTTTAATAGGATCTCCAGGCTTAATAGTACCTTCTTTTACTCTTATAAAGACAATTACTCCCTTATATGGGTCATAGACAGAATCAAATATTAATGCTTGAAGGGGATTATTATTATCACCTGTTGGTGCCGGCAAATCAGTTACAATTGCCTCTAGCACATCTTCCACATTAAGTCCTGTCTTTGCAGATATCTGTGGAGCATTCTCGGCCTCAATTCCAATTACATCTTCTATCTCATCAATCACTCTCTTAGGTTCAGCAGATGGAAGGTCTATCTTATTAATTACAGGTATAACATCCAAATCGTGGTCAAGGGCCAAATACACATTTGCAAGGGTCTGAGCTTCCACACCCTGGGCAGCATCTACAACTAGAATTGCGCCGTCACATGCAGCAAGTGAACGAGATACTTCATAATTAAAATCGACATGACCTGGAGTATCAATTAAGTTAAATATGTACTCATTGCCATCCTTTGCATTGTATACGATTCTTACAGCCTGAGACTTAATTGTAATGCCCCTTTCACGTTCAAGATCCATATTATCCAGAACTTGAGCCTGCATTTCTCGCTCTGTAAGAAGTCCTGTCTTCTCTATTATTCTATCTGCAAGAGTTGATTTTCCATGATCTATATGGGCGATTATACAGAAATTCCTGATGTATTTTTTATCTATTGACATATTGCCTCCGCTTTTATGTTATAGTTTTAGCCAACTATGTATATACTTACGTATATACATGCGTATATACCTACGTATATGGCATAAACATTATATATTCACTGGATAATTCTTCGTTAAGTGTATATAAGAAATTGTTATTAGTCTTAAATAATATTTACTAAGAACCGCCCATTGATCTGACATCCTGTCAGCAATGGGCTAGTTCCGACGTCCTGTCGAAACCTTCTTATATTGAACAATTTCTAATATACACTAAACTCGAATTAAAAACGTGAATATATATTGTTTATACCATATACTTATGTAAAAAACTATGCTATACGTAGCCTAAATAATTTTATCATATAGGTATTCTTATCGCAATGAATGATATGATATAATATGTCATAAGGAGGGACACACTTGTGGGAGGATTCCTTATGACTGGTAATTTGTCCCTTGGAGCTAACTATGAATCAGATTGAACAAGATATTAAGAACAAACAATTTCATAACTTCTATCTACTATATGGTGAAGAAGATTATCTAAAAAATAAATATGCTAATCTTCTAATCAAAAATATTGTAGAAAATAAAGATTCCATGAATTATTCATATTATGAAGATAAGGATATTGATAGCAATGATGTAATTGGCACCGCTATTACTCTTCCTTTCTTTGCAGACAAGCGAATTATTCATATTAAGAATAGCAATTGGTTCAAGTCACCTAATGAAGATTTCAACAACTATCTTAACGAGATATGCGATAGTACTATTTTCATTTTTGTAGAGGGGTCTATAGATAAACGTTCTAAAGCATTTAAAGCACTAAGCAAAGAAGGTGTTGTATTAGAACTTGGTATGCCAAATAGCAATGACATTAGAACATGGATAGGAAACAAATTAAAGGCCGAGAACAAATCCATGGAAAGAGAAGCTTACCAGGAATTCGTTATCCGTACTGATAGCAACATGGAGAATATGGATAAAGAATTTGAAAAACTTATTTGCTATATTGGGGACAATGATACAATTACTCTTCAGGATGTGGAAGAGATTTGCACAAAGCAAATTCAGTCAAAAGTATTCGATATGATAAATGGAATTGCAGAGAAGAATCCTAAAAAAGTTCTAGACATGTATCATGATTTATTAGCTAGCAAAGAGCCACCTATTAAGATACTTATTCTTATCCAAAGGCAATTTCGTCGAAGCCTTCAAATCAAAGACCTTCGTGAACAGGGCTATTCCGATGATAGAATTGCCAAAGAACTTAAGATTCAGAGTTTTATTATCGGCAAGGAGCTTAGAATGACTAGAAACTTCTCTACTGCTACAATGAATAATCTTCTTGAGGATGCATGTAATCTAGAGAGAGACATAAAGACTGGTAACATAAAAGACCAGTTAGCCGTAGAACTTCTAATGATGAGATATGCAAGTTAAAAAAATCCCACTAACCATGACGGTAGTTAGTGGGAATATTTTTATATATTGAACTAGGCAATCTTGTTAACAGCTTGTGTTAGACGAGATACTTTTCTAGCTGCATTGTTCTTGTGATATACACCTTTGCTAGCAGCCTTATTAATCTCAGAGATAGCAACTGTTAATGCTTCGCTAGCAGCTTTCTTATCGCCACTTGCTACAGCTGTCTCGACTCTCTTAATACAAGTCTTAACCTTAGATCTAATTGCTTTATTTCTCTCAGCCTTAGTCTGTGATACTAATACTCTCTTTTTAGCAGATTTAATGTTAGCCAATCTATACACCTCCTATTGTAATATCAAGGTTCTGCGAATCCGGACACGGACAGTCCACAGAACGTACCTTGTCTATATTATAGGAAATGTGTGACTATGTCAAGGTTTTTCTTGTAAATGTCTTTTTTAAAAATATAATCTGCGTCGAAACTCTACGTTATATTATCTCATATACATCGGCAAAGCCTGTAACCTCTAATATGTCCATCACATCCTCAGTCACATTCTTAAAGCGGAATTCATCAGGGTCCGGAAGGGATTCAGACATTATATTAATTACACGAAGTCCAGCTGACGAAATATACTCTGTATCCGCCAAATCCATAATAATCTCTTGAATTCCATCTGTATTCTGAGCGCGGTACTCAGACAAAAGCTCAGGTCCCGTAATGGTATCTAATCTACCCGATATTCTACACACAAGAGCACTTCCATCTCTCTCCCATTGGACATCGAACTCTTTTCCTTCATCAGTATTTTTAACTTCGCCATCCTTTACAGTCATCACCCACATGATAATACTCTCATACGCCTTACGTAGTTTTTCTAAATCATCGGAATTATCATTCAGGCTTGTAAGCTGTGGTAGCTTCTTGGCATAAGTAACCTCTTCTATCTCGAATCCATGCTCCTTGAAATACTTCTTTGCTTCAGACACTTCTCCTTGAATTACTGTATGATTTATAGGAATATTAGCAACCTTGGCTCCACCCTTTTGCATCATTTCTTTGATAAGCTCACCATCTGAATCTGTAAGAGCGGCATAAGTTATAGCACCAAGATCTGTTCCGAATTTATCGGCGGTAATCCATACTCCACCATGTTCTTTCAATAGTTCTCTGATGTTATTCAAGACAGAGTCAAGCTCTGGGTCATTAAAATATCCTAGTAGCCCATCTGTCAAAATACATATTTTTCCCTTTGCGTCCTTAAGCGCATTTCTTAGAGAATCAAGATTAGTAGCATCAACTGCCTCAAAATGCATCTTGTCATTCTGTCCACTTGTTGCAATCTCGCGAATAGCTGGCTCTAGCTCTTCTATTACAGCAGGCAAATCAAGTCCGTAGAACTCCTTTCCCGATTCAGTAAGTGCTAGTCCTCTCGGAACATATCCACATGGAAGGTCAACTATTGTATCGCAGCCAGATTCTTCCGCCATAATATTACCTATAGCATAGCGTGCCTCATTAGATACCATATAAGCTCTTATGATTTCTGGTGGAGTATCCGTCGCACGAGGAACACCCATATCAATCTTACTTCCTAGCTCCTTGGCTCCTTTAACTCCAGTATTCATCAGTAATCCCAGACATCCCTTTGCAGTTGCGAATACGGGATTAACTTCCAAAAATAGCGCTTTCTTATCCATTATTATCTCTTTCCTTTCTTTTTGCTACATAAAATATGCCATAATCATCTCTTATTTGTCAATTATTTTTTAATCTAGTATTTATATCCTGGATTGATAAGCTCAAGTAATTTCTCATCGTGCTTATATGTAAGATAAGGTTTCTCATCAAGTATCATAGTTGCACCTGTCTTAGCAGTATAAGGTTCCCACTTCTCTACTCCTCTGTATGACGGCACCCCATTTCTTGCGAAACTGGTCCACAGGCCACTCATCATATCTGTTAGTCCGGAATTCTCAGAAGTGTTCCTAAAGACATAAGGTATCTCCGAACTATGTGCCGCTCCGGCAGCAGAAGATTGATATGTATACACATAGCCGTATACATCAGCTCCGCCCTGAGCCGCCTTATGCTTCATTATCTTTAACGTAGGTTGTCTGACAATAACATCCGTATTCCCGGCAATATCTTCGTCCTCATTAATATATGCTTTACCAAATGCATTCTCTATCTTACTATTTACTTCATGGGTCTGATCGCCATATGGCGCCCATTCTTCGAGATTACTTCCTATTAGAAGCGGTATGTCGAAGCCTGCCTTGGCAAATGTGTTACCGGTTATAGGGTTGGTTGGGATGAAATCCCCATCTACAACAGGCTGCCATTCTAAGGCATATCCTTCACCAACTTCTATGGGGATTTTGAATTCTATAGCGGTATCAGATAAAGCTTTTACAGATGCTTCCTGCAATTCTTCATTGTCTACATATTGTATATCTTCAATATTACTTTTCTTAATACTAAGCTCGTCTAGCATTCTCTCAGTAAGATACTCACTTACTTCCTTGTCAGTAAATACCGCTCCTTGAACATCAGTTGCACCGGACTGTACAATAGCTTTATCAAAAAGTCCCTTTGCATAAGGAGAAGTCATGAGAGCAAGTATCTTGCCACCACCTCCCGATTGTCCGAATACTGTAGTATTATTAGGATTACCTCCAAAATTTGCAGCATTACTTCTAACCCAGTCAAGGGCATCTATGAGATCATATATACCAACATTGGCAGAGTATTTATACTTGTCCCCATAATCGGACAGGTCTAAAAACCCATATACATTTAATCTATGATTGACTGTAACGACTACAACATCCTCATCCTTCGCAAGGTTATGTCCGTCATATTCTTCATCATTTCCCGAGCCTATAGAAAAGCCTCCACCATGAAACCACACCATGACAGGTCTGTTACCACCATCACCTATAGCAGGTGTCCACAGATTGAGATTAAGGCAATCATTATCTCCCTCATTATAATCTAGGGGCTCCTGTCCAAATATGGCACCTTGCGGCGAAATCTCGCCGTACTCTACTGTGTCTCTGATTCCGCTCCATGTATCCGGCTTTTCTGCAGGGACAAACCGCTCACTTGCCTTGCCATATTTTATTCCGTGATAAGTATATACGCCATCATCAATAGCACCTCTAATTGTTCCGTATGTGGTGTTAACAGTGGCCTTGTCAGTTGCTTGAAAAACTTTTCCATGCGCAAAATTACCACTTGTCCTATACACTGTTATCCATAAGAATAACGCTACTGCTGCAGTAATAACCATCAGAACAAGTAGCATTATCCCAATTATCTTCAATATTCTTTTTTTATTTCTTTTTCCTTTATTTCTGTCACTCATTTTATATTCAGTATCTCTAATCCATGTGCTAATAATACTATCTTTTACTCAACTCGCTCGAGTCGAACACCTTTTATACCAGCTTCTTTCATTATGTCTCTCATTGCTTTTGCATACATATCTCCATGGAATCCCTGATACCAATCGATATAGAAATGATTTCCTACTTCTGCAAGCTGAAGCATGATGCCATTTTCTGGCATACCATGGAATGCACTCATTCTGATTCTATTAGTATATTCGTCGCCTCTAAAGGTGCCTAGGCAGCTTAAGAATCCTGTATCAGATATGCTAGAGCGGCTCTAAATAATTATGCCATCTAACGCTCCCCCGGCATAAGCTTTTGTAAATCCTTCGCATATACCTCGATATATTCCACACATCATCTTTATATTCTGCTCTGAAGAAACTCCTTTTAGGAACTCTCTATATTCCATATTCATCCCTTCGTCACCCTTTTCAAAATCCTCTAAATTAAATGTATAATGTGTATGTACTACCTGATGCAAAAGAGAATTCTCATTTCCCATTACATTTCGTACACTTATAGGCAACATAATCTTAATTGGTTTCTTATTCTCTAGATGAATACGATTTATAGCCTTGGCAAATAATACTGAGAGTAAAGACATTGGGGAACATTTCGTCTTTTATTTCTTCCTCTGGAACATATATGTCTTCTTTTGCCATACCGTTTTTTGATTTCAAAACTATGATAGTCTATTTTTAGTATTATAATCTATTATAGTAGGATTGTACATATTAGGGTTCATGCTTATTTCACTTTCAGAATTGTGCATATTATGGTTCATGCTTATTGCACTTTGAAAATTGTGCATATTAAGGTCATGCTTATTTCACTACAAAGATCGGCGCAATCTTCTCTCATCTATATTTACACAACTTCGTTAATTCTTGAGCCATGCAGTCCACAGCTTTTGTATTAATAGGCAGTTTCCCAGTCTCAATTGTATAAATAAAATTCACTCCTTGATAATAACCACTCGATTCATATTCTCGGATTTTGTTAAATGCGTTGTTTCTATACTCTATATCATCCATCATACCAAAATGCTCCCAGTATAATTCTTTTCTGTTAATGGCATTAAGAAGTGTAAAATCGGGATGTACTATTCTATTGCCAGATAGCTTAATTGGCTTCTCATATAAATAGGGTATTTCATATTTATCAAGTGTTTCGGCGATTATTATTTCTGACTTCGACCTCACTCTTAGTCCTTTCTTCGTGTAGTACTCAGGAGCATCTTCCCTGAATCTCATTTTAGGGTATTCTTGTATAATCCATTCTAGGCAATAATCCTCATCTGACACATATGGCGTCTTAATAAGACTTCTCTTTAATGGATTTATCTTCTCTAATGCAGTGGCGTATGGATTGTTGGCTGGGATTGTTTGAAGATTTTGCAATTCTGATATCTCTTTCTCAATTACATGCAACAATTTCTGATTATATTCTATTTGGGCGAGCAGTTCAGCAAAAGATTTATCCTTCTTTTTTATGTATGTACCACACTTATCCTGTCCGCTTGTTCTGATGTAGTATTGTACTGATTCACCATGCATAGCAGCTCTAAGCGTAGTGCCATCAGGCGCATTGCTTTTCAGTTGTATTAGTTGTTTTTTTGTTGCATCCTTAATCTGCATAAGTTTTGAAATTTCATTATCAATTCTTTTCTGATTAAGCATATTTCCTCCTCCATCTTGTTTTTCATTATTTTTTTCCTGATTTTTCTAGCTTTTCATTGCTTTTGGGCTGGGATTTATGGGTAAATCTCTCATTGCAGCAATGATTTAGAAGCTTTTTAGGGCTTTTCATTGCTTTTTGGCTGGAATTTAGGAGTAAATCTCTGAATGCGGCAATGATTTAGAAGCTTTTTGGGGATTTTCATTGCTTTTGGGCTGAGATTTAGGAGTAAATCTCTGAATGCGGCAATGATTTAGAAGCTTTTTAGGGATTTTCATTGCTTTTGGGCTCAGATTTAGGAGTAAATCTCTGAATGCGGCAATGATTTGGAAGCTTTTTGTGGATTTTCATTGCTTTTTGGCTCAGATTTAGGAGTAAATCTCTCATTGCGGCAATGATTTAGAAACTCTTTGGGGATTTTCATTGCTTTTTGGCTCAGATTTAGGAGTAAATCTCTCATTGCGGCAATGATTTAGAAGCTTTTTGGTACTTTTCATTGCTTTTGGGCTGAGATTTAGGTGTAAATCTCTGAATGCGGCAATGATTTAGAAGCTTTTTAGGGATTTTAATTGCTTTTGGGCTAGGATTTAGAGGTAAATCTCTGAATGCGGCAATGATTTAGAAGCTTTTCGGGTTTTTTCATTGCTTTTTGGCTGAGATTTAGGAGTAAATCTCTCATTGCGGCAATGATTTAGAAACTCTTTGGGGTTTTTCATTGCTTTTCGGTTGTAATTATAACCTCATCTAAGAAAACCATCCACCTTCACGCCAGAATTATCAATATAAAGATGCAACCTTCCATAATCTTGTGTACACATATGTGGTATTCCCAACTCATCTAATCGCGAAACAACTTCCTTAGATGGATGGTGGTAGCGATTATTAACTCCTGCAGAGATTA
>SVEY01000029.1 GCA_015057165.1 Lachnospiraceae bacterium | reverse complement strand
TTATATATAAAGAAACAGACCTGCATTGGCAATGGCCAATGCAGGTCTGCTATTTAGAGACTATTTTTACAGCCCCTAATTAGTTATCTTATTTCTTCTTAACAGTAATCTTGTCAAGATGCCAGATATCTCTAACATATTCTTCAATAGTTCTATCTGAAGAGAATTTACCTACATTAGCAACGTTAAGCATTGCCTTCTTAGCCCATCCTTCTTCATCACGATACGCCTCTTCCATCTTCTTCTGAGCGTCAGCATAAGATCTGAAATCAGCAAGTACGAAGTATGTATCAGCAAACTGTGTCACCTCAGTATTAAGAAGAGAATTATATAATGGTCTGAATAATTCCGGGTCTTCAGGACTATAGAATCCATTAATCAGTTGCATAAGAACCTTTCTTATCTCCATATCATTGTTAAATATGTCCATTGGATTATAGTCTCTATTAGCTTCATGAGCAATTACTTCATCTGCGCTCATACCGAAGATAAAGGCATTCTCCTCACCCATTTCTTCAACCATCTCTACGTTGGCACCATCCATAGTACCAATTGTAACAGCACCGTTAAGCATGAACTTCATATTACCTGTTCCTGATGCTTCTTTTGATGCAGTTGATATCTGCTCAGATACATCTGCTGCTGCAAAAATCCATTCAGCATTAGATACTCTATAATCCTCAATAAATACAACCTTAATCTTGCCATTTATTGACTCATCATTATTAATTACTTCAGCAACATTGTTAATTAACTTAATAGTTAATTTAGCAATTCTATATCCTGCTGCTGCTTTAGCACCAAATATAAATGTTCTAGGATAGAATTCCATCTCTGGGTGCTCTTTAATCTGGTTATAAAGATACATAACGTGAAGAATATTAAGTAGCTGTCTCTTATATTCATGAAGTCTCTTAACCTGAACATCAAATATAGAACGAGGATCTACATCAATACCATTATGCTCCTTAATATATTTTGCAAGGCGAAGCTTATTCTGGTATTTAATATTCATAAACTCATGTTGCATTCTTCTATCATCAGCATATAATTCTAACTTCTTCATCTGAGATAAATCTGTAATCCAGTCCTTACCAATCTTATCTGTAACCCAATGAGCAAGAAGCTGATTACCGTGTAGAAGGAATCTACGTTGTGTAATACCATTTGTCTTATTATTGAACTTCTCTGGATACATATCATAGAAATCCTTAAGTGATTCTTTCTTAAGAATCTCAGTATGAAGCGCAGCAACACCATTTACAGAAAATCCTGCTGCTATAGCAAGATGCGCCATCTTAACCTGACCGTCCTGTACAATTGCCATACGAGCTACCTTATCATCATCGCCAGGGAATTTGTCCTGAATATCTAATACAAATCTTCTATTGATTTCTTCAACAATCTGATAAATTCTAGGTAGTAATCTTGAGAAAATCTCAATTGGCCATTTCTCAAGAGCTTCTGCCATAATTGTGTGGTTAGTATAAGCACAAGTCTTAGTAGTTACAGCCCATGCTTCATCCCACTCTAATCCCTTCTCATCCATTAAGATTCTCATAAGCTCAGCAACAGCAAGAGTTGGATGAGTATCATTCATCTGAATAACAACCTTCTCATATAACTTATGGATATCATCATGATTTCTAAGATATCTGTCTACTGCTCTTTGAAGAGATGCAGATACAAAGAAATATTGTTGCTTTAATCTCAATTCCTTACCAGAGATATGGTCATCACATGGATATAATACTTCAACAAGGTTACGTGCAAGGTTCTGATCCTCAACAGCCTTATTATAATCACCCTTATCAAAAGAATCTAATCTGAACTCTTCCATTGGCTCAGCATCCCATATCATAAGAGTATTAACCATATTATTGTCATAACCTACGATAGGCATATCATAAGCAACAGCATTAACTGAATTATAATCATCATGAATAAATACTGTGCTACCATCAGGTTTTTGCTCAGCACGAATATATCCACCGAATTTTACTTCATAGCTATATTCAGGTCTCTTAAGTTCAAATGGATATCCGTCCTTTAGCCAGTTATCAGGTACTTCCTTCTGATATCCATCAGAAATCTTCTGCTTGAACATACCATATCTATAACGAATACCACATCCATATGCAGGATAGTTAAGTGTAGCAAGTGAATCTAAGAAACATGCAGCAAGACGGCCTAAACCACCATTACCAAGTGCTGGATCTGGCTCCTGATCTTCAATAGCATTAATATCAAAGCCAAGCTCATCAAGGGCATCCTTAATCTTCTCATAAGTACATAGATTGATTAAGTTATTACCTAGCGCTCTTCCCATCAAGAATTCCATAGACATATAATATACAATCTTAGGGTCTTGCTCATTAACAGCCTTCTCTGTAGCTAACCAGTTAGAAATAACTGTATCTTTGACTGCTAAAGAAACAGCCTGATATACTTCCTGAGCAGAAGCATCATCAAAATCCTTTCGATATAATCTTCTTACATTATCAACTACGTCTTTCTTAAAAGCCTTTTTATCAAACGACTTCTCTAACATGTGTTGTCCTCCTTTTATTTCTTACACACGTTTAACAAAGAGTTTTACTTCCTCTTTATTAATACTCCATTCTTTAGTATAACCATCAAGGCTACCTTGTGTCAACGAATTTGCAAGTACCTCTGACATAATAACATCAGAGTTTCTATCAAAAATGCCATTAATCCTGTCTGTTCCGTCGTAACATACATCAATATGATCCATTACTTCGAATCCAGCATCTTTACGCATTGTTTGAATCTTACTAATTATCTCTCTGACAAAACCTTCTTCAATAAGAGCATCATCAAGATTAGTATCAAGGACTACTGTGACTTCATTATCACCATCTGTTACAAATCCTTCCATCTCAGTCATTGTAATAAGAAGGTCCTCTTCTTCTAACTTTATACTGCTATCAACTTCTGGAAGAGTAATATAACCATTTTCTTTAAGTTCAGTATAGGCTTTATTACCATCAAGATTAGCCAATGCCTCCTGTATTCCTTTTAGGAATTTACCATACTTTGGTCCAACTGTACGAAGTTGTGGCTTAAATGTATATGTTGTAAAGCTTGAAACATCATCTGTAAAATGCGCTTTCTTTACGTTGAGTTCATCTTCAATAATACTTACGTAGTATTCAGGAAGTGTCTCATTTGCTTTAACAAACATTTGGCCAATAGGCTGTCTGTTCTTAATATTAGCGCTGTTTCTACATGCTCTACCTGATACTACAATCTTAAGAAGAAGCTGCATATTCTTCTCTAACTCTTCATCAATCCATTCTTCATTAACTTCTGGGAAGTCGCATAGATGAATTGACTCAGGTGCTTCTTTATCAATAGAACATACGAGATTAAGATATATCTCTTCTGTCATAAATGGAATCATAGGGGCAGCTGCCTTACAAATCTCAACTAATGCAGTATAAAGCGTCATATATGCATTAATCTTATCCTGCTCCATTCCTTTAGCCCAGAATCTCTCACGAGAACGACGAACATACCAGTTAGACATGTCGTCTACAAATGATTCTAGAGTTCTTGCAGCCTCTGGAATTCTATAATTACCAAGGTTATAATCTACTTCCCTAATTGTGGAATTAAGTCGAGATAATAACCATTTATCCATGATTGATAGTTTATCATAACAAAGTGTATATTTTGTGGCGTCAAAATCATCGATGTTAGCATAAAGAACAAAGAAGGCATATGTGTTCCAAAGAGTTCCCATGAACTTTCTCTGACCTTCTTGAACCGCTTTACCATGGAATCTATTAGGAAGCCATGGTGCAGAGTTGACATAGAAGTACCATCTAATAGCATCAGCGCCATACTTCTCGAGTGCCTCAAAAGGATCTACCGCATTACCCTTAGACTTAGACATCTTCTGTCCTTTTTCATCCTGGACATGTCCTAGTACAATAACATTTTCATAAGGAGCCTTGTTGAATAGCAATGTAGACTCAGCCATAAGCGAATAGAACCATCCACGAGTCTGATCTACCGCCTCAGATATAAACTTAGCAGGGAATTGCTGCTCAAACAAATCCTTATTCTCAAATGGATAATGATGTTGCGCAAATGGCATTGCACCAGAGTCAAACCAGCAGTCAATAACCTCCGGCACGCGACGCATCGTCTTACCACAATCCGGACATACAAATGTCACTTCATCAATGTAAGGTCTATGCAATTCAACCTTGGCATCCTCTGGATTACCAGAAAGCTTAGCAAGTTCTTCTCTAGATCCAACTGATGTCTGATGTCCACAACCTTCACATTCCCATATGTTAAGAGGTGTTCCCCAATATCTGTTACGAGAGATTCCCCAGTCTTGAATATTCTCAAGCCAGTCGCCGAATCTTCCCTTGCCAATAGACTCTGGAATCCAGTTAACAGTATTATTATTCTTGATTAAGTCATCCTTAACTTCTGTCATCTTAATAAACCAAGATTCGCGAGCATAATAAAGAAGTGGTGTATCACATCTCCAGCAATGAGGATAATCATGTTCAAATTTAGGAGCATCAAATAATAACTTTCTAGAAGAAAGGTCCTTTATAACTTCAGGGTCACAGCTAACAGCTCCCTTCTTCATCTCTTCTTCAGTAGGTTTTGCTCTCATTCCTCCAAATGGTGATTCATCAAGCATTACGCCCTTCTCGTCAACCATTTGTACAAGTGGCAAGTCATATTTTCTTCCAACTTTCGCATCATCTTCACCAAATGCAGGAGCGATATGTACGATTCCTGTACCATCTGACATTGTTACATAATCATCACATGTTACATAGAATCCTTTCTTATGCTGGTTGTCAGCTTCTTTCTTGGCACAATCATATAATGGCACAAACTCTCTTCTCTCTAAGTCATTTCCCTTGAAGGTCTCAAGCACTTCGTACGCCTTACTGTCATCCCCTTCTTCAAGAAGTTGTCCTAGCACCTTATCAGCAAGTGCCTGTGCAATATAATATGTATAACCGTCAACAGCTTTAACCTTGATATATGTTTCATCAGGATTAACACAAAGAGCCACATTACTAGGAAGAGTCCAAGGCGTTGTTGTCCATGCCAGAAAATACGCATCTTCGTCTGCACATTTAAATCTAACAACCGCAGATCTTTCTTTTACTGTCTTGTACCCTTGCGCTACTTCCTGAGATGATAATGGTGTACCACATCTAGGACAATAAGGTACAATCTTAAAGCCCTTATATAGAAGCTTCTTATCCCATATTTCCTTAAGCGCCCACCATTCAGACTCAATGAAATCATCATCATATGTTACATATGGATTATCCATATCTGCCCAGAATCCAACAGTACCAGAGAAATCTTCCCACATACCTTTGTATTTCCACACTGATTCTTTACATTTATCAATAAATGGTTCCATACCATATTCTTCAATTTGTTCTTTACCATTAAGACCAAGAAGTTTCTCAACTTCAAGCTCCACAGGAAGTCCATGAGTATCCCATCCTGCTTTACGAGGGACATACTTACCCTTCATGGTCTGATATCTTGGAATCATATCTTTAATAACACGAGTAAGAACATGTCCAATATGAGGCTTACCATTAGCTGTTGGCGGGCCATCATAGAAAGTATATGTCTCTCCTTCTTTTCTTGAATCCATACTCTTCTGGAAAATGTGATTCTCATCCCAGAATTTTTCAATTTGCTTCTCACGATCTACGAAATTCAGATCAGTTGAAACTTTGTTATACATTTTAGTCTCCTTCCAATGTAGCATCTAACAGAAACTACATAAATCTATGTACAAATAATTTCTACCTAACAGAGAAAATTCCCATATTAAGCATACTAGACGTAATCATGTCCAGAAATGCAGTATTGCTCATTATTAAAGTCATACATATAATAAGTAAAATTATAGAACATACGCTACAAAGCATTCCAAAAATTGCTATACCTTTCTTCCCGCCTCTTCTAATATGAACTATTCCAAAAATAATACTAAGAAGCGAAGAAAACACATTAAATATGCTGCAAAACAGTGTGAGAGATATTATTCCACATATCAGGGATGCAACACCAAATCCCTTCCCTTTCTCTATAATTCTTTCTGAATTAAGAGCAACACTACTTGAACTATCAGTATTATCTTTTATATTATCTTTTATATTATTTTTTAAATTCTCGTGGATATTCTCCTGTAAATCAGATGCCTTCTTCTCAAGTCTCTCCTGAAAAGACAATTCTCTTACTACATCTTCATCAGCAACAAGATTAATAGTACTCTCATCCTCTATCTTGCCTGTTACAGATTTGTCGAGATATTTACCCTTTGGCTCAATGCCTCCAGCTTCACTAATATCTTCCTTATCTTCATCCACGAACATATAACTATTATCAGTCATATCAATTCCTTCTTAATACTAATTCTAAAATCACAAAACCTGCCCCCAAATATACAAATCATCTGGCAACATTCTCATAATATACTGTCTATAGACAGAAAAACTCACTCTAAATATAGTATCATATATTGAGAAAATAGCAAGGAAAAACACTAAAAGAAGGATTAGCTTACCGCTAATCCTTCTTTGTTAAATATAAATATAATTTTTCTTGGTTCGCTTGTAAATAGCTTATAACTGTGACATTCTGTCCCATCTATTACTTCTTATTTATACTTGAATCTTAATAGTATTACCGGATTATCTGGGAAAGGATCATCACCCCATCTTGTATCTACAATTGTATCATAAGTGTTAAGACTATGATATTCACCAAGCGTGTTAATTGCGTTCTCCCACCAACGCCACGTCTTACCGCTTGCATCGCCATTAAGAAATCCTCTCCACTTACTCCTTGCCCATTGACCTCCAAATCCAATAGCTCCTACCGGTCTCTGTTGTACCTCTCCGTGGATAGGATCACCTATACGACGTTCTTGATAATTTGGGTAATTGTTAATTATTACATTTCCTATCCCAGGGAACGCCAGATCCAAATCATCCATAACGGTTTTACCATGAAGCTTGGATATATATTTCTCACATATATCCTTGCTTCCGGGATATGTCTCGAACTGTTGTACTATCTCGCTCGAGAAAAACCCGTTCTTATACGTTATCTTACCTACGTTTGTTACTCCATTTGTGGGGATATACCAGCCGGTTACCATTTTATTAAGTGTAGAACTGTATACCGGTGTCGTAAGTTCGCTGTTATAGAGTGTTTTACTTTGGTCTGCATCCATTGTAGGGTATAATAGTTCCGTCGGTTCCGTGCCAGCCGGATGTTCATCTATCATATCAAGTGCTTGTGTGTATCGTTCTGCCACAGTAATATGCGTATCGGGATTTGCAGACATCTCATAGTGGAAGGACAATACTCTATAAGCTTGCTCAATCCGAAACCTCACATTAGTTCTGTAAGCCTCTCTCAAGTAATATCCCTGCGACTCATAGTTAAAGTATTCTGACCAGATTTTATCATTATAGTATATAGGATTCTTATCCCAAGGCTTATACGTCTCCGTTGTAACAAGGTTGTAATTACTCTCTATTCGTCGAATAGCGTCAGAATATCCTCTGAAGGTACTGTTGTTTTTTTTCTCTTCTTCGAATATAATCTTAACCAAATCTGCGTTATATTTGTCCAGTTGCTCTTTCGTAGAAGTTTTAGTAGGAACAACACCACCTCGACTCTTATAGATTTCTTTTGCTGCCTGAATCATTGCCACAACTGTCTTACAGTCAGTTCTAAGCATATCAAGAGCGTTCTCGTATCCTTGTGTCATAGCTTTGTATTGATTCTTTAAAACCGTGTCAAGCTTCTCATCCATTGCATGTAACAGTACGTTTACGTCATCAAGCTTATCTTCCACCGTCTTGTTAGAAGGATTATTAGGATCTTCACCTCCATCAAACAATCCCATGGCATCAAATATACCTAATAATCCGGATGCTAAAGCCGATGGATCTTTCGAAATTATACCCTTGGCAAAATTATACCCTATCTTACCCCACGTACCTATAGCTGCCGCAGTTGAATTAACCTTTTGCAGCTTATCAACAGTATAGTTGACTAAAATATCCCCCGCACCCCATGCTTTTGTTTTAAGTGCTCGTTCATCAAGGGATTTGTCAAAATTATTATTGTTATTATTGGCTGCAGCGTTATTGTTATTATTGGCCTGTGCATTATTATTAGCATTACCGTTATTATTGGCCTGTGCGTTATTATTGGCCTGTGCGTTATTATTGGCATTACCTGCCTGAGCGTTATTATTATTATTATTGTTGCCGTTATTGTTATTATTAGCGGCAGCATTATTGTTAGCGTCAGGCTGTGCAGCATATACAACATTTCCAAAAAGGGATGCCAACATACTCGACATTGATAATCCTGTAGTATCATTAGACATATCAGAAGAAATTATAACCTCGAAGAGGTCTTGGTTATATGTCGCAGTAATAAAATATGCAGGTGCGCTATCACCCCAATCTTCCACCAGCGCTCCTTCTGTAAATTCCAATGTACCATACAGATTCATATCCTCTATGCTTACACCGTTAGAAGGCACCTCTATTCTTAATGTAATATTCTGATCTTCCTGCTCTTCTAATGAGACAATGCTTCCCCCTTCAAAGTCATCAAGAAGATTGATTTGTGATTTATCCAGATTCTTTTTTATCTTACCGTTTTTCGCTACAACAAAAATATCAAGTACAAAATTATCACCTTCTTTGCTATATGAAAGCGGCATTATTCCAACACTTGCATGGGAATATCCTGACAGATAAGTATTGTCGCCAATCTTAACGTGTCCACCGAGGCTGTCCATGTCTTCAGCTTCTACTTCAGCAATTACCTGCCCATTCTTCGTAGTAACACTCTTAACCTTGGTATTGTCACCAAAATCTATAGTATCTTCGTTAAGCTTTGATACATCAACTCCACTTACATTAATAGGAACTGTATATGTACCATTACTTTCCGTAATAGCAGATGTATCAATAGCAACAAGAGGAACAGATATCTCAAATGTAATCTCTTCCGGCTTGTTTGCTTTTTCAAATCCACTAGGTGCTATCTCAATCTCTCCGTCTGTATATACTGTAGATATCTCAGGAATAATAACCGGCGTACCTGATAGATTAATCATAAGCTTCTTACCGTCAGGCACTACACTCTCTACCTTCATGTCCCTAAACGAATAGTCCAAACTAACATCCTCAGGCTTGATTGTTGGAGAGAAATTTCCTTCCTTGGATGTAACTATTATTGTATTCTGAGTAGATTCACTAGATACCTCTTTTGTATTAGATGATAAAGTATTATCCGGTATCTGAGGTTCTATAATTACAGCACGCTTCGCCTTTTCAATAGAAATAATATAACAATCATTGCCATTATTAGGGAAGTCCTTATCGTCGTTAAAAGAAACGTTAATCTGCTTTCCGTCATTTTGAAATCCTGTTATCTCAGCGTTTTTACGTATAACCTCTATGTCATTAACCCCTTTATCGCTAGCAGCTTCAGCTTTTTCAGTAGAAGTCAAATAACCATAGCTAACAGTAATATCTTCTTTTGCAATACTTTCAAATTCTACCGGCAAGTCTTCACTTGTCTCTTGCAACGAGCCATCATCTAGTACCTTTAACATTTTCCTTTCATTAAAAGAAATGGTGTACGCTCCTGAACTATCAAACGGCACCTTCTTTTTTTCAAGTTGTTCATATGTCTTTTCTGTATTTGACAAAGCGTATATTGGTACACCTATACCTATCGCTGTCACAACCAGCGATAGACATATTAATATACATATTATCGTCTTGATACTTTTACTTTTTCCTGCCATAGCACCCCTCCTAACCTAACTAGTCTGTAATTCTACTACCTTCATCCGTATATAAATTAGATTATATTAAATGTTCTTACTCAATCATTATATCATTGTTTCATAATATTTCACAATATTTTTGTCAAATAATCATATGTCTTCGGAACGTTTGTAACTTTGACATTTTGCGTCACATCACTACTTGCCAACGACGTATTTCCATAGTGTGTATCTAAAATATAATCAAGAAGTGCAAAATTATGAAAATCAGTATAATCAACGCTACCGTCAGCGGCACGCTTAGTAATATCGTAGTCAGGTGATGCACCATCCTCAACAGTCCTGCCATCCATACGTGTAAGTATCTTGTATGCAGAATATTCCCCTAAGTAGGTATTGGGTAATGCATAGTATCCAATCATACATGTTCCACCTCCGCTTGTCTCTCCCAATATAGGGATGCCCCTTTCCTTGGCGTAGACAGGTAACGAATTACCACAAGAGAAGGAATTTGATGAGCACAGTATTCCATAATTAAAGTTATATCCTGCGTCCTGCTTAGAATCACCGAATTTACCATCTAAGTTATAGTCGCAATCATATGAAGTCTTTAACATATCTCCTGTGAATGTTCCTTTGAAATAGTATGAAGGATTATCGGTTATAAGGCCTAACATATAGCAAAGAACAGCTACTTTGCCACCGCTATTACGTGATTCATCTAACAGGAAATTCTTCATACCATGTTCTTTCGCAAGATCAAGTGATTGCTTCAAAAACTTAAGTGTATCATCATTAAATTCAGAAAAGACAAATATAGCTGTATCGTCATACTCGTAGTATGCAAATTTGATCATATTATCTTCATCATATTCTATAAAATATGGAGTGTAAGCCTTATATCCATCGACGTATCCTTCAATCTTCTCGTGAGTATCCCTATCCGGTCTATTATGTTCCCTCCATTTCCTCAAAAGCTCTGCTCTTGGGTCATCTGTATTCTGAACAATTTCCTTAAATTTTGTAACTGATGCTGTCTCTAAATTATCTTTGATTGGATCAAAAAAGTCGGTATGTCCACCATCATATAACATCTCACTGAGAGTAGTCATTCCGAATAAGAAATCAACCATATCCGTAGATTTCAGAAGGCGCTTAACTTCTCTTCTCTCATCAGTAGCATCCATTGCAGCATCAAATCCACTATTCCTAATATCTTCACTCATAGAACACAGTGGCGGGCATCCATATGCCGTGTCCATAAAAAAGGACAGGTTGTTATATGTATATTCCGCTTCGCTTGCCTCCCTTGTCAGACTGTTATAATTAGTAGAACAGTCTATAATAGGTTTGTCGGATCCACTTGTAATAGATATTAGATTATTGGAATATACAAGCACATCATATGTCCCTCCGGTCAGTATGTGAAGTGCCGTAAGCGGAAGATATATTATCCCATTCTCTTCGATTATATTTATTCCATACTTCCCAAGATCTAATTCTATCTCAGAAGCACCATCGAGATACACATTTCCCTTATAACTGTAATAGGGATTAATCTTGTTGCCATCGCCTCCCGCACTTGAATCCGGAGAATTTGGCAAAAGGAAGTCATTATAGAGAAATGCCTCCATAGAATTAATTACTATAGTGTCATTTTGAGGGTTAAAAATCATATAGCCTCTGTCATTGTAGAGTCTATATCTTCCGTCTCCTTCAGGTCGCAAGATATAATCCGTATCATATGTTGCCCCAAAGTATTGTAATATACTGACATACGGAACAGGAACACCATCAATAAATATACAATTAAACGTTGCACTCCGGTCGCCAATGTAGATATACCCCTTAATATCTGTCTTAGCGTATTCGGCACGGGCACACATTGGAATTGTCATTGTACAAACCAACAACAGTGCTATAACAATTCGCACAGTCTTAGTTTTTTTCAAACTCTTTCTTATATGATTCATATAAGCTCTCCTTTGTTATATATTATTAATCTCTCTTTCTACTGCCTGCCTTATAATCTTTGTTCCCATGTAATTAACCTGCAAAACGAATAATAATATTATATCACACATATGTGATATTTTTCATAAGCCAAATTGCCATTATATGAGGCATATGGACGTAATCTAACGACTGGAAAAGAAAAAAGTCTTAAAAACCGTAGTTCTTAAGACTTTTATATAGCGTGCGTGAGAGGATTCGAACCCCCGACACCTTGGTCCGTAGCCAAGTGCTCTATCCAGCTGAGCTACACACACATATTAATATTGTCGGTGCATTTTCGCACCGACAATTATTATATAATGAAGTATAAGTTTTTTCAAGTATTATTTGACTATATTTCAAGAAGTTCACTATATGCCTTTAGTGCACCATCTGTGTCACCTGCAAGCACCTTCTTAGCTAGTACTTTACCAAGTTGAACTCCTTCTTGATCAAATGAATTAATATTCCATGTAAATCCTTGGAACATAACCTTATTCTCAAAGTGTGCAAGTAGTGCTCCAAGCGCTTCTGGTGTTAGCTCATCGCCGACAATAATGCTTGAAGGTCTATTGCCCTCAAAATACTTATTTCTATTATCATCATCTTTTCCACATGCAAATGCAACAATTTGTGCTGCAACATTAGCCTTTAACTTCTGTTGACTTGTACTATTCTCTATTACAACATCATTTCCCATTTGCGAATTTTTAAATCCAATAAACTGAAGCGGAATAATGTCAGTTCCCTGGTGAAGCAACTGATAGAATGAATGCTGTCCATTTGTTCCTGGTTCACCATAAATCACTGGACCTGTTTTGTAACTAATCTCTTCTCCGAAACGATTAACACTCTTACCATTAGACTCCATATCAAGCTGTTGTAAATGTGCAGGAAAACGACTTAGTGCTTGAGAATAAGGAAGAACAGCAGTAGTACCATATCCTAATACATTTCTCTCATATACACCAATTAATGCATCAAGAAGCGCAGGATTCTTTCTGATATCCTTGTTAGTAGAATTCTTATCCTCAGCTGCAGCACCATTTAGAAATCTCGCAAATATCTCCGGTCCAAAGGCAAGTGAAAGCACTGCACCACCAACCGATGAAGTAGAAGAGAATCTTCCACCGATATAATCATCCATGAAAAATGCGTCAAGGTAATCATCACTTTTAGCAAGAGGTGATGTCTCACTTGTTACTGCAATCATATGTTTACTTGGATCAAGCCCTGCTTTTTTCAATGCATCTTTAACAAATGACTCGTTTGTTAAAGTCTCAAGGGTTGTTCCAGATTTTGACACAAGAATAAAAATAGAATGTGCAACATCGATTCCATCTAATACTGCCGATGCATCATCAGGGTCTACATTGCTTATAAATCTTGCTTCCATTTTAAAACATTTATTAGTCTTAGCCCAATTCTCAAGGCTTAAATACATAGCTCTAGGTCCTAAATCACTACCACCTATACCAATTTGAACAGCAGTTGTGAATTTCTCGCCCTTTTCATTAACAATTTCACCATTATGAACTTTATTGGCAAATTCTGCTATTCTTTCCTGCTGACTTACATAGAATTCACGCTTATTAACATCATCAGCAACTACATCATCGCCAAGCTGGCCTCTAGTTAGTTGATGAAGCACAAGCCTCTTCTCACCTGTGTTAACAACTTCACCATTGTAAAGACATGCAAACTTATCTACAAGTTCTGCTTCATCAGCCAATTTAGCAAGAGTATCCACAACCTTATCATCAACCTGCTTAGATGCATAATTATATACAAGACCAGAAGACATAGGCACACTATATTCCTTAACTCTCTTTGCACCATTATCACCACTCATTACGGATTTAACATCAACTTGATTCTTAAGAGATGCGAGTTCTTTAGCAGAATCCAATTCATCATAATTTGTCCATTTAACCATGTTCATAATCTCCTTATATATAATCTGTTCTAAATACACAATATTATATGTATTACTTTACACAATCTATACTATATCATAAATGCTATTTCATATAAAGATATGATAAGTTGATTTATCATATAAAAAAGCAATGAAACAATACACTTAATAAGAAATAACATAGTATATATCAATAGTAAAAAGCCCTATCCATACATGGATAGGGCTTAAATAGTGCCGCAGACCGGAATCGAACCGGTACGATGTCGCCACCACAGGATTTTAAGTCCTGCGCGTCTGCCAGTTCCGCCACTGCGGCTTATGTCATGAGGTGTCGCGAAGCGACGGAGCCCTCATGACCTAGCGACATTTCGCATATGCGAAATGTTGTCACTAGGCTCTAATATAATTCAAATGGGACCAACAGGGCTCGAACCTGTGACCCCCTGCTTGTAAGGCAGGTGCTCTCCCAGCTGAGCTATGATCCCACAGCGATATGTATTATAACATTTATCAAAAATGTTGTAAAGACATAAGCGACCCAAGCGGGACTCGAACCCGCGACCTCCGCCGTGACAGGGCGGCGCTCTAACCAACTGAGCCATTGGGCCAAATGGACCCTCGGGGACTCGAACCCCGGACCGACCGGTTATGAGCCGGTTGCTCTAACCAACTGAGCTAAAGGTCCACATAATTTAATACATATTTAGTGTTTATCAGCACACAATATGTAAATTAGAAACAAAGCAGCTAGACAAAAAGTCAAGCTGCTTTAGTGACCCCGACGGGAATCGAACCCGTGTTACCGCCGTGAAAGGGCGATGTCTTAACCGCTTGACCACGGGGCCTTATGATTTTTCTAAAGATAGAAAAATACTCCCCCTGTTGGACTCGAACCAACGACACTTCGGTTAACAGCCGAATGCTCTACCGACTGAGCTAAGGAGGAATAAAGAAGGTATGTACCCTCAAAATTTCATATAGTAAAGTAAAGGATAAAAAAGCCTTCGATCGATTAGTACTTGTCAGCTGAATGCATTACTG
>SVEY01000018.1 GCA_015057165.1 Lachnospiraceae bacterium | reverse complement strand
AGATGCGAAATTTCTCTTCAGAAATCAGCCTAATTTAATTTGCAAATAGTAGCAGCACCTAATTTGCCAATCAATAGTTATTAGACTTCGTTGCTTCCAGCCAACTTATCTCTCGTAGCCTAGCCTTATATGTGATTCCTGTCCGTCGGACCAGAGATTTGCTTACAGCTTCCTTCAGATTCCACCTCACGATGGACACCCTTGCTGTTCAGCTATACACTTCCCACTATCTGGGCGTGTTCGGGACTTGCACCCGTTAGAGCGCGCCCATGGCGCGCAAACTGAAAAAGGAGCCGATATTACTCGACTCCCTCAAAAAACTCTGCTCCGCTTTTCGAATTCAATAATTCCTCCTGCGGAAACGCGATTCCTTCTTCTACAACTTCGTTCCAAATCCCCTTCGTCAATTATACTGGAATTTTATGTTCCAACGTTCACCCCGACAAACTTGAATTTAGCTATTTCTTTGACCGTTTATTAATCTGAACAGTCGATACAATCCAATAAATGATAACACTCATTATCAGCGGTATCTCAAGCAGAAACAAAATGTCATTTTTAAGCAAAATTTGGAGGGCAATTACAATAAAAACCACACTCAAAATGCAGAACACAATGGCTGACTGTTTATAATAAGGCTTCTTATCCATTTTTTCTCGCTCTTCTTTTGAGGCGTAAAGGAATGCATTATTCAATAAAAGACCACGCTCAAGAAATGACATGATGCTGAATATCAAAAGAATCACAGCAATAAATAATACAATAATTAATGTTATCAATTCTCCCATAGTAATTTTTACCTCTTCAAACTTGAATTTTTGCGATTATGACTCAACAAAAGAATTGATTTCCTTCTCCAAAAGACGAAATACATTAGCAACCAAATATCCATCTGCAATTGCGTGATTAAGTCGAACAGTTACAGGCATAACAAGTCTACCGTTTTCCTCTCTGTATTTCCCCCAATTGATAATAGGAGAAAAAAATAAATGTCCATCAGGCAATTCAATATTAAGCGAGTCATATGAAAGCCATGATATATAAGATGCATCAAACCAGTTTGGATGATTTGCCATATCTAAACCATATTCACGAGTCTTCTTCGCTTCCTCAACATCATTTAAAGCTCCAGTGTAAAACTTTTTATATTCCTCAAAATACTCTGTATATACCGGAGTACAGGTTTCCGTATCTTCATGGAAAACATACTGTGTTGGATTGATCACGTCATAGCAGATCAGCTCATCTGTCTGCCAAAGGTATCCCATTCTGTAGTCTTCACGTGAATTCATAACCTTTGAAAGAATATACAGGAAATTGACATAAAACTTCGTTCCTGTGTTCTTTGAATGTGTGACGAGCTCTGTTACGTCTATTCTCGACGTTATCGAGGTTGAGCACTTGCAATCTTCCGTAAAGTGACGAAATACGCCTTTACGATAATATATCTCTTTGTCAATTACTTTATAATTCATTTTCTTCACCCTTACAAACTTCGATTTGTTCACTCCGTTAATAGTTTATCACATCATGCACTACAATTCTAAAAGTTCTTTACACAAAATAAACGACGTCGCAAAATGCGACGCCATTCACTCTCTTAACCCTAACTAAATGTCAGCTTCCTTATCTCATTCTCAAAATCACTAAACTCCGGGTGAGCGTAGTAATACTCCGTTACATCACTTCTAAGGCTATGCCCTAGAATTCGCTTCACAATCCCCGGTTACCATCATAATTCCAAATACAATTTCCAGACCTTTTGTCTTCGACATAATCATCCTCCACATGTATCTTACTGCTCATAGTAAACTCTATCTTTTCTTGTGTCCTTTACCTGAAGACGCTAGTTGTTCATTGTTATTTGTAAATTGTAAGTCAAGTGCATTAGCAACAGCTTCGATTATACTGTTACTGCTAAATGTTGCTCCCGAAACCGTCGAAACATCTATGCCCTGACTACTTATTATACTGTTTATTACAGATGTTTTTGCTTTGTTGAAATACTGCGAGTCATCTTCATAAGAATCTACTGTTATAGATGATATTTCACCATTCTTTACTGTAACGGTAACCTTTGTATTTCCTCTGAATCCAGAACCTGTTCCTGTATATGTTCCGTCTTTATATTGTCCTGTGCTTGTACTTGAAGAAGTCGATTCATTCTTCGACGATGAAGTATCATTTGAACTCTTCTCTGATGACGGATTTGCCTCGGATACCGCAACAACATTCGCATTACTTGATGTAACATTTTCATAACTATCCAGTGCCACATTTCCAACAAGAGACAAGCCGAGTATTGATAGTGATGCAACTGTTCCGTTAACCGCTTGATTAGTTGGTGTACAGAGAACACGAGGTTCGCAGCTCTTTACGCATTTAAAGCAATCGATACATTCAGAATCCTTAACTCTACTATCTGTAGCACTTACATCAACGTTCATCGGGCAATTCTTGTTACAGGAATTACAGTTTACACACCCTTCAGCCTTTCTTATTTTAAAAAGCCTCGGTTTCGTAACTAACCTAAATACTCCGCCAAGCGGGCATAAATATTTACAGAAAAACCTATCTAAGAACAGGCTTCCTATCACTATTAGAAGAAGCATAATCCCGCCTATAGACAGTACTCCACTAAATCCATTCCATGATGTAAGTATACCGAATGCCGTCCATGGAAGATACGAGTCAATATTAACCTGAAGCGTCCATACTAGGAAGAATATCGCTATCACAACATATTTTAAGTATTTCAAATATTTATCTACAGCCTTAGGCACCTGTATCTTCTTAATATGTAATATATCTCCGAGCCAATTAAAAAGTTCCTGCATAGCACCAAATGAGCAAATATAAGAACAGAAGAATCGTCCCCATATTATAGAAATTGGTATTATGGCTGCAAGTATAAGAATCGGCGAAAGCAATGTAGCAATTGATGCCGTGCCTGTAATTATTAATTGATATATTACGCCGATACTGTTAAAACATAATGCAAATAATCCCGGATATATAATAAATGATATTAGTTGAACTACGTGTCGTATAATTTGTGTTACTTTATCTTTTGTTATATTTTTCATATTGCACCTCCTTTATATTGGTCTTAATACTGTCTGTTGCAAGAATACGTCCGTCGTTTAATATGGCAATCATTTCAATGTTGTTTTTACAAAGGAGCTTCATTACATCAGAAATATCCATAGAAAATATCCCTGTTGCGTAAGCGTCAAGTTTAGAACCTTCATCGCCTATCAACGTTATGGATTTTATATTCGTGTCAGCAGGATAACCCGTCATCGGATTAATAATATGATGATAGCGATTTCCATTTTTTTCATATTCCTGCTCATAAGATCCCGATGTGACAACACATTTATCTTCAATATCAACAGATAAAATATATGACATATCCCTGCTTTTAAGCGGTTTAAATGGATTTCGAATCAGTATTTCATTTCTTCCGATAATGCCTACGGCTCCCCCGAGATTAACTGTTGCATTAGTGATACTTGCATCATTTAACATTATTATTATTTCATCAAGCAGAAATCCTTTAGCGATTCCTCCAAGGTCAATAGATTGTCCTTTTTTTAGTTTGATTTCATTTCCCAATAAAGATATTCCTCTGTAATCAACACTGTTTCGCGCATCATCTATATCTGCTTTAGCAGGCATTTTCTTATTCTTAATTGCGTTCTTCCAGATTATATTAAGCGGACGGGTTGTGATATCGAAATACCCATCCGTATCAATACTGTACTGCATTGCTCTTCTGACTATGTCTATTGTTTTACTGCTAAATGTGTATACTTCGCCCTTTTTATTAAGCGTTGTAACCAAACTATCCGGACTGTAAATCGACCATAATCTGTCATAGCCTTGAATTAACATCTCTATGTCGGATAACACTTTTTCAACGTTATCATCATCTGATTTAACACTAATAATATTTGTGGTTCCAAGACCTTTAATTACCTTTGTTATGTTCCGCATATATTCTGTCTCCTTTCTCCTGCCTGATTAAAGTATAAGGAGTGAAACTTAAATTAACTTAAATGAAAAAGAGATTTATACATAAAAATACCACTAAGCAGCTTAATACTACTTAGTGGTATTTCTTATGTTATAATCCCTCCATTTTGCTAATTTTTAACTATTATTCTCTATCTCATTTATATACTCTGCGAGTATATATGCACCCTTCTTCCTGATTTTGGGTAAAAGAAAACACCGATCATTTCTGACCGATGCTTCTCAAAAATATATGTTGTTATTCTTGCTTCATTGCCTGGATCCTATCGTTCATCTTCTTTGCCTCAGCACGATAATATCTCATAAAAAGGAACCAGATAAGAAACGCAACCGCAAGTTGAATCACTACAATTATAATTCCCTGAGTGATGGTTGCAGATCCACCTATCCATCCGACTGCATAGGCAACGATTGTGTAAATCACGCAACCAATACCCATGTGTATCAACACTCTAATCGGAATTGGAAGATTTTCCTTCCTGTACACAATGGTCGGAACCCCAAACCCAAGGCCAACCAAAACGCAACCGACAACCATCTTTGTAAATCTGTAATTCTCAAAGCTGAAATTTCCTTTGTAACCTATATCAAATACAATTCCAACCAGACAGAAAATAGCCATTGCCATTCCAATACTAATTACCGTGCTCTTTGCTAAATCTTTTATTGTCTCTTTCATTGCTTTCGCCTCCTATAATCCAAGATATTTTTTGAATTCCGGCAGATATCTTCTCGAAACGTAATCTTTGCATCCATTCTTCAACTTCAACAAAAGCGTTCCGCTGAATCCCGGCTCAACACTGTCCATATAAGACAGATTGATCAGTGTGGATTTTGATATCTGCATGAACTGTTTTCCTAACTGCTGGCCAATCTCATAGAGTCTTTTCCGTGAACGATATTTTTGTTTTTCACCATAAATAATCGTATCTCCATCCTCTACTCTGACCATGTATATTTCCTTAGGCTGCAGAACGATGAGATCTTCTTCATTCTGCAGGGCAGTTATGGGAGTTTCGTTTGTGCTGAATATATCAAGCATTCGCTGGATCTCATCTGTCACCTTGTCGGTATAGATCACTGCATATGGTTCTTTATATTCAGCAGAAATATCAACACTTACCTTCATGCCCTGGCCTCCTTTCTCTTTGATGATTCAATCATACAATATATCGAAAGTTCTGTCCTGACATTTGATGTAAGTGGCAAAAAACAGAAGGTGAAATGCAAAATAAGATGTCAAACAGCATCAAAACCGGTCAAAATCATCCTGAGATTCCAAAGAGTTTATACATAAAGTCTTCTTTCCACCGCATCTACAGGACAAGCCGTCATACAGTTACCACAATGAAGACAGTGTTCCTGTTCAATCAAAAACGGCCTTCCGTCTTGAATGATACAGTTCTGCGGACAAACCGCCGCGCAGCTTCCACAGCCAATACATGTGTCAGTAATGAAATATCCCTCTACCTTTTTCTCCACCGCTCCAAATGTAAAAGAAGCACGCTCTATCGGTTTCTTTGAAAGATCGAACCACTCACCGCTGCCCTCATATATCTGAAACACCGTCAGAGCCTGCATAGACTCCTCTGTAGGATATATCTTGCGCATATACGGATTTTTCTCAAACATTTCCGGAATCTTATCATATCCAAGCTCCCGAACCTTTCCACGGATAGACACAGCCACGCTGCTCATGGTATCCTCACCCTTCATTGCAGTCAGGGCAAGAAACTCTCGTTTCTTCAACCTGTCATAAAACCTTTGCCCTTTGCTGTGAGGAAATACAAACTATTTTCATCACTATCCATCATATCGATTGCTGCCGTCACCGGAAGGCCTTCGTCATCAACGGTGGCTACAATCGTTCGATGTATCTCATTTGCGATTATGTCAAGATATTCTTTTGTTTCCATGTCAAATTCCTCCTTAGATGTGTTCCGATTATCATTTCTATTTGTCTTATATATGTATACTATTAATCAATGAAATGCGACATGTTTTATGAGATTATTTAATAAAACCAAGCATTACACCATCATTACTACTATTTGTTCATATCAATTATTATAGCATACTAAAAGAACTGTGACACTTATTGTGCCACAGTCCCTTGTTAATGATTAAAATAGATGTCAACCCTGCTTCGCACCGCTTGACGCGACTGAGGATTGACATCCTCTTTTCAAACCTATTTTAATTCATAAACATCTTGATTAGGCTCACCATCTTTTATTGTTTTATCTTTAATAAGATTTCCATCCCATGTAACCAAATCACATTTCCATTTACCCTTGTCTTTTTTCGCAATATTGAACATCAAACCCTCTCCACGTAGAACGTAAGAATCAATATCACTCATACCTGCCAAGGCCATATCCTCGCGTAGTGTTTTTCCATGAAATTTTGACACATATTTTTCAACAATTCCTGTTGATACATTGACGCCATTCTTTGTTTCATCTCCAGTATATTGAGGACTAGCATCGTATATTTCAAATAGCCTTTTATCGAATGTGCCACTATAAAGACCATTTTCAAGACTTAGCGTATATCCTTCTACAAAACTATAATTCGGTTCTATTCTATGCCAATTATCTGCCACAACCTGTGGACTTATACCAGAACCGTTCTGCTCAATTTGTGTAAGTGCATCGTTCAAGAGTTGGCCATATTTTTTATATGTCACAGCAGTATTACCAGTTCCAATATTATAGTATAATGCTATAAGAGCATAAGCTCTTTTCACTTCAAATTCTGCATTGCCACGATAGGCTTCACGAAGTGCATATCCCTGACTCTCCCAATTAAAATATGTATCCCAATATTTGTCATAGGCTGTAAGCGGACTAAAGTCATTAGTCTTACTTAGTTCTCCTGTTACAAGTGTATAATTATTAATAAGATCATTCATTATACTATCAAAGTTCTTAAGATCAGGATTAGTGTTTTGTTGCTCTTCAATAGTAGCAATTAACTTCCCAATATATTCTTGTCTTTCGGCATCTGTTGCATTCTCTGCCGGTGCATTAATCCCTTGCCCTTGTAAAATAGTTGCACCTGTTACTAGCATTTCCTGTAGTATTTCTGCATCAGTATCAAGGGCAATCACTGCATTATCAAAAGGCTGTAATCCATTTCGATATGCTTGCATAGTTGTTTCATCAAGTTGCATACTCATTGCAGTTGTTAGGCCTTGCAAATCCTTAACATCTAATGCTACATCCTGCACCAGACTATAGACCTGCTGAACCGCCATAAGAATCTGTTCATTAGATGCTCCCCCACTGCTTCCGAATATGCCGAACATATTAAGTACTCCGCTGACTCCAGAGATTGCAGCACCCACATCGCCTGTGTAGTATGCTCTTGCAAGGTTGAATACATCCTTGCCAAACTCCGTAACCTTACCAAATGTTGGGTCAATCTGATTCGCTGTTTCTGCGGTATAATCAGCAACAGCATTGTAGTTATTCCATCTAAGCTTCTTGGCGTTAGTTTCCTGCATATATTTTAATTCAGGACTTGGTTCTTCACCATCACGAGCAATAAGAACTGGTAGCTGCTTCTCGATGTCAAGTACATTCTTAACTGTTGCGTCCGCTTTGTCTGTGACTTCAAGTCCATTGTCTGTAAACTTTGTTCCCTCTGGAATAGCAATGTCCTTGTTAGTGAAATCACATTTGTAACCTGTACTTGCCGTTGTTGTTGTATTGTTTGTTTGGCATGAGCAACCTGCTATCGTTCCTCCTACTAACACTACAGAAAGTGCTATTGCTACGATACCTTTAATTCTCCCCTTTAGCTTGCCTCTATTATTAGTCTTAAAGGCATTCATGTTATTATTCTTCATAATAAAAGCCCCCTACTTCACATTGTGTTTTTGGTTTTGTTTCTTACACCTATATATACACAACAAAAAAAATAAATGCGACATTTTTGTCATATGTATATTTTCCTCACTCCCCATGATGTGAGGTTAATCAGTTAGTTACATATTATCATATCCTGTATTCATATGTATACCTTGTCTTCAATCACTATTCATGTTCTAAACAGACTGATTCTATTCATGAAGTTTCCCCGATTTCTTAGCAAGTTGCTTATCTTCCTTTTGTACTCTTCTTTCCAGTTTTCTTGTTTGCACCGCAAAATAACTCTGCGCGAATGCGATCTGCTCCTTTCGGGGATCTCCATTCTCAGCAATAAGATAGCAGGCATAACGGGTGAGCATATAATCATCAACTTCTCTATTTCCGCCTTTACCGATTTTTATCATTTTGCTGACGTCAGCAAAATGATCCGTTACTACTATCCCGTTGTTTTCACAAGAGCTCTTTGCCTTTTCTATGGTCTTCTCAAAATTTCTCCATTGAGCATATTCAAGCAGTTCCATCGTAACTTTATCAGGTATATATCCCAGATTCTTAAGCGCATCCATATAAGAGCATATGTCTTTGCCCGCAAATGCGGGACTTGTCTCATCAGGCTTCTCTTCCGGTGTACCCGCAGGAAGACCCGTGTCAACAAGAATTACATCATCGCCTGTATCAATCAGGTAATTCTGCAAGCTCGCGAAAGGATTCCGCAAGTATCTCTTTAGCACTTTTTCGCCTCATTTATCTAGTTTTCCTTAAGCCACGCAATAATATCGCCACTTTCATACATGGGCTTTCCGTCAACAAACAGACATGGCACCTGCTCCTTGCCACCTACTCTTATAAGTGTCTGTCTATCTTCTTCGTTTTCATGAATATTGTGAAACTCAATATCCTTTCTTCCACTCATTTTAATCTCGTTAATAACTTTACGACAATACGGACATGTATCAAACATGTATAAATCTAACTTCATAAGCGTCACCTCCACAAACCTAATAACAAACTACATATAAAATAATAACATTACATCTGTCTATTATTCAAGGAATTATACCTTTTCACATCATTCAATACTCATATAAAGTATGCTTAACTAACCTATCCCTATCCATTTTCCTTCATTAGGCTTCTCGTTTCTAAATAATCAACAATGTCTAAACGTGAGGCATTTCATCAAAATTCCCTATTCCTTTAAATGTTTATATCCTCGTTCCCAAAAATAATCAGGCTGCTCCCAGGATGTCTCTATATTTTTCTGTATCTGTTCCATTAATACTCGACAATCACTCAACTCATCAATAACTTCAAACCCATTTATAATGTAATCATATTTATTTTTTACTATTTCACCCTTTGCCTTTATATACTCATCCCTTACTTTTCCACTCAATATATTCTCCGGTAGCAAGCGATTTTTTCTCAAGTTCCATTCCGATAATTATCTTACCGTCAGGCATGGTCTGCCTTCTTACTACTTTTGCGTTAACAGAAATAGTTCTTACAGAAGCCTTCCCTGAATTATCAAAATCAGCCGTCTCTGTCCACGTAACAGTAGCCGGTTGTCCCTTATGATGCGGTGCATCGGTCGTTTCAATCAGTATACCTATTCCTTCTTGACTAATGTCCTTGACAACACATTTCTCAGATTTAGAATCAGACCACTTAACCTCTCCGTCACATTCAACAGGGAAACGCGGATAGTTACGTCTATCATATGGCATTACACTCTTGGTTGATGTAACACTTATAACCTCATTCCCTCCAATATTAACCGGGCTTATGCCTACATCCTCCCAACGATATATTTTGCCACTCTTAAGCGTTAATATAAGCGAGCATTCGACATTATGAGCCTCGAAATCAATAATCTTCCTATCATATTTAAAATTTTCGATTATTACAAAGTGCCTAACATTTTTCTGACTCATAAAAATATTAACCTTGGCACGAAGAGCCTTGTCAGTCATAAGATTGACATCATAATCATACAGAGCCTTCGTTGCCGGATCGTGACATGATAATTTAAGTGTACAGTCTGTAGCTCTGTTAACGTCTTCTATATACATTTCGTATCCTCCTTTGTTCGCACCATATTGCTCCTTGTTTTTAAGAACTGTATTTGCAGATTTGGCATTCCGGTTATTTCTACAAGTTCTGCTCTTGTTATGCCTTTGTTCTTACTGCCGATTGCCTTTATTATTCTCTTCATTGTTTCGGCATTGGTATAAAGCGACGCAAACATCCTGTCATATTCTTTTTGTAACGGTGCTTTAGATGAAAAAAATATAGCATGATACGCGCTGAGCGTCAACAGAAGCTGTCGTTATATTTTTCGGTTAAATACAGTTTTTATCTGTTCACCGAAATTTATACTGCAACAACGTGCTACATTTCTTATCATATGTGTCAGAGGTTTGTAAACATTTTTGCAAAAAAATGAAAAACTGATGACAATCAAAAATTGATTGCCACCAGACTCAAACAAATCGGTTGCACAAAAGACATACAGTCTCGACGTCGTTATCGTTGAGCAACACCTTGCCACCTGCTTCAGCGTCATAATCTACGCGAAATTTAAATCTGATTCGCTTCAGAAAGTGTCCATCTTGCTCATGTCAAGTAAAATCTTGAAAATCCTTTTAAGTTTTTCTGACACTTATCGATTAATTATCTCTGTTATTGAATCAATCAGATTCTGACTGAATCCTTCCAGATCATTCAAGGTAATGACGTTCTTCTTTATAAATATGGCTATATCCCATATTGCCTCAGATTTTCTCATTTCCAACATCACCCCAGGATGCTTCTTGTCATTTTTAATCCTCTTTTCAAGTTCCCAAAAGTGATCAGAAGCATTTCCAGGAGAACTCAATATTTCGATATACTTCTTTGTCAATCGCTCCATATAATGCTCCTGCCATTCGGGAACTCTTTCGCGAAACAGTTTCCAATCCGCCTTTGATATATCTACCATAATCCAATCACCTCAATCTCAAAACCTTTTCAGTTCATCTATCATTGCAGATCTTCTGGGATACTGTGCTCTATACTTTGCTGCCAGTTCAGCAGCAATCTCCTTGCCTCCCGGCTGTGCTGCTATTCTCTTCAATGTCCTTGCAACATACTTGTAATCCCGTCTGTTTTTTGAATTACGCATCTGTCTGTCAGCCGCATTTGCCAACACCTTCAGGCATCTGTCCGGATATAGGCCAAACAGTATCTTTCCATATGCATCAATAATGTATTCATTATCTGGCTCTGCATTATCCATGATCAGGTCATATCTGTCCTCAATACTTAACCAAAGATTGATTGCCGACAATTTATCTGCAAATTCGTCCAGTAATTCTTCCCATCTGACCTTCCACTCTTCAGCGGTGAATAGAGCCTTGTACTCCATATAGTATTTTTTGTCTCCAGTATGTGCTACCATCATATTGTAAAGTTCTGCGTTATAAGCTTCCGTATCGCCCTGTAGCCTATATATTTCCATCAGGGCTTTTCTTGGTTCATCAGACCAGTAAGAATCCGGGCGACTATCTATCTGTTCTCTATAGAGCCTGATTGCTTCATCATAATTACCATATTCTGTCTCAATCTGCGCTAACAGCTCTTTATTGGTATATCTGTCTCTGGATTTTAGGAAATCCCTAATTTCCTTTATTGGTCTCTTCTGATCAGCCAAAACCCTTACATAGTAATCTTCCTTTACATGAAGTGAATACTGCAAAATCTCATTTTCCGGAATCTGACATTTCAAATCACCCATGACCTTCAAAAGAAACTGTTCCTTCTTCGCAAGCTCAGCCTCACTCTTAAAATGCTTAAGGACAAAATCATAGATTCCATCCTCCATATAGTCAAAGACTCTTCCATCCAAATGCTCCAGTAATATATCCAGCATTTGTTCATGAGAAAGGCTGTGCTCCCCATTTTTATAAATGGTTTCCCATATGTCATAAACACACGAACAAAAGTCCTGCGTTTCACCGTTGGAATCATCCTTATCAGTATTGCTCCACTTTACATATGTCCAATTACAAAGTTCAAAAAGATCCACATATCTATTCTCGGCACATAGCCCTTCCTTAGCTCCTTCCAGGCCTTCCGTCACATCCATGCAAAGACCGCCGCAGTCACGCCAGTTAGCAAAGCCTCTCCTTGTATTGTTAACAAACGCCGCTGTTATGAACTTCTTATAATCCTGCAATTCCATATCTCAAATCCCTGCTTCATTTATTGATCTTGCCCTTCACCGACCTCTTCAGCCGTTGTCGTATAAACCGTATATCCGAAGCATCAAGGCGTCTTACTTCATATCATCCCTTATTTCCCAATGTCCGTACCTTTTTCCACCAACCCGTTCTATACGACCGGCTTCCTTAAGCGCACTCATATATCTCACAAGTGTTCTTCTTGCTATTCCAACCTCTGCTGATAATTGATCAAGAGTAATATCAGGCTTGCTGCGAATTATCTCATACCTGGGAAGCTCTGCGCCAAGCGCTATGCACTCATCACAGATCTTTTGAATCCCCTGTCCCCAGGTTTCTATATATCCAGCTCTGAAAAAAACATTGGCTATGTCAGGATTATACGGGATGGAATCATGTGGCTGCATCAAGGTCTCCGCAGTCCATCCCTCAGGAAGGATACAGCGGTTGCTTGCAATAATCATTCACTCTTTGAAACCATGTACCCGATTTTTCAACATCTCTGCTTCTAAACAAAATATCCAGCGTAACGTAACCTGGTTCATTCTTTTTTATTAAATTTCATCAGTATCCACTCCTTCCTCTGCCAGCCATTCTTTCAGCTTTTCTTGCAATAATTTCTTATCAGGCAGATATAGTTTATATTCTGAGGCGTAAATATTAGCAATTTGTCAATAATTGCCGTTTCTAAGTCAGACTCCACATACCTCTCACAATTCGCCAAACATCGTTTGGCTTTTCTCCCTAAAATGTGAAACAGTGATTCACTTATCACCACACCTTACTTATCGTGTCTGAACAGATATTCGAAATAGTTCATTCATGCTTCTCTGTCTAGCTCTCTCTTATGATAAAACCTTCTCCAATAGTCCGGTTTCTCCTATTATTACTTTGTCGCCAACATCAATATCATTATCGTATAGATACTGATCTACTTGCTTGATACTGGTCTCACGGTCTTCTGACTTAAGATAGACAATCACTCGTGGCTTGTAGCCTTCTATTCTATCTTCACAGCCGAAGTCGTCTTCTTCGATTTTTGTGATTCTATATTCGTTCATAACTAAGATTATAACACATATTAGATTGTATCAATAACTGATTTAACAGCATGGATCTTTTTACCTGCATTATCCTTTTTCTTGGCATACTTAGAAAATCCTTTATCTTGGCTAACAATATATACGCTTTCACCATTACTATATCGCTGTCCGGCTTCAGACTTAATACGATTATCAACTGCTTGATTACCGGGCTTTACATAATACGACGAAACATTTGTCCTATTCTTTGTCCGCTTATCGAATTTACTCTTTGCTCCTTCCTGTGAAAAATATACTTTTACTTCTTGATTCTTTGGGATATTATGAATCCCCTTTTCTCCTTCTCTGATATGATTGTCTCCGTCAATCAATATCACTTTCTTAATTAATTGTTTTTTTGTTGTTTTCATACACTTCTCCTTTCTCAACAAAAAAGGGACACCAAATCTGACAGGTGATCCTGTCAAATTCGATGTCCCTAAAAATGATTCTTAGTTACAAACGAATAGGTGCAACACTATAATAGTGTTATTCACCGTACTCTTCCATGTGGAGAGTACTCGCATCAGTACCCTAATGAGGAAATACCTTGCTTTATGAGCCCTATAATAACATATCTATCTGAATAGTCAACTATTACTCGTCATCTTATCTTATATTTGCCAATCAGACATATTTATGGTAATCTTTAGACACACGGATGGAGGTGATTTTTATGATCGCAGATAAACAAGCAGAGATCGATATTATTAATGCACAGATGCAAGATATGTCGTACGAAAATGTTCATCTTATACATGACTTTGTTATCAACATAAACAATTCTACTCCAAGCAAATCTGACGCGCTTGAGAAGCTGATGAAATACAAAGGAAAAATTAAACCTTTGGACATAGAAACCGAAAAAGATATCTACATGAGGGAAAAGTATGGAAATATTGGTTGACACTAATGTGCTATTAGATTTTGTACAAGAACGTGCAGAAGCAGATACTGCCGCTGAGATTATTACCATTTGCGCTAAAGATGATAACATTACCGGATATATATCCGCTCATTCTCTGATGGATATGTGTTACATATTGAGAAAAATCTTCTCGGCTGACGAAAGGCTAGATCTGCTTCGCCAACTATGCAACATATTCACGGTAATAGAGACAACAAAAGAAGTAATTATCAAAGCGGCTGAAGATAAGGATTTTACCGACTTCGAGGATTCGGTTGTTAATCAGTCTGCCGTAAAGATTAAAGCAGATTATATCGTTACAAGAGACATGTCGCATGGACATTTCAAAAACTCTGACGTACAAGTTATAACGCCGATAGACTTCATTAATCTCATCAATTAAACAAACTGTTTATTTAGTGAGGCATCATTTAACTCTGCATATATGTCGCACCCGCCCAATCAGGGCAGGTGTTATTTATTTCTGTTCTTCAGCCTCAATCTCCTGTTTTACCTTATTATACTCATCCATTGTGAGCGTCACATTTGCCCATTTTGTCGCCTTTTCAGCGTGGTTGCACAGCAAACAAACAGTCTCCACATGCCCCGTACCAGGGAACATGTCCACACAACACATTCTTCTTACTTCATAGCCGCTAGACTGTAATGTTACAAGGTCTCTTGCAAGGCTTGTTGGCTTGCAGGAAATGTATATCATATTCTCCACACCATAATCAATTATCTTACGAAGTGCCTTAGGGTTGATACCATCACGAGGCGGGTCTAGGATAATATAATCTGGCTTGTCTTCAATATCGTCTAGTACCTTAAGCACATCCCCTGCTATAAATTCACAGTTCGTAAGTCCATTTGCTTTAGCATTCTCTATTGCAGCATCCACCGCTTCCTCTACAATCTCAACTCCCACAACCTTATTCGCAACCGGTGCCATAATCTGTGCTATAGTTCCTGTTCCAGAATATAGGTCATAGAGCACTGCACTATTAAGGCCATCTAAGCTGCCACCTAGCGAATCCTTGATGAATTCTCGCGCCTTACTATACAGAAGCTCCGCTCCAAGGGAATTAGTCTGGAAGAAGGAGAATGGTGTTATCTTAAATGTAAGTCCTAGAAGCTCTTCCGTAATGTAATTACGACCATATATAACCTCTGTTCCTTCATCTCTAACTATATCTGCAACTCCATCATTTGTTGTATGAAGAATTCCAGTAAGCTTACCAGACAATTCAAGACTCTCTATAAGATTCGACCATGATACAATAACTTCTTTCTCACCATCAGCAAAATTACAATCGCTGCTTGTAACAAGACATACAAGTATCTCTTTTGTCTTTGTTGCTTTTCTAATTAATAAATGACGTAAGTATCCCTCATGCCTTACTTTATGATAATACGTTGCTTTTCTTTCAGCGAAAAATTCTAATGTTGACACAAGTATCAACCTATAATCTTCGTCAATTATACTACAATCTGAAACAGTCACAACATCATAGAAACTCCCCCTTTTATGCATACCAAGAGTAAGAGGTCCATCCTTCAACTCATCACCAAATGAGAATTCCATCTTGTTTCTATATGCAAATTGACGAGGACTACTTTCTATTCCTTCATAAATCTCATTAAACTCATTCTTACCTAGTACTGGCGCAAAAACATCCCTAACCTGTCTGTCTTTAATAGCTATCTGATCCTCGTATGGAAGGCTTTGATATGTACATCCCCCACATATGCCGAAATGTCTGCAATAGCCACCCTTAAGTTCATTACTTGCTTTGTTAATTACAGATATTAGATTGCCCTGTAATCTATCTGTTCTTTTCTTGGTAATTCGAAATTCTATTTCCTGACCAATAAGACAATTCTTAACAAGGGCATACTTTCCAACTCCGTCGCAATCAGAATTGCCCTCTATTTCTGTTATTCTAACTTTTCCTTTATTAGGAAACGCCAACTCTTCTACTATACCTTTACAAATCTGTCCTTTTCTCAAAACTTTCTCCTACAAAAAACAACATGCGATAAAATCGCATGCTGTTATATTGCTTTATATTAAGAATAACTTCTCAAATCAACATTAGTCTGCTTCAGATGTAACATCCTCATCATCATCAAATAATTCGTCGTCATCATCATAGAACTCATCATCAATATCATCCATGAATTCATCTTCATACTCAGGCTTAAAATACTTAAGAAGTGCATATACGACTCCGCAAACAGCTGCTAGGAATAAGAAAATTCCTAGGAACTTCTTAAATTTACTCTTTTTCTTTTTCCTACTACTATTTACAATTACAATGTCATCCTTCTTAAGGTTTTTTAGTTTTTCAACTGCAGATAACTCGTTAAAAGCAGTTGTGAGTTCTTTAACCTTATCAACATCAAAAACGTTTGCCAAATCCTCTTTACTAATCATTTTAACCTTCATATAACCTCTCCTTTATCTCTCAGACCATTGTCTTTTATTAACCTTTTTCAATTATAACATATTTAATTTTAATAAGAAACATTAAATTTTCATTAGTTTAGCAAAGCTTGCAAACATTTTCTTTGTTCCAACAGTTTCAAATTCTACAGTTACTTCATAATCTCTTCCACCATCGTTAATCAAAGTAACCTCTCCTTCGCCAAACTTTGTATGTCTTACTCTGTCCCCTACTCCATATTCTAAAGGTTCTTTATTAATCTTGCTTCCGAAATTTTTTGCTTTATACTTCTGAGCCGTCACAGGTTTCTTTTTAATACTATAAAAATCTGACACATTAACTGTAGTATCACTTTCTCTAGCCTTAGGTTCCCACACATTTCCATCTAGAAGCTCTGTCGGAATCTCTTTAACAAAACGTGATATAGAATTATAACTTATCTGGCCTCTTGAAAAACGCTGTGCTGAGGAGAGTAACGTTAATCTCTCCATTGCTCTAGTAATCCCTACATAACACAGACGCCTTTCTTCTTCAATCTCGCTTTCTTCATCAGGGCTTCCAAGACTCCTTCCACTAGGAAATAGATTTTCTTCCATTCCGGCTATATATACATTAGGAAATTCAAGTCCCTTGGCAGAATGAAGGGTCATTAATACAACTACATCATTCTCATCTTCAAGATTATCAATATCCGCAACCAGGGAAACTTCTGACAAAAATGCCTCTAAGCTAATCTCTTCTTCATTTGCCCTTGCATTTTCTTCATATAAATATACTTTAGAAACTAATTCATCGATATTCTCTATTCTGTCCTTTGCTTCCTCTGTTCCTTCTGCTTTAAGATTCTCTACATATTCTGTATCTTCTATTATCTTCTCAATTAATTCTGACACAAGAGAAGTTCTAGAAAACTCTGTTAAATCTTCAAGATAATTAAAGAACTTAAGTACCTTTGTAGCTGCTCCCTTTGATAGAGAAGTAATCTCATCTGCTATCCCCATAGCTTCACGAAATGTCATATTATTTTCATAAGCATAATCGCTTATTCTATTTATTGTTGTGGCACCTATTCCCCTTTTAGGAACATTTATAATTCTAGTAATTGCCATATCATCATAGGGATTTCCAACTACTTTCAGATATGAGACAATATCCTTTACTTCTTTTCTTGAATAGAAATTGGTTCCTCCAATTATCTTATAAGGAATAGTCTCTGCAATGAGCTTCTCTTCAATCATTCGCGATTGAGCATTTGTTCTATAAAGAATGGCAGACTGACCATAAGAATAGATGGAAAGTCTGGCCATCTTATCTATATCACTTGCGATTCTTTCGGCTTCTTCATATGATGTATCACACCTTATGAATCTGACATTATCTCCTTCTTCCTTACTTGTTCTAAGACTCTTATTTTTTCGCATATTATTATTCTTTATAACAGCATTTGCCACATTAAGAATATTAGGGGTAGACCTGTAATTCTCCTCTAGCTTAATAACAGTGGTCTCAGGATAATTATTCTCGAAATTTAAAATGTTATATATATTCGCCCCTCTAAATTTGTATATTGACTGATCGTCATCACCTACCACACATAGATTTCTACTACCTTTAGCCATATGCTTTATCAATTCAAACTGGGCAGTATTCGTGTCCTGATATTCATCAACCATAATGTACTTAAATCTCTCATGATAATTACTAAGAACCTCTGGACACTTCGAGAATAATTCTACAGTCTTCATTATCAAATCATCAAAATCAAGGGCATTATTATCCTTAAGCATCACCTGATATTCTCTATAAATTCTTGCAACAGTATCTTCCTCTCCCTTATTATGAACATCAAGAAGTGCCTTCTCAGGATTAATAAGCTCATTTTTATATGAAGAAATAACACTAAGACACATCCTCTCTGTATATCTCTTAGAATCAATATTAAGTCTGCCTAGTACTTCCTTAACAAGCTTCTTAGAATCATCTGTATCATATATTGTAAAATTAGTATCATAACCTATTCTGTCTATATATCTTCTAAGTATTCTTACGCATGTGGAATGAAATGTAGCAACCCATACAGCATTTGAACCATGGCCAACAATATTATCTATTCTTTCTCGCATTTCATTTGCCGCTTTGTTGGTAAATGTTATTGCCATAATGTTGTATGGATTAACATTTTTCTCTTCTATAAGATATGCAGTCCTGTACGTGAGAACTCTGGTCTTACCACTTCCTGCGCCAGCAAGAATAAGGACAGGTCCTTCTGTTGTAGTAACGCCTAATTTCTGATTATCATTAAGCATTGATAAATCCATTTTCACTTCATCCTCTCTTTAATACAAGTAGAATTCTTTCTATAATAATATGCCATATCATCAAATTATCTTCAATAAAAATATTACTATGTTAAATGTGCAATAAAATACACAGGCTAAATTATGCAAGCTGCTATTTCGGAAACTCATTATTGATTTTTGGGTTTCCAGGTCCTATAATCAAAGCATAAAGTTTCGTGGTTTTTTTTAAGAAGAAAGGGGTACAAATGAAAAAGTTTAAAAAGGTAGTAGCAATTTCAATGGCAATGGCAATGCTTTTCGGAAGCACAGCTTTTGCAAAAACAACTGAAGGTAACCAGGTTATGGATGCCGACATAGCTACGGCTACTGAAGGTGAAAATGTAACAGAAGAAGCTTTATCTGGAATTGCTGCAACAGCAAACGCAGCTGCAGATGCGGACGAGAGAACAAAGCAAATCGCTTCTGCTGCAAAGGATGTTATTTCAGGCGAGCAAAAGACTTATACTAACTCAGCAGAGTTATCAAGACTTACAATGTTAGGATACTATAGTTTCCAACAAGATGGACCTATCTCTATCACAAAGGGAACTCTTAATTACAACAACTGGTTAGGACAGAAGAAGGATGTATATCTTGTATGTCTATCAGGAACAGATATGGATGCAAAGAACCAGACAACAGGATGGTTTACAGATCTTCTATCAGGCTTCGAATTCGACAACAAGTATGTAAAAAACGTTAAGAAGGTTATATCAGAGAACATTCCTGCAGGTTCAAACATTATCGTAACAGGTCACTCACTTGGCGGTATGGTTGCACAACAGGTTGTATCTGACAGCACACTTAAGTCAAACTACAACTTCCTTAACACAGTAACTTTTGGTTCACCATTAATCAATGGTTTCAAGCGTGAAGGAACAGTTCAAAGATTAGGCGACAAGAGTGATGTAGTACCATTCTTAAGTGTATCTACATTCTTAAACATCTTCTGGCAGACACTTGGTCTTAACAAGGAAGACGGTGGTTACAGAATGGTTGACTTCCAGTTCCATGCTCATAACGAAAGTTATAACAGAACAGATGTATGGGGTGCTTATGATGTAACAGGTGTTAAGAACGGCAGCAAGACTCTTGCACTTGATTTCTCAACAACACAATTCTTCCATTCACCTGTAATCGTAACTGAGTAATCTAGAAATAACTTAGACCACATCGCAAGATGTGGTCTTTTTTTATGCCTATCTATATGACATAATCAAAAAAATATTACATATGGTATCAATATATGTTATTATAGTTTTTGAAACTACAAAACCAAACAATAGTATTATACAATGTAGAATGTATACCACATATTAAGGAGAAACTAAAATGTCAAATTCAGATAATGTTAAAAGAAGTGATAAGCAGAAAAAATCAAAAGGCAAAAAATATAAATATACTCAAAAAGAAATCATGTCAATTCTAGTAAAAAGTTTTTCTGAAATCGATTACGTTGGATATAATGACATACCGGATATCGATTTATATATTGACCAGGTAACAACATTTATTGATTCACATCTAGAATCAGTAAAAAGAAATCCAGAGGATAAGACATTAACTAAGACAATGATTAATAACTATACAAAGAATAATGTACTACCCTCACCTAACAAAAAGAAATACAATAAGAATCACATCTTAACACTTATATTTATCTATTATCTTAAGACATTCTTAAGCATTAAAGATGTAAAGGCCATAATGGAACCAGTAACAGATAAATTCTTCAATAGCGACGATGATTTGTCATTTACAGATCTATACAAAGAAATTGTGGATATTGAACTTGCAGATGGCAAGGCTCTTACAAAAGACGTTCTGAGGAAATTCAATCTTAGTACAAAATCATTCCAGGATGCTCCTGAAGAAGACAAGGAATTGTTACAGAGATTTTCATTTATATGTCTGCTATCCTTCGATATCTATGTTAAGAAAATGATGATAGAAGAGCTAATAGACTTGGAGCAGGAGTCTAATGAATAATTGACTTATTAAATGTTCTTCTTCAACTGAGCTAAAGCTCAATGTTTCAGAAGATCATTTAATAAGTCCTAAATCATAAAATCCCTTCTTCAACTGAGCAAAGCTCAATGTTTCAGAAGGGATTTATAATCTAAGAATTTATGTTATTATCGTCTAAGACTTGATTCTATCAAGGACCATGTCGTAGCCGTCGCATCCATAATTCAAGGCTCTATTAACTCTACTTACAGTGGTTGTTGAAGCGCCGGTTTTATTTGCTATGTCATGATATGTTATTTTATCTCTTAGAAGCATGGCAACCTCAAGTCGCTGGCTTAGCGATTCTAATTCCTTAACAGTACAGATATCTTCTAGAAATGCATATGCTTCCTCTCTACTCTTTAGTGATACAAAAGCATCCATTAAATTATCCATTTCATGATCTTTTACTTGTTTACTCATATGTAATCCCCTGTTTATAATACGTATTCCATAAAGGAAAATCCCAACTTACTATAGAATGATTACGCCCTTCTTAGCAGCATAGTCTACATCTTCCTGTGGCCAATAAGACACCTGTACTTCTCCAATATGACATTTGCGAAGGAAGAACATACATATCCTTGATTGTCCAATACCACCACCTATTGTGTATGGAATCTCTTTATTCATTATAGACTTCTGGAAAGGAAGTTCTAGCCTGTCAGTACATCCCGCTTTCTCAAGCTGAGAATTAAGGGACTCTTCATCAACTCTAATTCCCATTGATGATAACTCAAGTGCTATATCAAGAACAGGATAGTATACTATAATATCACCATTTAATGCCCAGTCATCATAATCAGGAGCTCTGCCATCGTGCTTTTCTCCGTTAGATAGCTTGTCTCCGATTTGCTTGATGAATATAGCGCCCTTTTCTTTTGCATATAAATACTCTCGCTCCTTAACATCCTTATCTGGATACATATCAAGAAGCTCTTGAGATGTGATAAATGTTATACTCTCAGGAAGAAAACACTCCACATATCCATATCTGTTAGATACATACTTTTCTGTAAGTCTAAGCGCATCATATACTGACTTAACACGATTCTCTAAGACAGCATCTGTTCTCTCTTCCTTAGTAATAACCTGTTCCCAATCCCATTGATCTACATAAATTGAGTGAATATTATCTGTATCCTCATCTCTTCTAATAGCATTCATATCAGTATAGAGACCTTCGCCAACGCCAAAACCATATCTCCCCAGCGCCATTCTTTTCCATTTAGCAAGAGAATGTACTATCTCAACTTCCTTATCACCCTGCTCTTTAATACCGAACTTAACTGGTCTTTCAACTCCATTTAAATTGTCATTAAGGCCAGATTCCGGTGTTACAAATAGGGGCGCCGATACACGTCTTAGATTAAGCTGAGCTGCAAGTTGAGCCTGGAAGAAATCCTTTACCCTTTTAATAGCAATCTGCGTCTCTTTAAGATTAAGTGTAGATTCATATCCCTCTGGTATGTAAATCTTACTCATTATTATGTCCTCTCTTTCGCAATCTCTTTTCTCTTTTATAATTACAATTCACAATTTCCAACAGTACGTGGGAATGGAATTACGTCTCTAATATTACTCATTCCAGTGAGATACATAACGCATCTTTCGAATCCAAGTCCAAATCCGGCATGTCTTGCACTTCCATATCTTCTAAGATCCATATAGAAATCATAGTCTTCTTCATTAAGTCCGCATTCTTCCATACGCTTCTGTAGAATATCTATATCGGCTTCTCTCTCTGAGCCACCAATAATCTCACCTATTCCAGGCACAAGACAATCCATTGCTGCAACAGTCTTACCATCATCATTAAGCTTCATATAGAAAGCCTTAATCTCCTTAGGATAGTCAGTTACGAATACAGGACGCTTGAATATCTTCTCTGTAAGATATCTCTCATGTTCAGTTTGTAAATCGCATCCCCATGACACCTTGTAATCGAACTTATCATTATGCTTTTCTAATTCCTTAATCGCATCTGTATATGTAATATGTCCAAACTCAGAATTTGCTACATGCTTTAATCTGTCAATAAGTCCCTTATCTACAAATTTATTAAAGAACTCCATCTCCTCTGGAGCATTTTCAAGAACATAGTTAATGATATACTTAATCATGCTTTCTGCAAGCATCATATCGTCTGTTAAGTCAGCAAATGCAATCTCTGGCTCAATCATCCAGAACTCAGCTGCATGTCTTGTTGTATTAGAATTCTCAGCTCTAAAAGTTGGGCCAAAGGTATATATATTCTTAAATGCCATGGCAAATGTCTCACCGTTAAGCTGACCTGATACAGTAAGGTTAGTTGGCTTATTGAAGAAATCTTGTGAGAAATCAACATTTCCATCAGAAAGTGGGACATCCTTAAGATCAAGAGTCGTAACCTGGAACATCTCACCTGCACCTTCAGCATCAGAACTTGTAATTAATGGAGTATGTACATACACAAAGTCTCTCTCCTGGAAGAATTTGTGAATAGCATATGCGCATAAGCTTCTTACGCGAAATACTGCCTGGAAGGTATTGGTCCTAGGTCTAAGGTGGGAAATTGTTCTAAGATACTCAAATGAATGCCTCTTCTTTTGCAATGGATATTCAGGAGCAGACACACCTTCAATAAGTACATTAGTTGCCTGTATCTCAAATGGTTGCTTAGCGTCAGGTGTAACAACAACCTCACCAGTTACAATAACTGCAGCACCAACATTAAGCTTGGCAATCTCTTCAAAATTATCTAATTTATCAGCAAAGACAATCTGTGTAGGTTCAAAAAATGTACCATCATTAAGTACCATAAAGCCAAAAGTCTTAGAATCTCTAATACTTCTAACCCATCCACCGACTGTTACTTCTTTACCTTCATAATCTTTAAAATTACGATGTAATTGTCTAAGTTCAAGTAAATCCAATTTCTTATCCTCCATGTACACAAAAATCCAATATCTAGTTTAGTACAATACGACCTTTTATTCAAGCATTTTCCATTATTAGCGCATATTTCCAATTGATTTATTTAAGTGTATATTCTACAATAATTAAAAGGAGATACATTATGAATAAAAAGGAAGTTGCAGAGATAAAGAGAAGGCTAAAAAAGGAATCTTGCACCATCTCTAAAATGGCGGGATGCTATGTGAATTCATCTAAAGACAAGGTTTGTACTTTTAGCGAAAGCTTTCTTAGCCTAGAAGACGAAGAATTGCACAAATACCTTGAAATTGCCAATAAAACACTTTCAGGAACAGTAGGAAACAACTTAATTGAACTTGAATTTCCAATTGAAGCAGAAGAAAATGGCGCACCACAGCAAAACCTTATGGCTTTAAAGAAAAGTGGCTTAGAAGATGAGAATCTATACAATGCTTTCTTCGACCACATTATAGAAACATACGATTTTGTTGGTAATTACTTAATTCTTCTATATTACGACAATTATGATGTCATGGTTAAGACAAGTGACAATATGAAATTAGATGAATCTGAGGAGACTTATGAATATATAATATGTTCTATCTGTCCTGTTATGCTTTCAAAGCCAGGTCTTGGATATAGAGAAGACGAACATAGAATCGGAGCCAGAATTCGTGATTGGGTTGTGGGCCCTACAGACAGCGGATTTATATTCCCTTGCTTTACAGATAGAAGCTCAGATATTCATAGCATTATGATGTATACTAAGAAAGCCGACGACCCTCATAAGGAATTATGGGAAATGGGACTTGGATGCGCAAGTAAATTAACAACCCAGGAAAAAAAGAACGCCTTTACTAATATACTAACTCAGACTATAGGTCCAGACAAAGAAGACACCTCAGATATTATAGTTGATATACAAGCCAACTTAAGTGATTATATTGAAGAAAAGAAAGAAGTTGTTGGAAATGACGACGATATTATGCTTGATTCAGAAGTTGTGGAAGAAATTCTAAAGGATGTTCCTATATCAGAAGAAAAGACTGAGAAAATCACCAAGAATTATGAAGAATTCTTCAAAGAAGCTCTGCCTGAAGCAGAAGAAATACTTGATACGAAAGTCCTTAAGAATAATGAACTTCGATTAGAAAAGAAGTCATTACAAGAAAGGGTTGCTGATCTTACCTCTCAGCTAAAAGAATCTGGCGTTATAGGTGAAGATGGCAAAGAAAACGATATCATTGTAAAGGTTAACCCCGAGAAAATAGAACAAATATCTACAACATTTTTAGACGGCAAGAAATGTATTATTATTCCTGTAGAGGATGGGGAGAAAGCTACTATAAATGGAGAAAAGCAAGACGTATAGTCTTACTTTTCTTCAAATAAAACATTATTTAAATACATATCCTGATAACTTTCATTACTTCTGATATCTATTACCTTAGTATCACTAACAATTCTTTCTAATCGCGACATATCATTTTCCATAACAAATTGTCTTGCTCCTTCTAGTGCAGCATTTCCAACAGGTATGACACGATTCTTCCATGCCTTAGGTAGCGCTCCTATACCAATTAGTTTATCAACAGCCGTTCTATAAGCAAATCCTCCAGAAAGATATATATTATCAATCTCTCCATAAGAAATATTAGCTTCATCTAGAAGCACATCTATACTTGCACGAATAGATGCCTTGGCAAGTTGCATCTTCCTTACATCATCCTGCAAAAACACAACAGATTGTTTCTTGTTAAGCTGACAAAGTTCGTATCCAAGGGCATATTCTGATGAAAATGTACCATGTTCATCAATAATACCATTCTTAAAGAACTCATATACTGCTTCAATAACACCAGAGCCACATACTCCCAAAGCATACGCATTATCAATAGTTGTCACTTTGCAAAAGCCATTCGTTATATCAACTGACCTGATGGCTCCTGATACAGATGCACATCCACAGGAAATGTTACCTCCTTCAAATGCAGGCCCCATTGCAATATTAGAAGCAAGTAGTTCACCCCTTTTATTAACAACCATTTCACCATTAGTGCCAAGGTCTATTAACACATTAATCTCATCTTTTCTATCAATATCAAGGGCATAAATTGCCGAAACAATATCTCCTCCTATAAAGGCAGATATTGCAGGAAATGTTGTAACAAACACCCCATCATCAATCTCTATCTCCTGTGAAGATAAATCCTCTGGCTTATAAGGAGGTTCCGATAACCCTTGGCATGACATATTGCAAAGCATATGAATCATTGCAGTATTGCCAACAAGAACGATTGGCAAATCTTTAATTGACACATCCTCTGGAAGTTGTTCAGAAATCTCCTTAAGACACGATAATATATCACGAGCAACAATGTCTGATAGTTCATATTGTCTTCCCCTAATGGAACTGTCAATTCTTGATTCTACGTCAACACCATACATGCTTTGATGATTCTCAGTTACCGTTGCATATAATACATCTCCGTCCATACAATCAAAAAGCTCTATAGCAATGGAAGTTGTTCCAAGATCAATTGCAATACCATATCTAACATTGCTCTCAATCTCTCCACTCTCAATTAACTCAGCCCGTGCTTCTACAACCTTCTCACGTCGAATTCTGGCTCGTTCTCCAATGGCTTCTGTATCAAATACCTGTACAGATTGAACCTTTGATTCATCTGGCACATATATTTTACAATCCTTAATAATTACTACTTCACAAGCTAAGCGATAGCCTCTGTCAATAAGTCTCCGACCTAGGAGTTTACGCTCTGCCACAGTAGGCTTGGGAGGATTTGTGAGGAATTTTACTCTACATTTACCACATGTACCTTCTCCATTACAAACAAAAGGGCAAGGTATCCCCTGCCCTTCTAGAATGGTTTCAAGACGTGTCATTCTATCTATAGTAACATTATATGTATTTGAGTCGGTAACTATAGTAACGTCCATATAATCTCACGCATTTCCTTATTGTTTATTAACCATTGCCTTCATATTATTTGACACATCAAATACATCGTTAAGAAGATCAGTCATCTCATTCATGTAAGTCATACTTTGATCACTTACAGTAATACTGCTTTCAGAAGAAGCAGCTATCTCTTCAGATGTAGCTGATAGATTAGATATTGCATCCATAATCTTAGTATTTGCAGCAACTATATCATTAACTTCTTTTGAAATGCTATTAACTGAATTAGATAAATCCTCCATCTGTACTTTAATTGCATCGAATTTATCACCTGTAACTTCAATCATTTCATTTTGCTTATCTGAACTTTGAGCCGAACGCTCCATATTGCGGCTTGCTTTGTCAACATCCACAGTAAACTTATTAATAATCTCAGAAATCTTCTCTGTTGAATCCTTTGTCTCTTCAGACAGATTTCTAATTTCGTCAGCAACTACAGCAAATCCCTTTCCTGCTTCACCAGCTCTGGCTGCCTCAATTGAAGCATTAAGAGCAAGTAAATTAGTCTGATCAGAAATACTAAGAATTGTACCAACAATATTCTCGACTTCCTTAATGCGTTCATTAAGTTCAACTGTTGTCTCACGAGTTGATCTATTAACTTCTGCTGTCTCAGATGCTTGCATCTTAAGTTCTTCAAGTAATTTGGCACCTTCAGAAACAGTCTCTTGAGCAAGTTTTGAAGCTTCCATCATGTTATTAGCTTCTGCTTCCGCCTCTTCAAGATTCTCTTGAATCTCTGCTGTCATAACAGTTTGATTCTCAATAGATTCTGCTGTTGTCTTAGTACTTGATGCAATACCGTTAACCGCATCATTACTTTCTGTTATTGCTATATTAAGCTTCTCAACAAGATCCTGGGCTCCATCAATCTTATCAGCAATATTCTCTGATACACCCATAACCTCTCTTGCTGTACCCTCCTGTGCCTTAGCAGAATCAGCAATGGCATCCATGCTTTCCTTAGTATGTTTGCTAAGTGTCTTAATAACAAATATTGCAACAAAACAAGTAAGAATACAGAATATAAACTGGAATATTACAGCTGCTAATGATGGCCTATCAGATATCATAAAATACTCTACAAGATATATAATATTAAAAACTATAGCTGTTGCAGACCCAATAACACTCTTTCTGACATCCTGGAATAGTAATACAAGAATTACTATTGGGAACATAAATGCATATAGATATATATCATCAACACTTGTAAGCAGTACCCCACCATATGCAATTCCCGAAGAATAAGTAAAGTACATCTCCGAACCAGGTTTCTTCATAAGAACCAATCTGATAATAATAACAAATATCAGTGGAACTACAACCAATACAAGTCTCACAATATTAAGGATTTCAAATCCGAGAATAAGCCTATATACTGAATATAGTAACATTGTAACAAGAATAACAATTGTTACAATGAAGCTTACATTCTTCTTCTCCATTAACTGTTTTGACTTCAAATCCATAGATATGACCTCCTTGTTTTATTAAACATTATATATTACTATTCGTTATTCTTATCAGCAGCTTGAGCCTTGGCTCTTCTTGCAGCCTTTGTCTTCTGCTTCATAGTATACATTCTCGAATCAGCAACAGAATATACCTGCTCTGGATTACGACTTCTATCCTCAACATTAGATGATATACCAAAGGAAGCCTCTATTCTCATACCAGTCTCTTTTGATTTATCTGCTTCAAGTTTTATCATATTAGAAAGAGCAGGCTTAATTAACTCTTCCTTATCAATATCAATTATAATCAAAAACTCATCTCCGCCCATTCTTACGACAGTTCCAATATCATTAAAACATTCTTTCAGAATATTCGCGAAAGTAACTATTAATAAATCACCTTGTTCATGACCAAATTTATCATTTATTCTTTTCAGACCATTAAGATCCACATTTATGAGGAAGTAATCCTTATTATCTTCCATAAGCTTAGAGAATCTCTCTTCTGCTTTAGCTCTATTATATAATCCTGTCAAAGGATCATTATATGCCATTATAGATAAAGCCATAGATTCTGCTTTAGCCTTAACCATATCATATAGATAGCATAGGTAACTTCCAACAAGTAAAACTACAAATACCAAAGTTCCAAATGGAAGAATAGAATTAGCAATCAATTCATTCTCAGGCCACAAATACTTAGAAAAGTTGAACCTAATAATATCTAATCCTGCAAATACACATAGAACAATAATCGCAATATTCAGTAACTTCTCAGCCCTATCCATAAGAGAGAATTTCTTTCGTCCTGCAATTGCAACAAGAATAAGGACTCCAAACGCCAAGAAATGGAACATTGTTAATGTACTAGGATAATGTGCAACCCCTGTAAAATGCAGAATTGTACTAATTACATCAAAGAGAATGATTGCAAACATACAACCATATAAAAGTCTCTTCTTCCAGAGAGCATCATCCTGCCTTACCATTATAATTAAGCCTATTAAAGGAATAGGTGCTACATATAATGACAGATACTCTAATACACCATTTACTTCAAGATTAATAGAGAACATCTGCAACACTTTAGCATTGGCAAGAGACCATGCACCAATTAGAGTTGCAAGAATACCTATAACCAGAAGCCTCTTAGAATTCCTGTCGAAGTATAATGATATTGCACTAACAATAGTAATTGAAGCACCTAACATGAATAGGAATATACAGATGAAAATGCTACTCATATTCTTATCTGTAAATGTGGTAGGAGCGTATTTTGTATCTACTACTACTGGCGTTGGAATATTAGTAAATGCACCTGCTTCAGATGGTTTCAGAATTATTGTCAATTCTTTTCCCTCTGATTCAAATGGTAATTGAATAAAATGGTATCCCGAACCAACAAATCCATCTTCATATTCTTCTTCACCATATGAGTATATATTTCTTCCATCTATCCTCGCATCTACCGTTGTAAGATAAATTAGCAACATTACACTTGATACTTCACCATCTAGTTCATCTGGCAAAGTATTCTTAAGCATAATAACATCGCCTTTTTCTAACTGCTCAGGTATTCTAAATGTAGACAAAGTAACATTTTCATAAACCGAATCATTTATAACGACGTCCCAACCGGTATCTAATTTCTGTGAATTAGCCATGCTCTCTGTTCTCATGGCAACAACAAATGCCACAATAGCAGCAACAAAGACTACAATAATTCCAATTGAAAAAGCCAGTTTTTTTATAACATCTTTACTATTTTTCTCTTCCTTGGTAAACAAGTGCATGTTAAAAACCACCCTTAAAGTAGCAAGAATAATTTTGCCACGCAACAACTAAATATGTACACATTTCACATTTTTTTACATAAAACCTACAATATATTATACATTATTAGGTTTCTATAAACAACAAAAAATACCAATAAATCAAATAAAAAATGCAGAAATAATGACCATAATCATTACCTGCATTTCTTATTTCTCTTTTGTATTAAATATGAACCTCTGCTGTATCTGGTAACTTATGAAGAACAGGCACAAATCTACGAAAAGCTTCGTAAATGTCTTGCCTCCCCCAAACAAATAAACAAATAATGTTACAAGTTCTGCTGAGGAAAACATAATTATAGCAGCAAGCCCATAGAACTTAAGCATTTTCTTAACTAGGTTATCCTTCGACTTAAACACAACATTTCTGTTAACAAGAAATGCTAATGTACTTGATATCACTCTCGCTATTACAGTAGAAAGGAGAACGCACATTCCAAGACTCAAATCCTTCAGAATATGATTTGACAACGTGTAAAACAAAGCAAAATCAATTGCCGTTGCCGAAATAGATGTCATAGCGTACTTAATAAAATTAACAAAAAGTACAACCATTATCCTAAAGGAATCTGCAAAAGGCCTAAAGTTCTCACTAACAAACAAGGTGGATTCATCCATGTCAATAGGCTTAATTGGACCCACATCAACTTCACAGATAGGAATATCATCCCTTACAGCATCGATAATCATCTTAGGCTCATATTCATAGCGAGATCCTCTAATATCAATAAAATACGGCATCAAAGAACGTCCTATACCCCTTAGACCAGTCTGAATATCTCTGACACGTTTACTATATAGTACTCTAAAAGTAACCCCCACCATCTTATAGCCATTTCGCATTTTCTTAGACATATTACTATGTTCTAAGTCTCTTACTCCAAGGACAAACTCTTCTCCTTCAAGCAACTTGTCAGCAATTAGAGTTGCTGCTTTCGCACTCTGCCTTCCGTCATAATCAGCAGTAACAACCCCTATTGCATCCGGCATCTCATCACATACATACGATAAGCCATCTTTGATAGATGCACCTTTGCCCTGATTATCGTCATAAGACAGAACTTTCACCCCTTCTTCTTCAAGTTCTCTAAAAATTCCCTCTTTATATTCTCTATCGCTTCCGTCATCAAGCACAATAACTGTGTTAAATCCCGCTTCCTCAAGAGAATGAATGAAGATTCTTATTCTATTGTCAGGATTTAGCGCCGGTATAATTACCGGCACCTTATCATAACACGCATTCATATGTTAAACCCTTGTTGTTTCGAGTATATCTATTATGTAACCCTTTAATAAATGCCTACTTTAACTCTTCTATAAAATAAATCCTTGAACCGAAATCTGGAAAATGTCTGGTTTCTCCGTCGCCGTTATATCCTACGCCTGTATATGCCTGTTTAAGCTTAACACCGCAATTCATAAGAGCATTACCATACACTTCATAATCCTCTTTCTCGCCATTCATAGGGTTAACTTTGTTAAACAGATTCATAAGTGTATCGTTATTAGGATTAACATGAGGCTTACCAATTAACGGAAGACTAGGCATTCCTGTATTAATAAGGTCACCATATTCCCTGAGATGATACTTAAGTTCTCTTCCATAGAAATGATATTTCTTATCAGGATCTAAGCCGTAAGCTTTGATTTTCTGATATCCTCTTCCAGCCTTCATTAGAATCTGTGTAACCATTCCAATTGCTGTAGATTTATCCTTAGATACTACAGTCCACTGGTATACATTATCAGCCTTAACTCTATAGAAATCACCAAACTGCATTGTATCTCTGTATTTCTTGTAAATCTCTATCTGTTCTTTAATTGCTTCCTTCTCATCCTTAGTTGCATCACAAAGGTTGCATTCGTAACCCAAAACCCCAAAACTAGCCACGTTGAATCGTGTATCAATTGGAGTTGTTCTAAGGGTTTGATGATTAGGACAGCCTGACACATGGGCTGATACTGTAGACAAAGGATAACCATAACTATATCCATTCTGTATACGAAGTCTTTCAACAGCATCTGTGCAATCACTTGCCCATATCTGTGGGAAATATGATAGAATTCCCAAATCAAATCTATTGCCGCCTGAAGCGCATCCTTCAAATAGAATCTCAGGGAATTTCTCAGTCAAATCCTTCATCATCTTATATATACCAAGTATATATCTGTGAGCAACTTCTCCCTGTCTATCCTTAGGTAAATACTGAGAATAATAGTCAGTAAATGTTCTATTCATATCCCATTTTACATATGCTATATTGCCTAAGCTAAAGACTTTAGACATTGACTCTGTCATGTACTCTACTACTTCTGGATTAGCAAAGTCAAGTATTCTCTGATTACGACCTTCTGAATGGTCCTTATCAGGAATGCTTATTGCCCAATCAGGATGCTCTCTATATAAATCAGAATCAACATTTACCATCTCAGGCTCAACCCAGATACCGAAGTCCATACCAAGGTCATTAATTCTTTCAGCAAGACCTGCCACGCCATGAGGCAACTTCTTAGTATTCTCTGTCCAATCCCCTAGCGCCTTAGTATCATCACTTCTCTCGCCAAACCAGCCATCATCCATGACGAATAGCTCAATTCCAAGCTTAGCTCCTTCTGCAGCAAGATTCAATAATTTACTTTCATTAATATCGAAGTATGCTGCTTCCCAGCTATTAAGAAGAATTGGACGAGCCTTGTCGCGCCAAGTGCCTCTTACAATATGTTTTCTTACAAAGGCGTGCATATTCTGACTCATTCCATTATGACCATGACTTGAAAATGTCATTACAGCTTCAGGAGCCTCGAATTCTCCCTTTGGTTCAATCAAGAACTCAAAGTTCTGTGGATTAATGCCGGATACAAACCTTGTCTTATTGAAACTATTAACCTCAAAAGACTCATAATGGTTCCCTGAATAAATCAAATTAAAGCCGTAACACATTCCATGATACTCTGTTGTATCTTCCTCTGAAAGCATAACGAAAGGATTACTTCTTGAAGAAGAGCATCCAGTATATGAACTGTTAACAAATCTTCCACTTGTTAAAGTCACATCATGCTTATTCATTTCCTGTGTCCAACCGCCATGAAAAGATGTAATCACATATCCAGCTTCGTCAAAATCAAGCTGAGTAGACATAAGTCTTCTCAATCTAACATCTTCATCGCTTGTATTGACAAATCTGGCACTTCTGGTAATAACATCTTCATCTTCATATACATAATAATGAAGTTCTAATGTACATCCACTATTTCTATCCTTCATAGAAATCATAAGATGATCCTGATTATCCTCATCAGAATAGGAACCAGGAAGGGTCTTATATGACTTCTTCCCTTTATTAACCATACAATAATCAAATACAAAGTCTGTAGTTGTAGAGCCATCAGCAAATACAGCATCAATAAATGGCTCTCTTATATCACCTTTACCATAGCCTGACATCTCAAGGCAGGCATCTTCAAGAGTAATAGGATGTTCTGCATCATAAGCATTACAGTTCCCTGGAGTAAGACACCTCTTCTCTAGCATAAATTCAGGTGTATCTGCATCAATTTTCTCACCATAATATAGATGCTCTACATGACCTGTATCAAGAACAGATATACAATATGAAGTATTCTTAGTATCTAATTTAAAAAATTTAGTCTTTTCTTCGTATTTAATCATTGATTAATCCCCCTTATACAATTCTGCGTATAATGCTATTTCCTAAGCAAAAAGCGCACTCATATACTTTATATTATCCCATATTAAAAAATGGTGTCAATCTATATAGTGATTATAATCTTCGTCTTCTATAAACTACCACTCCAATAGTGCCTATTCCTATAATTATTAATGCAACTGCACCAATAGGTAGAGTATCACTTGTCTTTGGTGCTTTACCTTTTGCATCAGATGTTGAGGAATTATTTGCTGTAGTGTCATTTGCTGTAGTGTTATTTGCCGAAGAGTTATCTGTGTTAGTTGGTGATGTGGCTTCGCCACTATCTGCGCTTGGTTCACTACCTTGGGCTTCTTTTGTAATAGTAAATGTTGTATTAGCTTCTGTATTATCGCCAAACTTTACTGCCAATACATGTTCCCCTTCAGATAAATTCTTTGTAAATTCTCCATTAAGTGTAATAATTGTACTTCCGCTTTTTGCTTCATAGTACTTTTTTTCGATTTCTTTACCATCAACTTTTACAGAACCGCCATTCTGGAACAAGCCAAAATCTTTATTGATTCTAAATGTCGCAGAAGAACCTGCAGATACTGTCTGATTAGCTCCATCAATTACTTCTGGTTGTTGAGGAAACTGAACCTTCTTATATGATTCTAAATCTGTCTCGCTATATCCCGGATCTTTATTAATGGCAATATACGCCTCACCTTCAGTGCCTTCTGTATTTGTCCAACCTACACCAGGGATTTCGTTCATTATGTAATTACAATCCAAAGCCTTTTCTTTTCCAACTGCAACAAAGCTCTTAGTTCCTGAGTTAACATATAAATTCTCTGACGTTATACCACTTTTACATTCAGAAGATCCAGCCACAACTGTTCCGCCATTTATTGTAACAGAATTACTACCAACATCTACTCCGCTAGAATTTCCCTTGGCATTAAAGTTACCGTCATTAATTTTCAGACCTCCTATTGCTTTTACTCCTATTGCTGTATATCCCGAAGAAACACTAGTAACATTAAGCGAACCACCATTAACTACCACAGGACCATATGCGTATATTCCTTCGTTCGCATTGGCGTTAACAGTCACAGCGCCAGAATCAAGTGTCACATTATTTGCCTTAATGCCATTGGTACTTCCATTAACAGTAAGGGTTCCTTCTCCAGATATAGTAAGGAAGCCATCGTCATCATCAATATTGATTCCTTCATTTGTCGTTGATGTTATTGTATTATTACCTACTAATACAATATTTATTGACCCTATACCATCAGAAAAAATTCCATATTCACCTGATATATTTGCATTCGTAAGTGTTAATGTCGGTTTAACATTTGTATCTCCCGGCGTGTAGAGCCAGCCAGACCCATATGCTTCACCGTATATATCCTTTACACCTTCATTATCCCCAATTCTAATGACATAATTATCATCAGCTTTTGAAGTAAAGCCAAACAACGGAACCATCCCTAGAACAAGCACAAGGCTAAGAAAGATTCCTACTATTTTCTTTGTTTTCCCCATCATATTATTAACCCCTCCTTTTCTTTTCCTTTATTGATATTATCCCACATTGAAATCTACTGTCAATCTATTTCAGATTATGATTTCTTAATATATTATGAAGGAGTTGGATCCCACATAGATGTTCCTATACGGGCTCCAACTCCACCTAATTATATTCACGTTGTAGGAATTGCAATGTAAAAGGCAGATGCATAAAGCATCTGCCTTTCTTCTAAAGAACATATTCAAATAACCTAAACTGTAATTAATCTTCTTTTCTTGCCATAGCAAGTTCGAAATCTTTTGTACCAGTCCAAATCTCGTTTGTATATGGATTCTTGTGTTGCTCAATAGCTCTCTTAATGATAGCTGTAAATACAACAACGTTAATAACGATAGAAGCCATTGCAATAACACCTTGTGCTGTTGGATTAGCTGTGATACCAAGACCAGAAACTGCCTTAGCAGCGTCTCCACCATTGTTGTATACACTAATAGCTGAATCATAAAGATCAAGTGCTGAGTAACCAGCCTTTGAAGCATAAAGATCAAGTGCTGAGTAACCAGCCTCTGAAGCTCTACCGTAAACTGTTGGCATTACTGAGAATGTCTTGCTTAACTGGAATAGAGGCACAACTTGTGCGAACATACACCAGATTGCAAGTGTGTTAGCACGGTTTTGGATCCAACCACCCTTGTTCCAGAATGCAGCTGCAAATGTAGGAGCAAGAAGAAGTGCAACACCACAGTACCATGAGTGTGTAGGAAGATTCAAATATGTATATTCGAAGTTCCATACATCATATGCAAGGATAAATGCAAATGTCATATCTGGCCATAACATATCTTTTTGACCCTTTGATGAGTAAATTCCCCACCATCCTGTCATACAAAGAATATTTACAATACCAGCAAGTGCATTTAATAGGTTCCACCATCCACCGTATAGGAATACGCCTTCGTTGGAAGCCCACCAACCACCATTGAAGCCACCTGCCATTGTACCTTTGATGAATGACTCAAGATCAGATACAACTGCGATTAAGATGTTAGCTGCAACGATGAAGAATGGCCAAGCTTTGAACCAATGCTTCTTACCAATACCCCAGCCATACTTAATCATCATGAAACCGACACATCCGATGTCAGCTGCGTATAGCTTAAAGTAATGGAACCATCCGTCCATGTACATAGCCTCTTGGTTTTTTGCTCCACCAAATAGACCAACATGGATAAGAATAAAGTAAATTGTTAAAATAATTGGAACAATTACAAATAATAAAATTCCACCCCACTTAGTTCTACGACCAAGCTCGTTAAGTAGAATTAATCCGACAAATACCATACACCAACCAAGAATTTGAGTTAATGAGGTATCGCCATAGATTTGAAATAACATACCCATTTTCTGATTTCCTCCTTATGATAATATGTTCTTCATGTATTGATTATACTCTCGCGTTGATAATTATTCAATACAAAAATTAATAATTTATTTATAATTAGGACACAATTTGTTCACAGCCCGTTAAATAATTAACACATTAATACACGCATGTTACTTTTTTGCCCCAAAATAACCACTGTATTTTGTTAATCATGCACAAATCTGCAAGCAACAATTATTGCATATTGTCCAATCATCATGCTCTTTTGTTATGTTTTTACATAATTTCCAGTTTGTTTTTGTGCATGTTTGACAACTGCTTACTTGGGCTAATAGTCAAAATGCCACTTTTTAGTGCGTTTTTCACAAATTATACACAAAGTTTTTGTTGACATTATACAATGTCGGTGGTAAGCTTACAGCGTAACAAAGAAAAAGGAGGACAAAAAAATGGCAGATTTATCATTTCAAGATTCATTCGGATTACTAGTAGCAGATTATGATAAGTATTCTAACAAGATGATTAAGGAAGGAAAGAATCCTGTATCATTAATCAAATATGCATTAGGTAATCTATAAAAAATAAGACCTTATGAATCCCCCTTAATTGGGGGAGATTACATAAAGTCTTATTTTTTTGCGTTTTTAAATTGTATTAATATCTGAACAATTTCTATCTTTTTCGATCAACCACAAAGTGAACTCCACCCTTATTATTTTTTGGTGGCTTAGGACTCTGCTTAGGTTCGAATGCCTCCTTAGGAGCAGTAGCATTCTCAGCGGCTGCACAAGAAGAGCATAAGGTTCCTACAGCTATTTTGCATCCGCACTTCTTACAATTCATATTAAAACGCTTCTCAGTATTAGGAGCATCTAAATACTCACGCACCAGTTTACCACTAACACCAGTAGCCTCTTTTACTACATGATATGGCGCAGGGCCATTTTCTTCTATGAATTTTCTAACTTTTCCATAATCATCGTATGCTATATTACCGCATTGCTTGCATACGTACTCTCCAGCACCATTATATTCATAGTATCCAGAACACTTCTCACATATTATTGGCTTTTTATCAAGCAATTTCGATAGTTGTCTATAATTCTCATCCATATGACATCCCTTTTATAACATATTTTACAAAGTATTAACGAATCTCTCAAATGCTTTAAGACCTTCTTCATCGCATTTATATACTCCTGCATCTTCAAGCACCTGACAGAATACTTTTCCTACTTCTTTCTCTATTATATCATTAATATTATCACTATTCACATCAGAATAATTTGGCAAGAATTCATCTACCCAATCAGCATGTTTTGAAAGAGTCTCGTTTTTTCTAATATCTTTGCCATTTATAATATAATCAGCGAGCTCTTCCATCTCATCTTTTAATCTTGAAGGAAGTACAGCAAGACCCATAACTTCAATAAGTCCTATATTCTCCTTCTTAATATGATGTAGTTTATCATGAGGATGATACAGACCCATAGGACATTCTTTCGTAGTAATATTATTACGAAGAGCTAAGTCCATCTCGAATAGCTCTCCTCTTTTTCTTGCAATTGGAGTAATTGTATTATGAGGCTCACCATCTGTCTCAGCGAAAATATACGCTTCCTCGTCAGTATAACCTCTCCACGTTTTAAGAATGTGATCAGCAAGTTCAATAATTCTCTTCTCATCTTTACATTGAAGACGAATTACAGAAAGAGGCCATTTAACAATACCTGCTGTAACATCTTCATATCCTTTAATAGTGAAATTCTTAATCACTTCTGCTCTCTCCATGGCAAATGTATAATGTCCACCCTGGAAATGATCATGACTTAGAATAGAACCACCTACTATAGGCAAATCAGCATTTGAGCCCAAGAAATAATGAGGGAATAGCTTTACAAAGTCAAAAAGCTTAATAAATGTATTCTTCTCAATCTTCATAGGTGTATGCTCACCATTAAATACTATACAATGCTCGTTATAGTATACATATGGTGAATACTGAAATCCCCATGCACTATCATTTATTGTAATTGGAATGATTCTGTGATTCTCTCTTGCAGGATGATCTAATCTTCCTGCATATCCTTCATTTTCTACACAAAGAAGACACTTAGGATACTTAACATCTGTTGCATTCTTAGCTGCTGCAATTGCCTTAGGATCCTTCTCTGGTTTAGAGAGATTAATTGTTATATCAAGAGTTCCATACTTTGTATCTACAGTCCATTTCTTATCCTTAACAATTCTATATCTTCGAATATAGTCACTGTCCTGGCTTAATTTGAAGAAATAATTTGTTGCATCTTCTGGAGATTTCTTATATTCTTCACTAAACTTTTCCTGAACCTGTGCCGGTCTTGGCATTAGGCAATTCATAAGTTTTGTATCAAATAAATCCCTATATCCAATACTATCCTCTATCAAATCTCTCTTGACAGCTTCATCTAGTAAATCCGATAAAACGTCCTCTAAAACAATATTAGATACATCAACTTCAGAATCAGTATATGTGTCTTCATTAAATACATCTAGCAGGAGATTAGTTGTATATATCCTTTCACATTCTGGTGTAAGTCCAGTATCGATTCCATACTGAACTAATTTCTTAATACTTTCTTGTAACATAGGCCCCTCCTTTAATTCCAACATTTTGCTTCGCAAAACGTCGTCGTGTAATAAGGCATCCTCCCGCAAGCGGGTCCCTCCTTATTACTTATATTACATCTGGTGTTTTACCACCTCATATTCATTATTTGATTGATAGTATGGGCAATCAGGATAATTACCTGTAAGGAATTTGACCATATCATCTTCATCTAAATCCATTTCGCATACGTAACATTCATCTTCATCATCGTATACGAAATTATTACATTCTTCACAATTATGTGGACTCATATAAGATATTTCCTCTCAAAATCTTCTTGTGGTAATGGTCTATCGTACAAGAATCCCTGAATCATTTGCACATTCATATCATCAAGTGCGTCCTTCTGACTCTCTTCTTCTACGCCCTCTACGCATACATTAACATCAATTGCATCGGCAAGCTTTGATACTGTCTGAACAAATGCATTAGAGAAAGCATCTGCTCCCACACCATTAACAAAGCATCTATCAATCTTAATTACATCAAGAGGCATTGACTTAATATGGTTAAGAGATGAATAGCCAGTACCAAAATCATCTAGTGCAACACGAACTCCCAGCTCCTTGATTCCACCAAGAATAGACTTCATAGCATTCATATCATTAATTGCAAGTCCCTCTGTTACTTCAAGCGTTAAGTTAGATGGATTAATCCCAGATACATTTAAAGCATTTTCAACAGTATCTACTATATCCTTCTGCATAAGCTGTACAACTGAGAGATTAACATTTACCTTATAATCAGGGTGGCCGAAATCATTCCAGTATTTGCATCGCTTGCAAGCCTCAATTAATACATGCTCTCCAATTGGAACAATAAGCCCTAGATACTCTGCAAGAGGAATAAATTCCCCTGGATTCATAAATCCAAATTCCTTAGACTGCCACCTTACTAAAGCTTCTGCGCCACAACAAACTGCATCTTTTCCAGCTATATTTACAACCGGTTGATAATACACTTCGAATTCTTTACAATCATCTGCCACTGCATCTCTTAATGCTTTCTCAAGATCAAGCCGTTTTACAGAATTATATGTATCATCCTCGTTGTATGCTTCAATTCTATTTTTTCCTCGCTGCTTAGCATAGCTTAATGCTATATCTGCTCGTTGAATAAGGGACTGAACGTCATTTCCATTAGTTGGAAATGTTACATATCCCATTGACATTGTGCAATAGTATTCGGAATCAGATATTTTCCAACTTCTTGAAAAAATACCAACAATATGATTGCATATTTCATCCAATCTATGATATTCACTTGTGGATACAAGTACAATAAATTCGTCTCCGCCGACTCTGTAACATCTATTCTTCTTACCCGTCACATTATCAAGAGCCTTTGCAACCTCAATTAAGAGCCTGTCACCAACCCTATGGCCTAACCCATCATTGATATTCTTAAAATCATCAAGATCCATATAAAGCAGTGCACCAAGAGAATTTGACACATTAGCCTTACGAATCTCCTGCTGCAAATCGTCTTCACATTGTTTTCTATTATATAGGCCAGTTAAGTAATCAGAACTTGCTCGTTTTTCTATCTCTTTCTGATATTTCTTAACTTCAGTAACGTCATATACTGTTGCAAGTCTAACTTCTCTTCCATCAACCCAATGGGTTTTTGCAAATGTTATATCAAACCATTTATCACTATTCGCAGCGTAATAATTATGGATATTATTAATGTCATCACTTGCTTTAGAAATAACAATATTGATATCCTCTATATCCTCTTCATCATCAAGCAAATTCTTAAATGTATCGTTAAGATATAGATTCTTGCCACTGCTTATGTCATCAACACATATACCACAGCCAGCATTTTCTAGAATTGCCTCAAGGGCGTTATAAGAGCTTGCCAGAGAATTCTTAGTAATTCTTTTTATTAGAATCGTCTGTAAAACTCTCTTAACATCTTGAAGAAATCTAAGTTCTTCCACAGTCCATTTTCTACTGCCTATGCTTACAAATACAATGTAAAGCCCCGGCTTATCATTAGCCTCAAGTGGCAGAAATACACCTGCACTAATTCCAGCATTTTCAAAAAAATCAGAAAAAGCATCCGGCATAAGACTATCTGAAGAAATAGTATAAGATTTGCCGTTAAAGAAAGGCAAATCCTTCACTTTAAACTGTGAGAGAACAGAGCCCAAAGCCATATCTTTATTAATTGACCATTCACCAATGCAATCAATTGTAGTTTCATCAGGATTAAGTCGAAGAAGCATACAATCATCTATATTAAGATAATTGCTAGTTTCTCTTAGCACGTCTTCAGAAATCTTGGCGAAATCATTATCTGATTCTAACATCTTAAGAACATTAGTAAGAACTTCATTCTTAGATAGTTGCTTCTCTAACTTTCTTCCAATAGCTTCAACATGACTTAGATCTTCCTCCAGGTCTGCAGCATAGAATTTCTCATGGAAGAAATGTTTTATCATATGCTCTACAAATAGAACAGTCTTATCATAATCTTTTTCGTTTGTTCTAGATAGGCACTCAGGTATATCATATTCAGTATTGACGTTAGAATCAATAATACCTATTAATACGTGTACACCAACAAGGGATTTGTCATTTCCAAATATTGCAAATCCTGTAAGTTTAATGTAATCCTCATCGGAATCATATGGAATGACAGTTTCTATTACAGGATCGCTAAACCTTGCGCATAAATCATATATTAAACTTAGACTAACAAGCTTTTCTATTTCCTTCTTTTCCTCTTCTGAGCCAAAATAGGATGCAAAAACTCCCACGTCTTTCTTTACAGAAAAGCAATAGACGTTACTCATTCTGCACAGATTCGTCTGCAAATCATTAATTTGATTAAGAGAATTAAGACTTATTCCCGTTTTCGACCGAGGAACAATTGTTGTATAATCTTCACCTACAAATATCATTTATATATCCTTTATATACCCAGCATAATTAATACATTTCTTAAAAAAGGAGAAGCAAAAGCCTCTCCTTATTACTCACCTATTAGAACTTTATCTAGCTAAGGCTTTAATAATTTCCCCTACATACATGGTATGATAATCACCATCTTTGTACCAGTCTGATTCAATGTTAGGATCAACAAACTGATCTGGCTTAATTTCCGTTCTGGCAATTTTCTTGCAAATCAAACTAAAATTACCCTCATCTATAAACGGAACCCCACTATCATAATTAACATGAAATCTGGCGCCGGCTATTTTGTCCTCGTCTCTTCCTGATACGCTACCCAAATACTTAAGAGCACTTCTATTGCCCTTCTCATAATTAGTAATAGAGAAATATTCGCAAGCATCAAGAAATTCATGTGTAAGTCTGGATTCTCTAACATATATAACAGCCACATATTTGCCCCAAAGACTTCCTAAGGTTCCCCAAGAAGCTGTCATAGTGTTAACTTTGCCATCCTTCTCAGCAGTAATAGTATACCATTGATCTGCTATTAATGTAAAAGGATTAGCTTCATACAATTCTATAGGATATGGTTGAAATGTGTGCATATTTATACCCCCCTTGCTAAAGAATTCTCCCCTTTATGAACCCGAGTATAAATAAATTAATGTAGCAAATATTATACCCTAAGTAAACATATATAGATATTATACATATATTTTACTTTTATTTGCAAGGAAAATATAGCTTTTATGGGGCTTTATTAATACACACGAGTCGTCTATTCTTTTGACTTTTCTTCTACAACTTCCAGACTAAGTTCTTCTAACTGTTCTGTGTCAACCTTACTTGGTGCATTTGTCATAAGACAGGAAGCATCCTTAACCTTAGGAAACGCAATAACATCACGAATGGAATCAGCTCCTGTCATAAGCATTATCATTCTATCAAGTCCATAAGCAAGACCTGCATGAGGAGGAACTCCATAACTAAATGCATCTAATAGGAAGCCAAATCTGTCATGGGCTTCTTCTTTCGTAAAGCCAAGTGCTTCGAACATTTTCTCTTGAATATCCTGTCTGTGAATTCTTATACTACCACCACCAAGTTCACAACCATTAAGAACAATATCATATGCCTTTGCGCGAACCTTTGCCGGATCGGTTGTAATCATATCAAGATCTTCTTCATAAGGCATTGTAAATGGGTGATGCATAGCAACAAATCTTTCCTGTTCTTCAGAATACTCAAATAATGGAAAATCTGTAATCCAAAGGAATTTGAATTCATTCTCAGGTATTAATTCTAATTGTTTAGCAAGTTCACATCTAAGGGAACCAAGAACCTCCCAGACAATCTTATTCTTATCTGCTGCAAAAAGGAGCAAGTCTCCTGGCTTTCCATTCATTTCTTTAACAAGATTATCAAGTTCTTCCTCAGTCATAAACTTTGCAAAACTTGACTTATATGTTCCATCATCATTAACGCATAGATAAGCCAGTCCCTTAGCACCACATCCCTTAGCAAATTCAACTAATTTGTCTATTTTCTTTCTAGACATAGAGCCCTGTCCTTCTACGTTGATACCACGGACAGAGCCACCGTTTTCAAGGGCTGATGTGAATACTCCAAATTCCGAACCTTCTACTACAAAAGATACATCTGTAAGTTCCATTCCGAATCTAATATCAGGCTTATCAGAGCCAAATCTATCCATCGCTTCTTGCCATGGCATTCTTTGAAGTGGAAGAGATACTTCTACTCCAATTGCTTCCTTGAAAACTTTAGCAAGAAGTCTCTCGTTAACATCAAGTACGTCGTCTACATCAACAAATGATAATTCCATATCAATCTGTGTAAATTCCGGCTGTCTGTCAGCTCTTAAATCCTCATCTCTAAAACATTTTGCTATCTGAAAATATCTGTCATATCCTGAACACATGAGAAGTTGCTTGAATAATTGTGGCGACTGTGGAAGGGCATAGAACTCTCCCTTATGTATTCTACTTGGCACAAGGTAATCTCTTGCACCTTCTGGCGTTGACTTCTGAAGAATTGGAGTCTCAATCTCTATAAATCCTTCATCACATAGAAAACTTCTTACAATATTGCAAACCTTACTTCTAAGTATAAGGTTTCTCTGAAGATCAGGTCTTCTAAGATCAAGATATCTGTGCTTTAAGCGAAGCTCATCTTTTGTTGTAATACCTTCTTCAATTGGAAATGGAGGCGTCTCTGCTTCTGATAGAATTCTGAGAGATGAAGCAATAATCTCAATATCACCAGTCTTGAGATTTTCATTAATTGCAGCCTCTCTCTTCTTAACAACGCCTTCTACTGCTACTACGAATTCACTCCTTAAAGTTCCCGCTTTCTCAAAACCCTCTTTTCCAATCTGAGGTTCATCGAATACGATTTGCAGAAGACCGCTTCTATCTCTAAGGTCGATGAAAATAAGGCTTCCCAAGTTACGTCTCTTCTGTACCCAACCCATTACAGTTACTTCCTCATCGATTAATTTGTTACTTACCTCTGTACATCTGTGACTACGATGTAGTCCTGTCATTGATTCTGCCATTTTAATCCTCCAAATCTTATACTATGGCTATATACTAATCTGCAAAGAATTCTTTAAATTCTTCGTAGCCCTCTTTTTTTAACTGCTCTTTCTGGAACTTCTTATTCTTGTTCATTCTAACAACAAGAACGTTAACGCCATTTTCTCTTTTCTCATTTGCTTCCTTAATTACTTCTACATATTTTTCATTAGAAAGCTTCTTATCCACTAGATAGGCAATCTTCTTGCCAGCTTCTGGAATCTCATAATTTTGCTCTAACAAAAGAAGAATTATTCTTTCAAATCCAATTGAGAAGCCACAAGCAGGAACACTTTGACCGGTGAATTTTCCAATCATTTCATCATAACGTCCACCGCCTCCACAGCTTCCACCAAATTCAGGTATGGCAATTTCAAATATTGTTCCAGTATAATAACTCATTCCTCTAACAAGAGTTGGATCAAATACAAGATCAAATTTTGCTACTTTAGCGTTATTCACAGCATTTGCTATTTCTCTCATACTTTGCTTGACACTTTCATCTAATGTGTCGCTTAATTCAGCGTCAAGATAGTCAATTGCTTGATTTACATCGTTTTTTCCCTCCAAATTTGTGAATAAGTTGATATAAGAGTTAACAACTTCCGAATTATACCCTTTATCCACAAGTTCATTTTGGACACCTTCTAATCCAATCTTATCCATTTTGTCAAGAATTATAAAGACTTCGTCGAAACTCTCTTCAGTGAATCCAGCTTTCAACGCCATTGCTTTTAATATCTTTCTTTCGTTAATTCTTATCTCAAAATTCTCAAACCCAAGCTTACCAAGAGTGGTAGTTGTGGCAAGTATCAACTCAATCTCTGCCATGTTGCTTTGTTCACCAATTATGTCGATATCGCATTGAGTAAACTGTCTATAACGTCCTCTCTGAGGTCTGTCCGCTCTCCATACAGAGCCAATTTGCAAGGCTTTGAAAGGACTAGGCAAATCATTAGCATTATTAGAATAGTATCTGCAAAGAGGTACAGTCAAATCATATCTTAACCCGTAGTCAACAACATCGAGTTCATTCTCTGCTTCTTTAATCTTAAGCTTTTCTCCTCTTTTCATTACTTTAAAGATTAACTTCTCATTTTCACCACCCTGCTTATTGCTTAAATTAGCAATATTCTCCATAGCAGGTGTCTCAATAGGTGTAAAGCCGTAACTTCTGTAAGTATCTTTAATAACAGAAGTTACATAATCTCTTATCTCCATTTCTCTCGGCAAAATATCTTTCATGCCGTTAACTGGCTTCTTACTTAGTTTGTTAGCCATTTCATTTCCTCCAGCTTCTCTCTTTTTCTATCAATCATCTCATGAATTCTATCTATATATAGCCCTGGGTCTTTCACATTCTCAGACCTTGTAACTGTATATCCATTATCAGTAACATATTTACAGGCTGCACCAGCACCAAGTGCAATTATAGTCTGTTTTTCTTCCATAATCAAGATATTATATAATCCTTCTTTACCCTTCTTCGAAAATCCAATATTTTCCTGATTACCAGCCATATTCTTCTGTCTATACAAGTAATAGGGCTTCATATCTAATTCCTTCGCTATCTGCCTTGCCTTATCCATATGATATGAAGAATTATCCATAATATAATTCTCATATTCTTCCTTCTCTATATTAAGTCTTGCAGAACGCTTAATAGCCAGAGAATGAACAGTAAGGCTATCTGGATTAAGTTTCTTAATCTCTTCTAATGTATAACTTAGATCATTAATATCTTCTCCAGGGAGGCCTATTATAATATCCATATTAATATTATCAAACCCTAATTCTCTTGCAATGTTAAAGCTTTCAATTACATCAACCACACTATGATGTCGACCAATCAAATCAAGGGTCTTCTGATTCATTGTCTGAGGATTAATTGATATACGACTAATACCATGTCTTCTTATTACTTTAAGCTTCTCCCTTGTAATAGAATCAGGTCGCCCCGCCTCAATTGTATATTCTCTAACATCATTAATAGGAAATGCTTCTTCTATTATAGTTAGAAGCTTATCAAGATGGTTTTCATCAAGAGATGTAGGTGTCCCTCCACCTATGTAAATAGTAGTAAGATTCTTATCTTTAAGGTTAGCTTTAACAAATTCAATTTCTTTCTTAAGGGCATCTAAATACTCATCAACTCTATTCTTCCATATTCCGTAGGCATATGAAGGAAATGAGCAATAAAGACACGTACTAGGGCAAAAGGGAATCCCAATATATAGGCTATAATCATTGTCACAGTTAATATCTTTAATCAAATCATATTCATGTCTTGCAATATCAATAGAGATATCTATCTTCTCATCACTTGCAAGATATGTATCCTTCATATAACCTGATATTTCCTTATTACTTAGGCCACTTTCTATCATTCTAAGTGGTATCTTCGTTGGACGAATTCCACTTAATGTACCCCAAGGCAATTCTTTCCCCGTTTCTTTACTAAAGGCATAATATATAAGCCTTTTCAGACGATTCTTTGTTTCTTTTCTGTCACTATGCTCTACTTCTATACTATCTTTTGTAGTAGCAACATCACTCGCTGATTTATATAACTCTAATTCTATTGCATCTTCTATATAATTAATCACAAGAAAATACGATAATTTATCCTCTGGTCTAATCTTTACAAAAGCAATTTCTTCTCTAGGGCAAAACGCCTTAACCAAAGAATAAATATCGTATTCAAAATTATCATCATTAAGCTTAATATATATCATACCAAAATCACATTTCCTTAAAGAAAAGGATTATGCATTCTCTCCTCGCCAATTGTAGTTCTCGCATCATGACCAGGAAGAACAATTATATCATCATCTAAAGTCATAAGCTTAGTCTTAATAGAATTAATCAAGTCTTCACTTGAACTCTTGACAAAGTCAGTTCTTCCAACGGAATTATAAAAAAGTGTATCACCTGAGAAAACACATTTCTCATCAGGAAGATAATAGCATACGCCTCCAGGAGTATGGCCTGGGGTATAGAACACTTTAATTGTAAAGCCAGCTAATTCTAATACATCCTCATCATCAAGCAAATCACTGGCATGATAAATGGCTGGAATTCTTCCATTTACACCGGAATGATTAATAAGAGGATCACGAAGGGTATTCCTTTCGTTTCGACTAGCATAAACTGGAATGCTATATTCATCAGATATTCTGCCTGCTGCACCAACATGATCAAAATGTCCATGGGTAAGCAAAATAGCAACTGGCTTAAGCTCTTTAATCTCTATTCTATCTATTAAATGTTCTGCCTCATCACCTGGATCTATAATAATTGTTTCCTTAGTGTCACTGTTTATTACAAAATAACAATTGGTGCAAACCGGGCCAACAACATATTGTATTAATTCCATCTTACTCATAATTAACCGCCTGTTGTCCTTTCTATATCAATTACCCCTTCTATATTCTTTAGTTTAGAACATACCCTTTCAAGCATTTCCTTAGTTTTTACTTCAAATCCAACAGTAATTGTGGCTATGTCCTTCTTATTGGTATTTGAATGAATAGATATAATGTCAATTTCTGCTTCTGAGAATATCTTAGAAACTTCCACAAGAATACCAACTCTACTTTGAACGTAGATATTAACTGTGGCCATATACTCTGTCTCAGTATTACCCTCTAAGTATTCCTTAGACCATTCTGCTTCAAGAAGTCTAGACCTATCATTCTCCGGCATATTAATAACATTGATGCAATCAGTTCTATGGATTGAAAGCCCCCTACCTCTTGTGACATAACCTACAATCTCATCACCAGGTACAGGATTACAGCATTTAGAAAATCTTGCATAGAATCCGTCCATTCCTCTAACTATTACGCCATTACTGCCTTTAGAGTTGTTTTTCCGTGCTCTAGAAGGCTGACTCATTCTGCCTTCACTATCTGCTATAATTTTCTCATCTGTAACAGAATTATCAAAATCTCTTAGATATTGTTCATACATCCTTTGAACAATCTGACCTTCATTAAGACCACCATGACCAACTGCTGCAAGGCAGGATTCCCAGTCATGAAAACCATATCTTCTCATAACATTTTCCTGATACTCAGGTCTGTTAATGTCATTGAAGTTAATATTCTTCTGCTTAGCAGATTCGATTAGAAGTTCCTTACCCCTAACAATATTCTCAACTTTGAATTCATTCTTAAACCATTGATTAATCTTGTTACGTGCCTGTGTAGACTTAACAATGTTAAGCCAGTCTCTACTAGGTCCACGAGAATTAGCGGAGGTGAGAATCTCAACCCTGTCACCATTCTTAAGTTCATATTCTATAGGAACAAGCTTACCATTTACCTTGGCACCAATCATCTTATTACCTACTGCAGAATGAATGCTGTAAGCAAAATCAATTGGAGTTGAACCACTTGGAAAATTCTTAACATCACCCTGTGGTGTAAAGCAAAATACTGTATCAGAGAACAAATCAAGGTCATTCTTAAGAAGATTAACAAATTCCTTGTTGTCATCCATGTCTTTCTGCCAATCAAGGATATCTCTAAGCCATGAAATCTTCTCTTCTTCGCCCTTTACAGTAGCACCTTCACCTGACTCTTTGTATTTCCAATGGGCAGCAATACCATATTCGCTGGTTCTATGCATCTCCCATGTACGAATCTGTATCTCAAATGGAACGCCCATAGGTCCAATAAGCGTAGTATGAAGCGACTGATACATATTAGGCTTAGGCATTGCAATATAATCTTTGAATCTACCAGGAATTGGTGTATAGCGCTCATGCATTACACCAAGTGCCGCATAACAATCCTGTAGATTATCCACAATAATTCTAATGGCGAACAAATCATATATCTCATCAAATTCTTTATTCTGGCTAACCATTTTACGATAGATTGAGAAGAAATGCTTTGCTCTTCCATAAATCTCTGCTTTAATTCCAGCAGCATCAATATGTCCTTGAACCTCAAGAACAAGATTGTCAACGTAGGCATCTCGCTCAGCTTTTCTTTGGGCAATTGTCTCTACAATATTTCTATATGCTTCTGGATTGTAATATTTAAGCGATAAGTCATCTAGTTCAATTTTTACTTTAGCAATACCAAGGCGTTGCGCAAGTGGAGCGTATATCTCCATTGTCTCCTTAGCCTTTTCTTTCTGCTTCTCCGGCTTCATAAATTGAAGTGTTCTCATATTATGAAGTCTATCAGCAAGCTTAATAATAATTACGCGAATATCTTTAGCCATAGCGAGAAACATCTTACGAAGATTCTCAGCTTGAACCTCAACCTTATCAGAAGAATAGCTTAATTGACCAAGTTTTGTAACACCATCAACTAGAAGTGCTACTTCCTCCCCAAACAAATCACTAATTTCATCAATTGTCATAAATGTATCTTCAACAACATCATGAAGCATACCTGCAACAATTGTCTCTTTATCCATCTCAAGGTCTGCTAAGATAAGTGCCACACTAAGGGGATGAATAATATAATCCTCTCCAGACTTACGCTTCTGACCATTATGTGCCTCATCAGCCACTTTATAAGCCTTCTCAATAATATCAGTATTGGCGCTTGGATGGTATTTCCTAATTGTCTTAATTAAAGAATCATAGAGTGTCTCTTTATCTACAAAATCCTTTGTGGAAATGACAGTATTTTGTTCACGACCAATTTGATTTGCGACTTTATTAACTTCTTCTTCAGAAAGCATATTAGCCATACTGTCACCTCCTTTACTTGAAAAAATTTGGCTTCTATTATAGCATAAATATGTGTATTTTTCAAGGTTAGAGGCTTCTAACTTTGAGGTTTAACGATGTATGACTTTATGACGCGACAATGCCTTTCTAATAGCATCCGCTATAAGTAAATATACAAATCCGACAACAATAAGAAAAACGAGAAGTATAAGAATCCACCATACCGGTCCCATAAAAGGTGGCTCACTTGAAAAACCTACGGCTCCTGCCTCACTTCCCCAGTTTAAGAAAAAGTAAGGATAGTTATGCCCCTGGGCATTGAATTTCCAGTCCAGCACATATCCCATCCCCGAATAAATAGCATATAGTAGCGGCGGTACTGTCACCCATAGTGCATTAATCTTACGAACCTTAGTTACATTACATACCACCAAAAAATCAATTATAGATGCCAGAGGAACTACAGCATGACAGAGTACAGATGCCATAGACCATGCATTTTCAATACCCGGCGCAAGCACGAAGCAATATACAGCCCCCGTCAGCGTAATTGACACAGTACCAACAAGCTTGATTGTATACCATATCTTGTTATCTTCCTTTCCCATAAGGATTATAATCAATCCCACCAGCGAAATTATTGCCACGAGAATATTAGACTGTATCGTAAAATACATAAACACAGTCTCTCCACCCATAAATACGTACGCACCTGCAAGCGCACTTAGGGCTATCCCCACTATGGCGGAGAGAATCACAATAAGCTTAAGCAATATACTAACTACCTTCTGTCCCTTAGATAATACATTCATATGTCCTTCCTCCATTATGTCAATCTACAAGTCTACTTATATAAACACAGTTTCTATCTAGTTATACATTATTTATGTATTATCATCAATACATTTATTGTTGTGGGATAGCATTATGATTAGCTATTTGGGGGTTGTTGTATGATTAGGAGTGATGTGGCTTATAGGGGCTAACTATTTGGCTGATTTTAGGGGTTTATTAGCTAAACCTTCATTTTGGGGCGCTCTGAACTCATTAAAATACCTATAGACATACCTGAAATTGAAAAATACTTCTTATTCACTAATTGCATTTTTCAAACAAATCTCAGATTCAGGCGTCAGTTTTCCATCCTCAGTTAGAATGGTTGTATCCAAAACAGCTTTTATAGATGCCACATTAGAAACAATTGCTGCTATTGTCTTTTTACTTTTATCTGAATACTTTGAATAATCGACACCTTCTGTCTTAATAATCTTTTTCATTTCTTGATTTAACGGATACAAATATGAATCGAGTTTTGCAAGCAATGAATAAAACATATAACACCTTCTTCGAATAGCAATACATTCAACAGATGCAACATCTAGCTCAGCACATATTTCATCAGCTTTTGCATTATTTGTATATGCATCTTGCAATGTTTTTCCTGCCTTGGCGCTAGATATTATCCCCATAACCAAAAGTGCTGGACCTGCAACTAATCCTCCTAAGACGGCTGTTCCACCTGCAACACCCAAACCTCCAGCTGCAATAGAACCTCCGCCAAAAAAAGCAAGGGTGGCATTTGATGCTGCAGCTCCACTTAATGATGCAATAGCTGTTCCTGTTGATGCAGTAGCAAAAGTTGATGCAGCTCCATATGCGCCTACTGCTGCCAAAGTTCCACCTGCAACACCTGATATTCCTCCCTCAACAAGCGTTAGCGATAACTTTGACATTTCAGCTAACTCTTCAAAATCTTTCTTATCAACATGAAGATTGTTTATCTCTAAAATACCCTCTGCCTCTGAAAAATCTACATTTTTTATTTTTTGGAAATATGTGATAAATTCATTAATACTATTATTTAAGACAAACAATTTCTCTTCGCCAATTTTTTCTAATGAATCGCCACATTTCTTTCTCAAAAAATCCAATCGTTCTGCAGCATTCCTTATCTTGAGATTCGCCTCATCATTAATTGAATGTGCATGAGATGAATCAACTGCCGCTTTAACTGTTGTACCAATTCCTGCTGCACCTGATACTGCTGCAACTCCAATAAATACCGCTGTTAAAACCATACCTTTCTCCTTTATAGCCCATCATTTTCTTTGTTCTCTTCTTTTTTTTGAAGTTTATTCTTCTTCATAATCCCAAACAATTTCCCAGCACCTTCAGAAACTAATGATACTCCTTGCTCGGCTTTTTCTCCCAAAAAACGAGATGCACTGTTAATTCCTTCGGATGTTTTTTCTGTTACAACTCTTGTAGCTTTTACAATAGCATTGTCTTCTTCAACTACTTCGCCTGGATTCTGTTCAATAATAATATCATCCTCAATAAGTGCAACAGCTGCACTTACAATCGTTTCTCTCCTTTTCTCTATCTCATCAACAATAGGTCTGATTTCAGAATATGGGCATTCTGATAACTCTAACTGTTCTTTCTCTTTTTCCACAGCGTTAACAGTTATAATTAATTGCTTCATTTCCATAAATACGCTTTTATCAATCTTAAGAACGCGAGCCACATGACCTATTACTCTTTCTTCCAGAGTCGAAAAATCCTTGTCACACATCGCAATAGTTAACATATCCCATAATAATAATCTAGGCACAACACCTTCTTCTATCGTTTTTACAGTATCACTTAATGCTTCATCAATACCTTCTTGAATAAAATCATATCTATCATCTTCATTCGATTTTTTCTCAAGATACATGCTACACTCAGATTTAATACTGTCCTTAACCCCCTCAAACTCTTCTTTCATTATTTCATTTCCGATAGCATCGAATTGTTCCTCTTCTGCTTCATCTATACCATCGATTGCCATTAAATAATAGAATGTCTTCATTGCACCCCTTTTACTTATAACTTTAACCATATAATCCCCCTTAGAATTTAATTGAATCCTCTGATAACATCATGTCATCAAATTCTTTAATATTATTGAACTTAGTTTCTCCAACCAAGTTATTTTGAATCATATTATTGCCCATAATAAATTCATCAATATCATTATTTGTTATTGCTCTATCCATAGCATCAAATGCATTTACGAATATAGTTATTCTAGAATAAAAATAATCAGAAATTGTTTCTTCCATAATCGCTCTGTTTTCTTTAATTATTGCTATTCTTTCTTCACATTCTTTTTCTATTCTGATTCGTCTTTCAGTTGCCTCTTTCAAATCTTTACTTGCCTCTTTTATAGCATCATATACACCTATAGCTGCACTAGCGTATCCAATAGGTGTTCCTATCTCGGCAATAGCCATAGCTTGTTCAACAACGTATTTTCCCATTCTATAGTATTCTTCTCCATTCGGCAATCTATCAATTAATTCTCGTTTCTGCTTCTCAATTAAAGCATCAAAACCTTCCTTCATCTTTTCAACCGCCGAGAGAACTTCCAAATTAGTTGAAAACGCCAAATCACCTAATCCCCAGTAATTTATTCCTTGAACAAAATCAAGTGCAAAGCCTTGCCTGTTATTTTTATTTTTCATTGCCGCCTTTATTCCTGATGATGTAATATCAATTCCAGAAAAAGTTACTGCACCTATCATCTTCATATGTCTAAAGACGTCATTCTTTCTGTAGGGAAGGCATATTTTAATATCAATCTTCTCTAAATCTTCAAACGTCTTACAATTATTAAATTCTATCTGTTTTACAAATCTCCTAATAGAGTATCCCGCCGCCACAATAATATTATTAAACATTACCGGCAAATACTGTTTATTATTTATAGATTCATTCACTATTCCTATTTCAGTTCGCAAGTCAAAAGGTATTTGCGTCCCCTTAACAATCTTCCCATCAGAACCACTCTCAGCAAATAATGTTCCATTAAACATCTTTGAACAAACAACTGAAAAATTATAATTTGACTCTTTATTAGGCGTATTCTTATCAGTTACACCTGCAATGCTTCGTATCCCAGGTATAGATGATACTTCTTTTAATAGCGACATAATAATACCAGGCAATCCTGTTCCTTCACCTGATCCTTTTCTAGTGCCACTAGATCCAACCATATCACTAATCAGATGCATTCCCCATGAAATAACACCCATATATATACCAGAAACAAAATCTTTTTCCTGCCAATTAGGGACATCAAAACAAACAAATGCTCCTCTTGTATCAGTACCATAGCATTTACCTGTTATTTGCGTCAAAATAGAAAACGCTAATCCAATAGGCGAAGAATGATGAGAGAAATCTCTTAGGTGATGTGCAGTGCCTCCACCAAATTCATTTGTTAATTCATCACCAGCCATATGATACCTATCTTCTAAATGCTTAATGGCTCCAGAAATATCATCACCTTTATATCCACATTTTTTTGAAACATTCATTACAAATTCGTCTGCTTTTTCGACTCCCCATTCATGTGCCTTTTTCAAATCAATATCTTCAACAAAAAAGAAATCACATGCAGCTGTAACAATTGCACTTGAAACCGAAATTGCAGTATCCCACTTATCTAATTTATTCTCCATTTATTATATCCATTCTCTCTATGTATCTATTTATCAACTACTTCACACATTTATCATCAATTATACATCTCTTTCACCCCTTCCAAGAACGATTGCCCTCTATACAGCCATTCTGTTTCCAATATTCCATACCTTTATTGGTCGACTTCATCCCTGCTTTGGGGGCGGTGCTTATGTCACCCCATGCTTTTTATACATATTTTTCTTTGTTCTATGTACCATCTAAAAATAGCTGAGATGATTCAAAATCTTTTGAGTCCATCTTCCTGACCTTCGGTCATGAATCATCCTTTTCCTTCGGCTCAGTCAGTTCCGTTATATTTCACTCTCTAACAAGAGCATACATTTTCATGTCAACGATACTGCCACATTTCACAGCATTACTCTTAATTGCATAAATGGTAACACCTGCTATCAGCGGTATCTCATGCAAAAAATACAACGATTAGTATTATTAATTCTCCTATAGTCATTTTCACCTCTACGAACAAAGAATTTCTTTAAATTATATTTTAACATAAAAAGGCGTAAACGCTATTCCAGTTTACGCCTTTTTGACCTCTCTTAATTCTTATATTTATTTCCATTAACAGTTATCTTGCCAGAATCTACATCAAGATTAAGGACCATTTCTGATTCAGGTCTCTTAGAATCAATGGTAATATTTCCTGAATCTGCCTTAGCATCTATAATATGATAATCTCCTTTGAGATTAATATTGCCCGAATCTGCTTTGACATTAATCTTCTCTATGTTCCCATCAAATTCAATATTACCAGAATCAGCCGTAGCATCAACATTCTCAATATTACTATTAACAATTATATTACCTGAATCTGCATCTGTCTTAAGGTTTCGAGAAGTCACACTACTAATCTTAAGATTACCCGAATCTAGATTTGTTATAATATCATCACATTTAACATTATTAATATCAATATTTCCAGAATGAGTCTTCGCGTTAATTTTAGAAAGTTGCCTATCTCTAGGAACAGTTATTCGTACTTCTTTTTTCTTGCCATTTCCAAAAAGAACGAAATTATTATTGTTACTATTTTCTCTAAATGATACTTTGCCATTCTCATTAAGAATACTAATCTCTGACTTCTCTGGGAATAAGTAGTATATAGAAGGTGTATCACCTTCTTCTATAGTAACATTTGCAGAACGAACATCTACATCTAACTCCGTTATATCGGCGCTTAAGTCTTCTGTTTTCTCCACATATTTACCAGTGCCAAAAGAAAAAATATTCCATGCACCATTACCTATGAATCTATATATACCAAATAGAATTACAATTAGCGTTATTCCCCATATTATTATAAGATAAATTCTCTTACCCCTATTATTCATAACTACACCTCCTTAGCCCAAGCTGTGCCAAAAATCTTATGAAGCACTGCAGCGATTGGCCATATAATCCATGTGATGTACCATGCAAATGTAAGAAAACTTACACATAGATAAATGCAGGTAATTGTCGGCCAATATACACTCATTATTACTTCTGCTGTCTTGTTATTATACTCAACATTTGCACCATCGCTGTAGGTTCCACTAATAGTTGTGGAATCATTAAGACTAAGAATTCTCTCTATGCTCTTGCTTGTCATGGAAGAATATATTATTAGTAGCACTCCAAATCCCACCATCAAGAATAATGATACTGTCATATATTCATTCTGAATTGCCGCAACAGGCACCCAGCAAAATGCACAGAGCAAAACGCCAACTGATAGCAAAATAGCGCTAATAGGTCTATAGCTTCTAAGTCTATCCTTAACATATTCTGCTGTCGCCATATCAATCTGACAAGGTTCTCTTCTAAGATATGTCCATTCCCCGGATATTATTCCATTGAAAACGAAAAGTCCCACTGCAATAGCTATTGAAAGGAACATAAGTCCTACTGAAAGTCCCTCACTAATCACTGACGATATATCACCAATAATCGGAAATATAACAGAGATAATACAAAGCATTACTCCTACTGAAACAAAAATTGCAGATCTAGTCTTATGGGACAGATAAGTTTTTACCTCATCCATAGATACAAATCTTCTATTAACATTTTCCTGTCTATTATTAACTTCATCAATTTCCTTCTTAAGGCCTAAATCTTCTGCAAGTTCATCAAGATTGCCAAATTCAGAAATTACAGTTCCTACTGCAGCATTCTCATTAACACCCTCTGCTATAAGTTCGTTATATTTATCTTCCATCATTTGAAGAAGTTCATCCTTTGCCCTTTTAACCTCAGGAGTATTTGGCATATTAGCAAACATTGTCTCTAAATAATTTCTAATGGTTTCCATATTATCACTCTCCCCTAATAAATTTTTGAATAACTTCTTTTGTTATTTCCCACTCTTCACATTTGGTTTTGTAGTATTCTTTGCCTCTGTCAGTAATCCTATAATAAGTTCGTTTCTTACCATTACCACTTGATTCCGGCTCTGCAACAAATGATTCAATGTATCCGTTTTTCTCCATTCTGGTAAATGCGGAATAAAGAGTTGTCTCTTTAATCACATATTTTTCATCAGATATTCCTTTAATCTTCTTAGATATTTCATAACCATAAGAAGGTGCTTCTAGCAGAATGTAGAGGATCATCGTATCATTATAGCCGCGAATAACATCACTGCTTATCTCACTCATATTTCCCTCCTTAATATTTACTCCGTCTATCGTACTACGACTGTCGTACTATATCTGATGAAGTAAATATACTACGACTGACGGAGTATGTCAAGACTTTTTTACAAAAAATAAGACTTGATGATTTTTACATCAAGTCTTATTGAAAATAAAGCTATTCTATATCTTTTCTTATTAAAAAGTTGGCCAGGCATCTTCATAAAATACATTTCCGCACTTCTTGCATTTATACTTTTTTTGTACCTTTCCATTTCTATCCACATCATCTATGAAATCTACTTTCTTAGATCCACATTCATCGCACTTTGGTGTTATATCAGTACATCCACCACCCGATACTGCCTGGAGCTGCTCATCGTTTAGTTCTACTCCTTCTGCCTTGGCAAGTGATAGTATTTCCTCTGAACTCTTACATGACTTAATCTTTGCGATTTGGTCCTCTGTTAATCCATTTAATAATTCTTTTCTCATAATGTCCCCTCCTCATGATTAGTATTTATATAACTTTTACGTTATGTTTTTGTCTTTCACTTATATATACACAATTATATTATAAGATGCGACATTTTTTCTATATTTTTTTGTAGGGAAAATCTATGAGACAGAATATGCACCCTTTGGGGCGGGAATTTAGGGGTTGAATTCTGAATGCGGCAATGATTTAGAAGCTTTTTGAGGCTTTTCATTGCTTTTGGGCTGAGATTTCCAGGCTTAGCCCTGATAAAAGCAATGATTTAGATGCTTTTGGCGGCTTTTCATTGCTTTTTCGCTAGAATTTAGGGGCTTAGCCCTGATTAAAGCAATAATTTAGAAGCTTTTGGCGGCTTTTCATTGCTTTTTCGCTAGAATTTAGGGGCTTAGCCCTGATTAAAGCAATAATTTAGAAGCTTTTGGCGGCTTTTCATTGCTTTTGGGCTGAGATTTCCAGGTTTAGCCCTGATTAAAGCAATGATTTAGATGCCTTTGGCGGCTTTTCATTGCTTTTTCGCTGGAATTTAGGGGTTAAGCCCTGAATGCGGCAATGATTTAGAAGCTTTTTGAGGCTTTTCATTGCTTTTGGGCTGAGATTTCCAGGTTTAGCCCTGATAAAAGCAATGATTTAGATGCTTTTGGCGGCTTTTCATTGCTTTTTCGCTAGAATTTCGAGGTTAAGCCTTGAATGTGGCAATGATTTAGAAGCCTTTGGCGGCTTTTCATTGCTTTTTCGCTAGAATTTAGGGGCTTAGCATTGAATACGACGACAAGACCAAAGAAGAAGTTTCTCCTATTAACCGCTATATGGGTTTTTGTTATCTTATTACTTAGATTTTCCTATTGTTTCTTATACGTTACCATTCCTTTCATAATTTTTTTAATGTATATTAAATATGGAACATAGTTTTAACAAATAATATAAAGAAAAAAAGACAGATACCATAATTGATATCTGTCTTAAATGCAAATTATTATTAATGTATTTTTTATAGACCAAATTCTGCTGGATCTAAACCTTTTTGAATTAAAACTTCTCTTTTCATTTGTTCTTCTGATTTAACCCATTGACCATTAATCATAATATTAGTACCTGGTAATGTACCCATCTGATTTATGACATCATGCGTATAACCACTATGACCATCATTAGAAGAAGCGCCTTCATTATTTTCATTGCTTGCGGAACTTTGATTTCCGTTACTAGCATCATTGTTGCCGCTAGCACTATTACTATTCTTACTACTAGCACTATTACTGCTAGAACTACTCTTCTGTGAAACCACTGCCTGTTGTCTTTCTGCCTCAGCTCTATCTGCTGCTTCCTTATCCTTACCTGCTACATATTCATTAAGCTTGTTTTGCATGTTTAGTACAACTTGGAAAGCTTCAAAATACTTCTCTTCATTATACTTATTATTAAAGTCGTTTGTTAAGTTATTGAATTCATTATTAAATTCATCAGTGTAGTAGCCTTCTTCTGTATGACTGTTCTTTGCTTCTACAACTTTATCAAATTCAGACTTTGTATCGCTCTTACATTGTTCAAAGTTCTTCTTTAATAACTTTGTAAATTCACTAAATTCATTCTTTTCATCATCAGTCATGTTTTTAGCTTCTATCTTCTCTTCAAAAGACTTAATCTTATCTAAGTCTCTTTGACGAGCTTGTTTTGAGCCATCATCTTCCGGATAATATACATAGTTGATGTTCTCCACCATCCTAGTACATTCCTTAGCATTACTCAAAAGCTCTTCATATTCCTTATTAGTATTATAAGCCTGTACACCTAGTACAGTACCTACCGTACCACCGATTACCACTATTGCGGCTATAATGCCAATTATTATCTTCTTGTTCATTGTATTGTCCTCTTTTCTTGTTTGTAACACTACACATTTTTATCGACTATAATAATATCTTCAATGTGAATAATAACATCTTTTAGTAGATATTACAATATATTCGTCGTCTTATATTTGACTAATTCTATTCTAACATCTTATACAATATGTTACATAGAAATAAGGAGTATTGTTAATCAGTACATTGTCCCCATGCATAAGCCTCATCAGAAGCAAATAATGTTATACCTAAAACAAGCGAAAGACATAATAAAGATTTAACTAGTATTTTCTTTACTTTTGACATAATGTTTTTACCTCCTTCCATAATTATTTTATCTATTAGTAAATATGGAATAAGGTTTGGTTAAAATAAAAAAAGAGTTGTCTCTTATGGCAACTCTCTTATCAAATATATACTACATTTTAAATTATACTTAGTATTTTATCTAAATCTGTCAAAACAATTTTAATTCCTTTATCATATAACCTAAGTACTTTACGTGTTATTTTTCTTAATTCTTCTGCTAATTCATTATTTATAGTTACATCTCGTGTGTTATTTTGAATTCTATAAATACAATCAATATATTCCTCTGTAATAGGACAAATGTTTTGAATTAAAAAAGCCCTTTTCTCGCCGTTAACATATCCAAATCTTATTCCATCAAAGTTTCCGTTATATCTTCTTATTTTTTCATTATAGATAGTTTCGTATTTGTCAACTTTTGATGATATCGGTATCATCCAATAATAACCTTTTATTTCGCAACAGTAAAAACAAGGTCTTCCACGATGCTCACCATTAATAACTTTATTTCCTATCAAGTTACAATTATTAAATTTCTCATAGTAATTATCTTTAATAAAATAAAACTTTCCCGTTTCCAAATTTAACCCCAAATAAAATGGGGTTTGCTATAAAACAAACCCCAAATTTGTTCCTCGACCTTTTATTAGCCGCATATCGAGTAGCGGAAATATGTGACCCTGTACCTTTTATATTATGCCGATATACAGTCCCGGCAAAATATCGCTATTTTTCTATGTATATAATATCATATAATATATTAGTAATAAATAGACTTTTTAGCCAATGATATTTATTATTTATTGTTCAATATTGCCTTTAATATATTATTCTACCACTTTCCAACCAACACCTTCATATTGCCAACCTAAAGCTATTAACCAATCTCGCTCAACTGGATTAGTTTAGTGAATGTTTGCTCCTGCAGCATATATACCTGTTGCATTTGGATTATAAAGCCTATAAACGTCTTTTGTATAATCACTATTTACATACCAAGCTGTTCCTTCAAGATTCCAGCCTATTGTACGCAAATGTGTCATTTCTTTATAGTTTTTGTTTAATCTAAATATGGAACTTAAAATAAAAAAACAAAAAAAGATGGATGCTTAGTTATTAAACATCCATCTCGCATAATACATATTTTTATAGTGGAATATCGTAGTTATATGTTCCGTCATGATTTGTAGAAGACACATGAATATCGCCAACAATATGTGCCCCATTTTGTTCTGCTTGCTTTCTTATATTATCCATAATAGCATTTTGAGTATTCATTGCTTTTGCGGCATTAGAATTACCGCTATTTGCAACGCTCTCTCCACCAGCAGCACTTCCACTATCACTAGCACCAGAACCACTATTTCCGCTATCATTATTACTAGCACTAGTTCTTGAGCTACTACCACTACTCTTTGATGATGAGCTAGATGACTTACTACTTGATGCCTTTTGTGCTTCTGCCTGTTGTCTTTCTGCCTCAGCTCTATCTGCTGCTTCCTTATCCTTACCTGCTACATATTCATTAAGCTTGTTTTGCATGTTTAGTACAACTTGGAAAGCTTCAAAATACTTCTCTTCATTATACTTATTATTAAAGTCGTTTGTTAAGTTATTGAATTCATTATTAAATTCATCAGTGTAGTAGCCTTCTTCTGTATGACTGTTCTTTGCTTCTACAACTTTATCAAATTCAGACTTTGTATCGCTCTTACATTGTTCAAAGTTCTTCTTTAATAACTTTGTAAATTCACTAAATTCATTCTTTTCATCATCAGTCATGTTTTTAGCTTCTATCTTCTCTTCAAAAGACTTAATCTTATCTAAGTCTCTTTGACGAGCTTGTTTTGAGCCATCATCTTCCGGATAATATACATAGTTGATGTTCTCCACCATCCTAGTACATTCCTTAGCATTACTCAAAAGCTCTTCATATTCCTTATTAGTATTATAAGCCTGTACACCTAGTACAGTACCTACCGTACCACCGATTACCACTATTGCGGCTATAATGCCAATTATTATCTTTTTGTTCATTGTATTGTCCTTTCATTTACAGCAATAGCATCTTAACTATAATTATCCCCAAGAAATCCACACTACAAAAAACTTCAAATCGGAAAACAAATAATTACTAAAACTATTATTATCAACGGTATATAAAAACCAACTTCCGATTTCGAAAACAAACATTTTCCACAAAACAAACTGATTTTATCTCTCTGCTTCATTTGATTCGCCTTCATATTAAAATCTATATCCTTATACTCTAGCAATCGTGTCTTATCATATAACTCTCTATATAGTTTTTCTAGATAAAGATAATATGAATCCAAAACCCAGAAAAACAATATCGGGATCGCAAAAATAACAATCCATCCTGCTTTAGAATTATTCCTTATTATTAATGCCAGCAAAGCTACTTCAAGAGTAACTGTCCACCCTTTTAAAGCAAATGAGCAATTGCTCATTCGAGTAATAACACACTGAATCATTTCTAAGTGCTTTATTTTTTCTTCCATATTATTAGCTCCTGTTTTATCACGCAGAACTCTTGCATACCATGTCCTATATGCAAAATTATTTCAAATCATTATCATATTATTGTTCACCCTAACTTCTATACTTATATTCTGTTCCTTTTAGTTTTCCATCAACAACAGATTCAAACAACCTCATACCCTGGAGCTGTACACTAGAGTATTTATCCCTCGAATATAGATTTATAAAATATTTTTCGTCCTTACCTTTAGAAGAATAAAAATTACCAAGTTCCCACGAACACCATGGCCTAATTGCTTGTTTACCTTGAATGTTTAATTCACTATTTATTGTTCTCATAAATAATAATTGATCCGATTTCTCTATCTCATCTTGCAATTCCTTCTTTATTATTTTTCCATCTTTTATCTCATCATGATGCATCCAATCAACATACAAATATATTCCTTTTCTGTAAAAAAAATCAAATAAAGCATATGAATATAATTTATCACTATAAGCATATGAGAAAAAAACCTGAGGCAAATTATCTTTATTATTCTTCATATATTCTGGAATACTCTCTCTTTTAATATATGCTTTATTAAACTCACTCAATTCGTTTATCAGCTTATTAAATAGATGCAATGCAGATGTCCTTTTCTTCTGATGTTCCTTATCGATATGTTTTTGGATTCGTTTTATACTCTTATCTATACGATCGCCTTCGTTATAGTAATTCTCCATATTATTAATGTTACTAGACAAATAACTTGTCACTTTGTTTTCAAAATCAACGTTTGGATGCATTTGATCATTTTCTTCTAATGAATCTTCAGTTAAAAAAGACTCTTCTATTCCTGAAAGCATTATCTTATTATATTTTATTAAATCTTCATCTGCCGACTTGTTAACTGATAAAGAATCATAAAGGATAACTCTGCTAATATCACGCATCTTCTTTGCCCCCTCATCAATATAGTAAAAAATAATAGTTTTAATTCAAAAGACTTTTATATTATCCTCTTTAAACTTATCTTATAATCGAATTTATTAATCGCAGTAAAGATAACATCTTTTAGATGTTTTGTCAATAAATTAATCGTCTATAAAAAGGCTAATGTGCTCTACATCTCTTATACAATATGATAAAAAGCTTAAGGGGTTTTATATGGAAGAGTATCTAAGAAACAAAATTACACAATTACGTATTAATAAAGGTTTATCAGAATATCAATTAAGTTATGAACTAGGGCACAGTCGCGGTTACATTAATAACATATCATCCGGCAAATCTATGCCTTCTATGAACGAATTCTTTGCAATATGTAACTATTTTGGAATCACACCATCGGAATTCTTCGATGAGCAGCACGAACGTCCTGAATTATTATCCAGAGCAATTAAAGAAATACAATCTCTTAGCGATGATGATATTCTATTGTTGCTTAGCATAATTGAGAGAATCAGCACATAATAGAATCACAAAATAGCCCTCTCATATCATATATAACGAGAGGGCTATTATTCTAACCATTAACGTAAATGCTAACATTGAAATGTAGAAAAATACTGAAGTAGAAATATAATTCTACGTATTTATATAATGTTTAAAACTATCTCTATATTTCTAGTAAAGAGATTACTACTAGATATGGGAGGATAGATATGTCTCGAACTAACAGAACACTTAATACCGAACTTATAGATATTCAAAACCAACTCAACCACTTGTCCGTGGCTAAGTAATAACCCCAGTACTCACACAGAAGAACAATTAGTAAACAAGCTTTACGCATATTACTTCGGAGACGAGGAGAGTTTTTACTCATTTAAGTCTATGTTTAAAAAAGCCTTCTCAAGTAAAAGAGTATATACAAACTATTACACAGAAATTATCTTTGACAAAGAACATAAGAGAAATTCTTGATGCACTACACATTCGCCAGATCAGGCGATTATTTAGCAGAGTTAACGGATAAGATTGATGCTTTTGAGCAGAACAAGTGAGACTGTAAAAAATTTTGTGTAAACTAAAGATATAAATACATATCCTCTTAGATTGATGTTAGAATAAATATTAAT
>SVEY01000017.1 GCA_015057165.1 Lachnospiraceae bacterium | reverse complement strand
TAAGATAAAATTTAGTCAAATAACAAGAGATAATCTGAGGTGGTTAATTTCGTTGCAACCACGCACCTTCAGGTCAAGGTTTCCGTCAGACACATCAAGACTGTCACTCTGCACTATAGCAGCGTCAATAAAGCCCTTGTCGAGTAGTCTCATATTAGCTTCAGAACCGGCCGTCGTCTTAACTTCGATAGAAGAATCCAGCTTTGACAGTTGCTCGCCATACGCATAATATGTGCCACCTGTACCTAATCGAACTGTACTCTTATCAGTGCAGGCCGAAAGAGATAGCATAACTAAAAGTAATGACAAAACACATGTTATTATTCTTTTTGCTGATAAATTGTTCATATTCATATAGCATCTTCTCTTTCTTTTTTCTTCACATAATGAATCTCTTTCCTATAAATGCAATTGTCAGTTTTAATGTTATACTTAATCTCTCTAAGCGTCAACAAAAAACACCCCGCACAGATAAATCTGTGAAGAGTGCCTAGTTCTTAGTATAAATCATCATAATAATAAGTCTCATCAAGCTCTTTATGTTCAAACATTTTTATACTCAAATAGTATGCATATGCAAATATTGCTTTTAACTCATCTTGTTCATTATTAATAATTATTATGTGTCCGTATTCCTTTTGCATATTGTACGGTAGTTTAAACCCCAAAAATGTTTTGGGGAAATCATCATTGTTTCTTTTCTCTCTGAATGTAGCAATTTCCCTTTTTTTATCAAATATGGCTAACCCATTTTCATTTTTTCTCATCCCAATATTCCAATTAAAAATACTTATTTGAGATTCATATCCTTCAAATTTGCATTCCTGTTTCTTTTTGTTTTCTGTAATAATTTTAACATGACACTTATAGGATTCATCTCCCAGCAAGGACACTTTCTCCTTAATTGTTAGGCTACCGGATACATTCATTGAATTAACGAAAAAATTAGTTTTCATTTTTCCCGTTTTAGCTTTTAGATTTATTGAACAACTCCTTGTACTATCAGTCTCTTTAAATGTAACAACTGTGTATTCACTTACCAGTTTTATCGTTGTTTTATAAGTTATTCTTTTGTCTTCTACCCCATCTTCTGATTGATAAATATAATCGTTATTATATACTCCGCCACTTTCTAAATCTTCACTCTTTTCAGTATTCTCTGAAAAATCGAATCCAAGTAATTCATTCATTTCTTTTTCAAAGTTCTTTTGAAAGTCAACGTCACACTCAATATCACCGGTCTCTTCCACACTTGATTTATTACTCTCTTTAGCGGGAGAATCACCCATAAGATTTCTTAATTCTTTTTCAAAATTATCCTGAAGGTTCATTGTCCACCTTTTTCTTTTATGATTTACGTCATAGTATCTATTAATAAATCCTTTTTCACTTCTTGTGAATCGTATTTACCACTCTAATTCGTTATAAATTGCATCACCCAATTCACCACCATATACCGGATAAAAATAAGTACAATTTTCCCCTGATATAGTCACAGCACCTATGACTTCCATTGATGTTATTTCTAAATTCATAATTATTCCATCTTGACTATATGATACCTTAATCACGTACTTTAACTGACCTTCAAAGCAATCATCATCTATCACCTCAAAAGTGTATTCACCACTGCCGTCAATTAATGACTCAGTCATTTCTTCGCCTATGAATTGATTTATAAAACGTGAATGCTCGAATGGATCAAATGCAACACATACTTCTACATCATATTTTGTGCCATTAATCCCATGTTTTGCACACATTTTTTCAAATGTGTCTTTTGCTATTGATTTCAACTTTTCACTAACAATAACGGTAGAATTTATATCCTTTCCTTTATCAACGATTTTATTTATCTTCTCAAAGGTCTTATCCGGCACATCATATTCAACAATATCTGCTATGTTTTCTTTATCATCTCGCGTAGCAATTATAAAACTCTTCCATTTTGACATAACTATTACTCTCCTATCTTATTCTTCAGAAGGTATCGGTGGTGGAGTTAATGCAACCAAATGTAGCACCTCGCTTACGTTCTCAGCCATTTCCCACTTCTCCATTCCCGGCTTCCAAATATATGTTTCCTTAACAACTTTCTTTTCACCAATTAATCTCGATAACTCAGTTAACGAATATGGTCCCGCTTGATTTCCATCAATAACCGCATAGTATATACTCTCATTGGTTTGTGAAATGGATTTTCCGGCTCCGGGAATCTGCATCTGATTCAAGGTTTGATTCATGGACGAAGCCATTTGATTTGCTATAGCCATTCCCATACCAAACTCCACCAACTTATCCATCGAATAAAAGTCTGTACTCATTTTCTCTCCTCCTCTCATTAAATATCCGTTGGAATAGGAGGGGCTTCATTTGACAACGTAGATTTCTCAAATAATGTTTGAAGTTCTTGTATATCACCTGCTTTAGCCCACTCCTTCATGCCTTGTTTCCAAACAAGACTATCTTTTGTCAAACTACCTTCATTTACCATTTGGAACAACCCACTCATACCAATTGGTTCTGAAGCTTGTCCATTTATTGCCACCTGATATACTAATGCAGGAATCGGTGGCGGAGTTATATCTTGTGGATTTTGTGTCATCCCTTGTTGATTATTTAATACTTGTGACATGTTATTCATCATATTGGCCATATTCTGACCAATCGCGCCTCCCATTGCCATTCCCGTCATCATTCCGGCGGGATTCATTCCTCCGCCTCCTGACATTTCCATAGCTCCGTTTGCTCCCATTTGTCCAAGAGCCTCTGCGCCTGCAATTCCTACCTCTGCTTGTTTTTCCAGCTGCATTGCTGCAAGATTAGATGTTTGCGTCTGTTTATGTTGTGCATATTGTGCCTCTTCTCTTTGAATACGCATCGTTTCTTCAATGTTTTCGGCGTTTATTTTCTGCATATCTTGCATATTCTTGATATTGATCTCTGCTTGTTTTTTCGTTGTCTCTGTCACAATATCTAATGTGACTGAACGGAGCTTTTCATATCCCTCACTATCTTTGTCAATCTCTATGCTATTAATATCTACTGCCGATACGTTTACACCAAAATCTTTTTCAAGACGTTTCTTTACTTTATCTTCGACATATTCATTAATCAAAGGGATTTTACGCTCTATTTGAACTACAGGTATACTATGTTCTTCCGGAACATTGGTTACAATTCCTTTAACATATCTTGCCGTTGCATCTCGTACCTGAGTCTGAAAATCAGTCAAACTAAAATTATATAGCCTATGTAATTTAATAAATTCTTTGTAGTCTGCTATGTTGAATGTAATTCTCCCATGTACAGAAGTCGGAACACCTATATCTAAAAATCTCGGATCATACAAATCAAAATACGGTACAGCAAAAGGAATCTGAATAACTTTAGCAAGATTTATAAAATACACTTCCGCCTGAAATGGTGTTCCCCCTTGATATGCCAACCCTATAATACTTGCTATCACAGGCAAATTTTCAGTTTGTATTTTTTTATCAAATGGCCCTTCTATAATATCTTGATATGAGCCATCCTCATTATTATACACAAACACAGCAACTTCACCATCTTTAACTCTTAATGAAGAACCCCATCTAATAGCATTTTCTCTTTTATTATATCCTTGTTTTGATTTATATGGATGCCACTTCCATATTAAGTAAGATGGTTCATCACACCGAATTTCATCCATAAAACCGCCAGCGGCGGACTTCCCAAATAATGCCATTTTATTCTCCTTCCTACTTTTCTTATAGATTTCTTTACTTAGCAGAAACACTTATACCCATAACATTGTTACCTTTATAGCTCACTCGCAGACTATCCTTATCTTTATTCTTTGCAGAGAAAGAATCTTCATCACGATAGTAATCCACAGAGAATCCTGCATTAATACATGCATCTACATACTTCTTAAAATCTTCTTTTGATGTGTTTCCTATATCAACAGAGTAGCTTCTGTCTGACTCGTATGACACTCTTCCTATATTGGATTCAGGTGCAGGAATTTTTGATGCTACCCCAGTTGTTGGCCAATGAATTTCATCCATTTTTTCAGGAGGTTCAATTCCTATCGTCATTGAATCATCTGATTTTGACAGTGACAGTTTGTATCCATCATCGTTATAGTAAGCTCCTGATGAGCCATCTCCCTTTTTAAAACCCTTCTCAGTACAATTCAAAACATATGCATCATATTGTTCCTGAGTAACGCCATTAACTCTGACTCTAAAAGACTTTTCAGAGTTATTTTTAATTTCTCCTACCAACACAGGTGGTGGAGAGATTAATGTTGCTAATCCCGTAGTAGGCCAATCAAACGGCTCATTTACTTCTTGAACCGTTTTTTCAACCCCTTTATCTAATTCTTGATAATCTTTATCTGTTACACAGGATTTAGCTCCAACATATGCAAGCATTACTATCATTATTATTGTGGTAATTGATAATCCGATTAGTATTTTGCTATATATCTTCTTTTTTACTGTTTTCTCTGCAATATTTATCTCGTCCCATGATTTTTCAGCTATTGGATCGCCTTTCAGCATCACGTCCATTTTTTGATACAACTGCTCTGCTTTATTTTTCCATATCTTAATCCACTGAAGAGAATTGTTTGTTATCTTTTGGCTTGCTATGGCTTCCATTTGTGTTTCAATGAACAATAACCCTTCCAACAAATCTTCTCTATTGTTAGGGAATGGGTAATTGCTAACCAATTGTTCTTTGACTTTTTCCTCATTAGTCAGTGATCCCCTAGTGCTTGCAGAAATAAGCATCACAATAAAGTAAATAAACATAGGCAGAAAACATGTGATAAGATTTAATATTATCCACAAAATCCATTTCCCTGCACCCCACGACCATAATCCCTTTTGTTTCGGTGGATTCTGAGCAATATTATAATCACAAGCATTTATTTTTTCAGAAAACTCTTTAACTGAATCAGGTACTTTTGCTTGATTTAGCTCGTGTCCACATTCCGGACATACAACCGTAAAGCTTGGAATTCTCGCTCCACAAGCCGGACATTTACTAATGTCTTTATTTGCTCTCTTTTTTTCGGCACTTTCATTTACAGGAGTTCCACATTCTGCGCAAAATTTTGCATCGTCCTGTAACATATTTCCACATCTAACACAATACTTCATTCCCCAAACCTCTTTCTCTTATAGTTAGTGGTAATACGATAATTATTTATACTTATCTTTTTATACATCTTATCACTTCTTCAACTTTTCAACAACTATTAGCTTCTGTTTATTTTGCTATTAGCTACTTTTTTGAATTGTTCCTATTTTGTATTATTTTAATATATAACTATACGTGGAAGGCGGTACTCATGACAATTGATTACGTACAACTTGGAAAAAGAATACGCTCTGAAAGAAAAAAGTTAAAAATCACTATGGAAGAACTTGCGGAATCTGCAAATATTTCTGTGGCCTACCTGGGACAAATCGAACGAGGTGATCGAAAAGCCACATTAGAAAAAATAGTATCGCTTGCCAATTGTTTGGGCGTAACCGTTGATTATCTTCTCTCAGATTTTATTGATCCCGAAAACATTAACGATAAATATATTGATCAGCTTCGTATTCTCTTGCACAATTGTAGTACAAGAGATAAAAAAATGGTTGTAAATATGACAAAGCTCTTGTTATCATATACAACCAACAAATAATCTCTTTTTCTCAATCGATATATATGTAAAATTTTTTAAGTTATTTTGAAAAAATGTAGCCACTATAATATTTTTTTAATTTAATACTCTATTGTCTATCAAAAAGGGTTCCTAGCAAAATGCTCGGAACCCTTATAAAATCTTACTGTATTAAGTATCGGTAATGATTACTCGATAATTGAAGCAACCTTACCAGAACCTACTGTACGTCCACCTTCACGGATAGCGAATGTAAGACCTTGCTCCATAGCGATTGGGTGGATGAGCTCGATTGTCATCTCTACGTTATCACCAGGCATGCACATCTCTGTTCCGTCAGGAAGATTACATACACCAGTTACGTCTGTTGTTCTGAAATAGAACTGTGGACGATAGTTGTTGAAGAATGGAGTATGACGTCCACCTTCATCCTTTGTTAATACGTATACTTGAGCAGTAAACTTTGTATGGCACGTTACAGAACCAGGTACTGCAAGTACTTGTCCTCTTTGGATTTGATCACGGTTGATACCACGAAGAAGTGCACCAATGTTATCACCAGCTTGAGCCTCATCAAGAAGCTTTCTGAACATCTCGATACCTGTAATAACAGTCTTCTGAATATCTTCTCTAACACCGATGATTTCAACTTCATCATTAAGGTGAAGAGTACCACGCTCTACTCTACCAGTTGCAACAGTACCACGACCTGTGATTGTGAATACGTCCTCTACAGGCATTAAGAATGGCTTATCTGTCTCACGAACTGGATCTGGAATAGTCTCATCAACTGTATCCATAAGTTCCATAATCTTGTCGCCCCACTCGCTGTTAGGATCCTCTAATGCCTTAAGAGCAGAACCCTTAACGATTGGACAATCTGTGAACCCATATTCCTCTAATTGCTCTGTTACTTCCATCTCTACTAACTCGATAAGCTCTTCATCGTCAACCATATCGCACTTATTCAAGAATACTACGATATTAGGTACACCTACCTGACGTGAAAGAAGGATATGCTCCTTAGTCTGAGCCATAACACCGTCAGTTGCAGCAACAACAAGGATAGCACCATCCATCTGAGCAGCACCTGTGATCATGTTCTTTACATAATCAGCATGGCCTGGGCAGTCAACGTGTGCATAGTGACGCTTTGCTGTCTCATACTCAACGTGAGCTGTAGAAATTGTGATACCTCTTTCTCTCTCTTCTGGAGCCTTATCGATATTCTCAAAATCTACTGCAGCGTTACCGTCTACTCTTGCAGCAAGAGTCTTAGTGATAGCTGCTGTTAAAGTTGTTTTACCATGATCTACGTGACCAATGGTACCTATGTTACAATGTGGTTTAGTTCTCTCGAATTTCTCTTTTGCCATTTTATAAATCCTCCTTACAATAGATATGAATTCGATACATTTTAATGACCTATCATTCTATATTTATAGAACGACACTCGGTTAAAATTGATTATATAGAAAATAATCTTTTTTTTCAACACAAAATTTAGTTTTGTACAATATTTTTATTTATCCTTGTTAGATATAAGCTTATCCTGTACTGACTTAGGAACTGGCTCATACTTCTCAAAGAACATTGAATAGTTACCACGACCCTGTGTTCTTGAACGAAGATCAGTTGAATAACCAAACATTTCAGCAAGCGGAACATATCCATGAACAATCTTACCGCCGCCAAGGTCATCCATACCCTCGATACGACCACGTCTGGCATTAATATCACCAATAACGTCGCCCATATACTCTTCAGGCATAGTAACATCTACTTTCATGATAGGCTCTAATAATACTGGATCAGCCTTTGCCATTGCTTCCTTGAAGCACATAGAACCTGCAATGTGGAATGCCATTTCTGAAGAATCGACTTCATGGTATGAACCATCATATACAGTTGCATGGATACCAAGCACTGGGAATCCACAAAGGATACCTGATTTTGCAGCTTCTTCAATACCTTCGCCTACAGCAGGAATATATTCCTTAGGAATGTTACCACCTACTACAGTAGACTCGAACTTGAATACTTCATCAGCGTTAGCATCCATAGGCTCAAATTTAACCTTACAGTGACCATACTGACCACGACCACCAGACTGCTTAGCGTACTTGTATTCCTGATCAACAGCCTTAGTAAATGTCTCTTTGTAAGCAACTTGAGGAGCACCTACGTTAGCCTCTACCTTAAATTCACGAAGTAATCTATCAACGATAATCTCTAAGTGAAGTTCTCCCATACCAGCAATAATTGTCTGACCTGTTTCAGGATCTGTATGAGCTCTAAATGTTGGATCTTCTTCAGCAAGCTTTGCTAAAGCTTCACCCATCTTCTGCTGTCCAGCCTTTGTCTTAGGCTCAATAGCAAGCTCAATAACTGGCTCTGGGAATTCCATAGACTCTAGGATAACTGGATGCTGCTCATCGCAAATTGTATCACCAGTTGATGTAACCTTAAATCCAACTGCTGCAGCAATATCTCCAGAATAAACCTTGTCTAATTCTTCTCTCTTATTAGCATGCATCTGTAGGATACGTCCTACTCTTTCCTTCTTATTCTTAGTGGCATTAAGTACATAAGAACCAGAATTCATTGTTCCTGAATATACACGGAAGAATGCAAGCTTACCTACGAATGGGTCTGTCATAATCTTAAATGCTAATGCAGAGAACGGTTCATCATCAGATGAGTGTCTCTCTGTCTCATTTCCATCCATATCAACACCCTTAATAGCTGGGATGTCAAGTGGTGATGGCATAAATTCAACGATAGCATCAAGTAATTTCTGTACACCCTTATTACGATAAGCTGTTCCGCAACATACAGGCACTGCTGTACATTCACATGTACCCTTACGAAGTGCTGCCTTAAGATCATCAACGGCAACCTCTTCGCCTTCAAGGTATTGCATCATTAGATCATCATCTAATTCGCATACCTTCTCTATTAATTCTGTACGATAAAGTTCAGCATCGTCTTTCATATCATCAGGGATGTCTGTGATTGAGATATCTTCACCCTTCTCATCATTATAGATGTAAGCCTTCATTTCGAACAAATCAATAATGCCCTTAAAATCATCTTCCTTACCAATAGGAAGTTGAAGAACGATAGCATTCTTACCAAGACGCTCACGAATCTGGTCTACAGCACCATAAAAGTCTGCACCTAAGATATCCATCTTATTAATAAATGCCATTCTTGGTACATTGTATGTGTCAGCCTGACGCCAAACATTTTCTGACTGAGGCTCAACACCACCCTTAGCACAGAATACACCAACGGCTCCGTCTAATACACGAAGTGATCTCTCAACTTCAACTGTAAAGTCAACGTGACCTGGAGTATCAATGATATTGATACGGTGCTCTTCAGCGCCTTTCTTAGGCTTATTGTTCTCTTGAAGTGTCCAGTGACAAGTTGTAGCAGCAGAAGTAATAGTAATACCTCTCTCTTGTTCCTGCTCCATCCAGTCCATTGTAGCTGAACCATCATGAGTTTCACCGATCTTATAATTAACACCAGTATAATATAGAATACGCTCAGTTGTTGTTGTCTTACCAGCATCAATATGAGCCATAATTCCGATATTTCTAGTTCTCTCTAACGGATATTCTCTTCCAGCCAAGATTTTTTCCTCCTATATTTATATAAGTTAAAATATGCTTTAATTTCTCTAATAATATTAGAATCTGTAATGTGCAAAAGCCTTGTTTGACTCTGCCATCTTGTGCATATCCTCTTTTCTCTTAACAGCTGCACCTGTATTATTAGCTGCATCCATAATCTCATTAGCTAAACGCTCTTCCATTGTCTTCTCACTTCTCTTACGTGAAAAGAATGTTATCCAACGAAGTCCTAATGCTTGACGACGTTCTGGACGAACTTCGATAGGCACCTGGTATGTTGCTCCACCGATACGTCTTGCTTTAACTTCTAATGCTGGCATAACGTTGCCCATAGCTTCTTCGAATACATCTAAAGCAGGCTTACCTGTCTTCTCTTCTACTGTAGCAAATGCGCCATATACAATCTTCTGGGCGATACCCTTCTTACCATCAAGCATAATGTTGTTGATAAGCTTAGTAACTACCTTGCTATTGTAAATAGGATCTGCTAACACGTCTCTTTTCTGAGTATGTCCTTTACGTGGCACGTTACTTCCCTCCTTAATCAATAAATTAAATCTTCGGTACTCACTTTAACGGTGTTCGTGCTGATTTATTTCATGATGAAAATAAAATCAACATTTAACGCGTGATTACCCATTATTACTTAGAATCCTTTGGCTTCTTAGCACCATACTTAGAACGGGCTTGCTTTCTGTTAGCAACTCCTGCAGTATCAAGTGTTCCTCTAATTACGTGATAACGAGTACCAGGTAAATCCTTTACTCTTCCACCACGAATAAGAACAACGCTATGCTCCTGTAAGTTGTGACCTTCACCTGGAATGTAGCTTGTTACTTCGATTCCGTTAGAAAGACGAACTCTGGCAATCTTACGAAGTGCTGAGTTAGGCTTCTTAGGTGTAGCAGTCTTAACAGCAGTACATACACCACGCTTCTGTGGAGAAGGATTATCAGTTGGCTTCTTCTGAAGTGAGTTGTAACCCTTTTGAAGAGCTGGTGATGTAGACTTCTTAGCTGAAGTCGAACGTCCCTTTCTTACTAACTGGTTAAATGTTGGCATTATTTTCACCTCCTTATTTTAAAATAAAAATTCTAGCGCACGCAGAAACGCACGCTAGAATATTATAATTGCTTTACACTCAAGTGTCAAGAGTTTTTATTGACCATGCCATTTAATCCAAGGCTTCCTTCTTAGGTACTGAAACCTTCTCATCAAAGCATTCAAACATCTTGTCCATTTCTTCTTTGTCAGGCTTCTTAGTAATAAGTGTAACAAGTGGTACGATTATAAGTCCTCCTACCATTGCCACAACGCCAGAGTTAATTGAAGACTTAAATACGAATCCAAGTACTGGTCCCCATGATGATACATCTATTCCTGTCATTGATATAATGAATTGGAATATTGCAAGGGAACATCCCCATATAAAGCATACTGCTACAGATACTTTACTTGTCTTCTTCCAATATAATCCGTATAAGAATGGTGCAAGGAAGGCTCCTGCAAGTGCTCCCCATGATACACCCATCATTTGCGCAATAAATGTAAGCCCAGGATAAGAATCTTTTATTATAGCTATCACTGCTGATACTGCAATAAAGAAGATTAATAGAATTCTCATTATACTAACCTGCTTCTTCTCATCTAGACCTTTCTTATATGCCGGCTTAATTACATCTAGTGTAAATGTTGAACTAGATGTTAATACAAGAGACGACAAGGTGGACATTGAAGCTGACAGAACAAGTACTATTACAATAGCAACTATTATTCCTGGCAAAGTGGAAAGCATAGAAGGAATTATGGAATCAAATAAAGGAGCACCATTGTCTCTATATTGAATCTTATCTGCATAAAGTCTTCCAAAACCTCCAAGGAAATAACATCCGCCAGCTACTACAATTGCAAAAATAGTAGAAATAGTTGTTCCCTTCTGTATATCGTTCTCACTCTTAATAGCATAGAATTTACCAACCATCTGAGGAAGTCCCCATGTACCAAGAGAAGTTAATAATACTACAAACAACAGAGATAAAGGATCTGGTCCAAGGAATGACGAATATGCTCCACTAGTCCATCCTTCTGCTGGAATCTCCGATAACCTCTTAGATGCCTCAAGAATTCCTCCATTATCATTTAATACTGCAGCAATAACAGCAACGATTCCTATTAGCATAATGATTCCCTGAATAAAATCATTAACAGCTGTTGCCATATATCCACCAAATACAACATATATTCCTGTAAGCACAGCCATAACTACAATAATTACCCAATAAGGAATATCAAATACCATTCCAAATAAACTTGACAAACCATTATATAATGAAGCAGTATATGGAATCAAAAATACAAATACTATAATAGAAGCAACAATCTTGATTGCCTTACTACCATATCTCTTCTCAAAATAATCAGGCATTGTCTTAGAATCAAGTGACTGAGTCATAATTCTTGTTCTTCGTCCTAATATTCTCCATGCAAGCAAAGAACCAATTAGAGCATTACCAAGACCAGCCCAGGTTGAAGCAAGTCCAAAGTTCCATCCAAACTGTCCTGCGTAACCAACGAATATTACTGCAGAAAAGTAAGATGTACCAAAGGCAAAGGCTGTAAGCCATGGACCTACATTTCTACCACCAAGTACAAATCCATTAACATCTCTTGCATTCTTTCTTGTAACAAAACCAACAGTAATCATTACAGCGAAGAAAACAACAAGAAATATTGAACATAACACAATTGTCATTACATTTTCCTCCACAAATTCTATGCGTAACAAAAAACTTCGGCGCATTACCACGCCGAAGTAATATTATTACTTTTAATTATTCATGTCAATAAAATCAAGATAAATTAGAGATTCGCTCTTACATTTTCTAAGAACAAATCCATAACCTTTCGCATGCTAGACATCTGGTATTTTGATGTTGCATAAAGCATTAAGGCATCAACGGTATTCTTCTTATCTGTTTCAATAATATTAAAGCTGAAAGTTCCATTCATTGTTTTTTCTCTTGGCATATTAATAAGATTTTCATCAGATAATTCTTCAAAACCAGTCTTATCAACAGTTCCCTTTTGATAATTGAATCGAATACCAATGGCTCCGTTTTTACTCTCAACTGCTCTATTAGGTGGATGAGTTGATTCGTAGAGTTCTTGCATTCTTATCTCATCTCTAATATCCTCAAAGCTTTTATCTTCTGTAATCTCAACTTCTATAGTAACACCTATAGCCAATTCTCCAGCTATATCTCTCGTGTATAGTTCGTTTCTTCCATTAAATACTTCCTTAATCACAACTCTGTCTCTGCCATTATATTGTGCAATTGCCATTGCCAGTGCTGCAACAAAGAAGCTACCATCTCTTGACTCATCAACAGGAGCTATACCTGCTTCGTATATATTAGCTCCTTGTCTACCATCATAATCATGATCATAATCAATTATATTAGACCTATCACTTTCATCTAATACTTTGCCCCATCTATCTTCTTCGAACCTTTTCGTCAGAAGATAGAAATAATAATCCTTAGGAACAACATATTTTTCATCCTCATAGGATTTAGCAATTTGATTAAGAAGTAATTTGCGAGATGTGCCATCTGAAATAACATGGTGAATACTCATAAAGAAATAATTTGCTTCCTCAGTCTTATATATATTGCAACAGTATAGTCTCTCTTTGAATATGTTAAATGGACTATATAGCTTCTTAATTACATTATCAAGCTCTGATTTATCAATCTCTATAATATTACAATCTGGTCCATAGCTTTCTTCATACATCTGATAGAATTGCTCTTCTTTAGCAATTCTAATTCTCATTCCAGGATGTGCTTCTAATACTTTTACAACAGCTTTTCTTAATCTCTCTATATCCACACCCTTTTTCAATCTATATAAGGAAGGAATATTCATAGAATTAAGCTCTTCACTTTTTCTTCCAAATGCTAGATTGGCTTTCTGTGCAAGAAAAAGTGGCCATTTCTTATGACGCGCCTTTTCATCAATGGAATCCATCTTAGAAGCGGTATCTAGTATTTCGTAATGTGTAGATAATTCTCGAGGTGTTCTATAATCATATAAAGCCTTAGATGTTATATTAACCCCTATTTCATTACATGCTGTTATAAAAAGCATGGATTTCATAGAGTCCCCACCAAGGGCATAGAAATCATCAACTGCACTTATCTTATCTCTCTTTAGAACCTCAGCCATTTTGTCACACAATATTTTCTCAAGTTCTGTATCAGGCTCCACATATTCTCTTGCATAATCATTTACATCAGGTGCCTTAAGCTTCCTTCGCGACACTTTCCCAGTTGGTGTAAGCGGGAATTCATCTAACCCAACATAATACGTAGGAATCATATATTCAGGAAGAAGGTCGCTTAACTTCTCTTTATCAAAATCGAGACTATCTTCAATATATATACCCTTCTCTCTTGCTTCTTCCTTTATATAATAAAGAACAATATAACTTCTGTCTCTATCATCAAACCCTTTTGCCACAACTCGCTTTAGACCAGTTAGATTCTTGATATGATTTTCAATCTCAACAGGCTCAACCCTGTTACCATTAATTTTGATCATATCATCATAGCGACCAACAATATAGTAATCACCATTAACATCACGCCTTGCACAATCATTTGTATGAAAGATACCATCTCGGAAAGCATAGTTTGTTTGATCATGTAGATTAATGTATCCACGTACATACTCATTGATAAAGCAGATTTCGCCTTGTCCTTCACCTTCTACAATTTTGCCATCTTCATCTATCAGCACCAATCCAATATCATCATAATTTGTTCTTCCTACAGGCGCTACATCATATGGTTTGCTCAAAGATTTGTTCAAGACATGGAAACCTGCTTCGCTCATTCCATAGACATTTATAAGATATGGTTTGTCATGGTACGAAAGACCATTTGCCGGCTCACTTCCCGTCATAATCACCTTAAGACACTCTTCGGGCTTGTCATATATTCTCAGAAGGGACGGAGGAAGATAAATCTTCTCTATCTGATTCTCTCTAATAAAGTGCTTACAGCCAACAAAATCTCTTGTAAGAGAATGAGGCATAATATATGAAGTGTGAGCATTAGTTATTGTACTAATATAATCCATTATTCCTGCAATAAAATAAAATGGAGGATATAATGCAGACCTCGTCACAAGAGAAGTGTACCATGTCTTAGAAGTCAAGCTTGTCTGGTCTATATTGCCATACTCATGAAGAACTCCCTTAGGATTACCTGTAGAGCCAGAAGTATATACAGCATAAGCAGCATCATGAAGATCCGTCTCTTCGTGACCTGATAGTGGCTCATATTCTTTCATTATGGCGTCATACAATTTCTCATCAAGGTGCAACACGCATCCACAGTCTTTATAGATATAATCTACTCTCTCTCTTGGATAAGTATCCTCTAAGACCATAAAGGCTGCTCCAGCTTTGATAACTCCTGTAATAGATACTATTATCTTCACATCTCTAGGCAGTATAATCTGTACAAAATCCTCTTTGCCAATTCCTTCTTTCTTAAGATATCTATATATTCTGCTTGCAGCTTTGTCTAATTCCTTATATGTAAGAGACTGTTTTTCTCCCACCACAGCTTTCTGCTCCAAGTGAGTTCTAACAGTCTCTTCATATACGTCAATAAAACGCTTCATATTCAAGTCCTCTTATTATGCATCAAATATCTGTAACGTCAACAATATATACATAAAAGACAAATTCATGTCCGTTAAATATTTTGCACCCAATGTCTATAGCATCTCTAACTACTCCGTCAGCTCTTGTTATTCTATAAGACACATAATCAACTCCATCATCCACAGAGTTCTGTTGGCTTATAATATCCCGTTCCACACTATCAATATCATCAGGATGCACTAACGTCTTAAAGGAGCCTCCAACATGCTTCATAAATTCATCTTTTGTCTTGCAGCCAAATATCTCCACAGTATTATTATCTACATATGTTATCTCTTCTTCTCCATATACTTTATATACGAAGCTTCCGCACTTACATCCAAGCTTAATATACTTATCTTTAAATGCATCAATTTTCTTAAAGTTAACATAGAAATCCTTAAATTTAAGAACATTGTAAAGTGTCTTATATACATCAGTAATCTCGAAAGGTTTAGCTATGTGTGCATTCATTCCAGAAACAAAAGCCTTATGCCTGTCTTCATCAAAGGCATTTGCCGTTATAGCTATAATAGGAATATGAGCCTTCTTAGTATCTTCAAATTCTCTGATTATTCTAGAAGATTCATATCCTCCTAATTTTGGCATCTGAATATCCATAAATACTACATCATAATAATTCGATGGTTTCTCTTTAAGCATAGAAATGCACTCTGTACCATCGCAAGCTCTCTCAACTTCAAACCCTTCATCATGAAGAAGTTCAATAGCAATTTCTGCATTAAGGTCATTATCCTCTGCAAGAAGTATTCGCTTATCTCTAAGCTTCGACATATCAATATCTTCCTCTGTCTCAGCTATCTCTTCATCTCCATCAACAATTCTATGAAGTACAGTTATGGATATCTTCGTTCCCTTACCCTGTTTACTATCTATATGTATTGCTCCACCCATTAGATTAATTAATCTCTTAGTTATAGCAAGTCCAAGTCCTGTTCCAGATACATTTACAGTATCAGCAGTTCTTTCTCTAGAGAATACATCAAATACATGCTCTAAGAACTCTTCCGACATACCTATTCCAGTATCTTCAATAAATGTGTTAAGATAACACTCATTTGATTTAGGTCCAGGTTCTTCAGTAACTCGAACCTTTATACTTCCCCCTTCGGGAGTATACTTAATAGCATTACTTAAAAGGTTCATACCAACCTCTTCAGCATGGGTTCTATCCATATATAAGCGATTATGCTTTACTTCACTGATGTATTGAAAATGCAATTTGTTCTTTTCAATACTATCTTTAAACATTGTAATTATATTCTCATAGAAAGATGATACGTCTGTTGCTTTCCATGAAATCTTTATCTGGTTACTTTCAATCTTAGCCATCTCTAATACACTATTAAGAATATTAAGAAGGCTCCTGCTGGAAGCGTATATATTATTAAGATAATTATCGAGAAGCTCACTATCATCCTTCTTCTTCATGGCGAGCTCTGTAAATCCAATTATTGCATTCATCGGCGTACGAATATCATGACTCATATTAAAGAGGAAGTTAGACTTTGCTTTGTTGGCTTCTTCCGCCTGTTCCATCTCAGAGCGAATCATGTTGTCAATATCTCTGAATCCACATGCAAAATACAATTTACCTGTATTATGAACAACTCTTGCAAAACAAATCTGAAAATAACTCTTACTTCCATCAAGATTATCTCTAAGATAATTAATAGGATAAAGTTCTCCTTCTTTGACTCTGGTTATGAGATTACCAAATGCAACCTCTTTTCTAACTCTCTCTTTATCGACTTCATCAACGTATTTATCAATATAATCAGAAAACATTTTCTCATATGAATTATATTGAATCCCTTCGCTTATAGCCGAAGAAGTCGTTGTTCTTCTGTCATTTTGCTGAACAAGAGTCATCTTGTGAGACCTGGCACTAATATACCATACTGATGTAAAATCTCTCGACAAAATATCAACCAAGTGCCTCTGTCTCTCAGCAAGCTTGTCATTAGTTACATCTATTGCAACTCCAATTGCTTCACTTGGAGTTCCATTCATATTGAATAGCTTCTTGCACAAAACCCTAAGCCATATAACAGAACCATTTTTTCTATATATCCTATATTCTGACTCAAAGACTCTGTCAATTTCGTTAGTGATCTCAACCTTGTATATAAATCTCTCAACCTTAACCCTATCATCAGGATACACATTATCCAATAACGCCTCTGCCGTATTGGCAAATTCGTCGATGGATTCATATCCCAGCATCTTCCTGAATTCATCAGAATAATAAATGGATCTCGTCTCACCCTTCTCATTATATACTGCCTGCCAGCGAGCTGCCCCCATAATCTGAAAAACCGCATCTATAAGTTCAGAACTAGCCACACTCTCATTATCACCAGAATCACTTTCATATATCTGCGACAAGTCAATCATCGCACCATGCATAACATTAGGTCTGCCTTCCGGGGTCTCTATAAACTTACCTGTTGCATTAACAAGAATATATTTTCCTTCTTTATTCCTAATTCTATATTGCACATCATATCCATCAATAACTCTAGTTGCTGCGTCCACAGCACCAGTCATCATTATTCCAACATCATCAGGATGAATATGCTCTATCAAAGCCTCTAATGTATCAGGAAACTCTTCATGAGTATACCCTAGCATATCAAGCATTTCATCAGAATAGTATATATTTTCTATTCTGCCGTTATCTTTAAGCTCTTCGTACCATGTGCCTGATTTAATTTTGATACCTTTTCGATTATTATCTTCCATATTTCCCCCCATTGATGAAAAATAAAATCTCCATCCCCCATCATATTGTTTCTATTATATCACAACACATTCCCGTTTTGTATATTGTGTCTATTTTTCTAATTCACTTCATTGCTTTTAATTAATTTATTCTATATAATTTTCTATAGGGTGAAATGTAATTTGTATAGGAGGAAAACTTAATGGATTTTCTTACTCTCAAAAAGTCGAATTGTAAAAATTGTCACAAATGTATAAGGCATTGTCCTGTTAAATCAATTCGTTTCTCTGGTAATCAGGCATACATAATAAGTAATGAATGTATATTATGCGGCCATTGTTTCGTTGTATGCCCGCAGGATGCAAAACAAATAGTAGATGAAACAGAGAAAGTCAAAGTTCTTATTCAAAGTGGCGATCCTGTTATAGCATCTCTTGCGCCTTCTTTTATTGCTAATTTCGAGGGGTCTGGTATCAACTCTATGCGTACTGCTCTTAAGAAATTAGGCTTTACTGAAGCTGAAGAAACAGCTATAGGTGCTACCATTGTCAAAAGAGAATATGACAAAATGTGTGAGGGAAGCGAGAAAGACGTTATCATAAGTTCCTGCTGCCATTCAATCAACCTACTTATACAGAAACATTTCCCAGAACTGATTAATCACTTGGCCGACACATTATCACCAATGCAAGCTCACTGTAAAGATATTAAAAGAAGAAATCCAAATGCCAAGACAGTTTTCATAGGGCCTTGCGTATCAAAGAAAGATGAAGCAGAACACTATGAAGGAATTGTAGACGCAGTTTTAACATTCGAAGAACTATCCAAATGGTTTGCTGAGGAAGATATTGCTCTGGATATGGATATTGACGATACCGAAGAATCTAAAGCAAGGTTATTTCCTACAACGGGTGGAATCCTAAAGACTATGGAGAAGAAGAATCAAGACTACACCTATCTTGCACTAGATGGCGTAGATAATTGTATTGCCGCTCTAAAAGATATCAAAAATGGAAACATTCATAAATGTTTTATTGAAATGTCCGCCTGCGTTGGCAGCTGTATTGGTGGTCCAATTATGGAGAAATATCGCAATTCGCCAATAAGACACTACAAAGATGTAATAGATTATGCAGGTGATAAGGATTTCAACGTAGAACAGCCGGAGCAAATCGACTTAATCAAACAATTTGATATAATCACACAATCAGGAGCTAATCCATCAGAGAAAGAGATTAAAGAAATAATGAAACAGATGGGCAAATACTCTAGTTCTGACGAATTAAATTGTGGTACCTGTGGATATAATACCTGCAGAGAAAAAGCTATCGCAGTAATAGAAGGCAAAGCCGAAATCTCAATGTGTCTTCCTTACCTTATGGATAGAGCAGAGAACTTCACAGATACAATTACAAGAATTACACCTAATGGAATTATTATTCTTAACGAAAGCCTAGAAGTCCAACAAATCAACAAAAATGCACTTAAGATATTTAATCTAAAAGACGACAAAGATATTCTTGGTGAAAATGTTGTTAATCTCCTTGATACAACAGACTTTATAACAGCATTATATGATGGTAAGGTAATTAGAAATAAGCATGAGTATCTGTCAGAGTATAGGAAATACGTGGAGAAAACCATTGTATATGATAAGAATTACAGATTGCTTCTCTGTATTCTTCATGACGTAAGTAAAGAAGAGACTCAACGTGTCAAGAAGGAAAATATCAGCAAACAAACAATCGAAATTGCTGACAAAGTAGTAGACAAACAAATGCGTATCGTACAGGAAATTGCATCTTTACTCGGAGAAACTACTGCAGAAACAAAGATTGCTCTTACAAAGTTAAAGGAGTCTATTAGCGATGAATGATCTATATGCGGACATAGGATACAAAAGTATAAACCATAAAGGCGAACAGTTATGCGGAGACCATGTTGATATAGTTAAGCAAGACGATAATTCCAGCGTTGTGGTATTAGCAGATGGATTGGGAAGTGGTGTAAAAGCAAGTATTCTTTCAACACTTACATCTAAAATTATATCTACAATGATTGCTCAAGGTCTTCCATTAGAAGAATGTGTATCTACAATTGCCGCTACTCTTCCTATTAATTCGGAACATGGAGTTGCCTATTCAACATTTACAATACTTCACATACTAGATAATGAAACAGTGGATATTATTGAATACGACAACCCTGCGGTAATATATATAAGAGATGGTGAGATATACGATTATCCCAAGCAGGAACTTCTCATTGAAGACAAGAAAATATATTCTGCCACAGTTAAGCTTCAACCTAATGATGTTATTACTGCAATGAGTGATGGCTGTCCTTATGCAAGTCCAGACAAAAGTTACAATTATGAATGGGGGCCTGATGACATTGCTGACTTCATGAAGGTTATAGCAATGGTGGATTATAATGCCAAGACCCTTGCCACAATGTTAATAGACCAGGTCTATCAAGAATACGATTCTAATCCATTAGATGATGCTACAGCCTGTGTTGTCAAAATCAGACCCAGAGAACAAGTTAATATATTATATGGTCCTCCTCGTAGCAGAGATGACTGCTCACGAATGATGAATCTATTCTTCTCAAAAGAAGGCAAACATATAATATGTGGTGGCACAACATCTAAGATTGCATCGGAACATCTTGGTGCTCCACTTGTGGCAATATCAGGAAGTGGCGCCGATGGCATACCTCCAATATCTAAAATAGAAGGTATTGATCTTGTTACAGAGGGTACCATTACAATTAATAAAGTGTTAGAATATGCAAAGGATGCCTTAGGAAAAAATGAATTATATCAATTCTGGGGATTTAACAATAATGGTGCTGCCCAGATTAGCAGACTGCTATTTGAAGAAGCAACTGATATTGATTTCTTTGTAGGACAGGCTATTAATCCAGCACACCAGATTGCCCAGACCACTTTATCAATTGATATTAAAATGAAACTAGTAGAAGAATTAACAGACTGCCTGAGAAAAATGGGCAAAAATGTCAGAGTAAGTTACTTCTAAAGACTATATAATAATTCTAATAAAGGAGATGTTCTATCAATGGAAGAAACAAATTCAAATAATTTAAAAGAAAAAAAGAAAATGTCTCCAAAAGCACAGACATTAACATTTATTGCTTTATCAACAGCTATAACCTGTATTATTGGACCATTGTCAATTCCTATTGGCCCAGTACCTATTAGTTTGACGATTCTTGCAATTTTTATATCTGTATATGCCATTGGTTTAAAGCGGGGAATGGTGTCCCTTTTATTGTACATGCTTATTGGCTTCGTTGGTCTTCCAGTATTTTCTAATTTCAAAGGTGGATTCAATGTACTAATTGGACCTACAGGCGGATACATTATTGGATTCATATTCGTAGTCCTATGTACAGGCTTTGCTATTGAACATTTCGAAGACAAGGTATATATGCATATTATCGGAATGGCTGTTGGCACATTACTATGTTATGCACTTGGTACAGCCTGGCTTGCATATCAAGGTCATATGACATTCTGGGAAGCACTACTTGCTGGTGTTATTCCTTTTGTATGGGCGGATGCAATTAAAATTGCAATTGCTGCAATTGCAGGGCCAAGACTACGTAGAGCACTTAAGCGTTTATAAGGAAATAGATTTTGTACCTAACATCTAATATGTAGTCTTACGAAACATTGAGCTTTGCTCAGTTGAGGAAGACTATATATTAGACGGGGCTTATATTATGCATTATCATAATGACTCTTATAATCAGCAACTCCTATTTCAAAGTTACATTTAACGATTCCAATGTCAATCTTACTTAGAACTCCACCTAAGTCTTTGAATTCAACTTCTTCATTCTCATTATATATTATCTCGAACTTTTGCTGATTAATAGCTGTTGGTGCAAGAAGAGCAGCTTCAACTCCTGCATGAAACCAATCCGGAACTTCTTTTAAGTCTATTACAACTTCATCTGCAGTCTTTGTCTTTCTTTGCTTTCCCTGAGTCTGTCCATAGCCAATTGCAATTGCAATTACGAGTCTTTCACCATCTGATATTTCAACTGGAATCTTTTTACGATTAAATGTTCCAACCCAACAGGTATTTAGCCCTAACTGCTGAGCATATATAACTAATTTCTGACCATAGTATCCAATTCTTTCATCTAAAGTATCATCATCTGGACCAACGCACGCAATAACACTTGGTGCGCTTCCAAGTCCAACACTCTTATTAAATAGCTTGCTAAATGTACTAGCAGAATCTTCGATAAATTGGAGATGTATATTTCCTTCTTCATTCAATTCTTCTATCTTCTTCTCTAAACATTTAATCTGTTCTTTTTCTATTCGCTTATCTTGATACTTTCTTACTGAATGTCTACTTCTAACAGCTTCCATTTCTGTCATAATAATCACCTCGCCCTCTGTAATACTAATATGCCCTCTATCTATTATCAACAACTTCTGGATTCATATCATGATGTGATAGTCTCTGCCATGCAAGTTCTTCCCATTTTGTGCCGGGCATACCATAGTTACAATACGGATCAATTGATATGCCTCCTCTTGGAAGAAATCGACCTAATACCTCAATGTATTTTGGATTCATCTTCTTAATCAAATCCTTCATGATTGTATTAACACAATCCTCATGAAAATCTCCCTTGTTCCTGTATGAGAACAGATACAGCTTCAGACTTTTACTCTCTACCATTTGCTCGTTAGGAACATATGATATGGTAATAGTTGCAAAATCAGGCTGCCCTGTTATTGGACAAAGGGATGTAAATTCCGGACAATTAAATTTCACAAAATAATCATTGTCTTTATGCTTGTTCTCAAATGTTTCTAGAATATCTGGATTATACTCACCAGAGTAATCATTTTCTTTATTACCAAGAAGCGTAAGATTCTCCTTCTCTCTCATTAATCTTCCTTTCCTATCAGATATATAATTCTATTAGCTTATGTATTATACAATCACAAAGCAGGATCTGTTATCCCATTAGCTTCAAATGCCGCTTGTCTATCTATACAAGTTCCACACTTGCCACAAGGCTTGTCTCCTCCTTCATAACACGACCATGTAAGTTCATATGGAACACCAAGTTCTAATCCCTTTTTCACAACATGTGCTTTATTCATATTGATAAACGGTGCCTCAATCTTAAGCTGATGACCTGAACCTTCATAAATCGCCGTATTCATTGCATTATTAAATACATCAGAGCAATCAGGATATGCAAAACCAGCCGCATCATCACTATGAGCACCATAGTAAATCACTGAACAATCCTTACTTAGAGCTATACTTGCCGCAGTCGATAAAAAAAGCCCATTCCTAAATGGCACATAAGTACTAACAGGTTTCTCCCCTTTAGTTTCTTCTATCTGGTTAGAATAGCTTTCTTTAGGAATATCTTCCGTTGATTGCTTAAGAAGAGACGAATTGCTGTACTCAAATATCTTACTAAGGTCTAAGGATAATAATTCCACATTGTAATAATCTGCTACTTTCTTTGCAGCTTCAATCTCTTTATCATGCTTCTGTCCGTAAGACATGGAAAGAGCGACCACATTATCATGTCCGTATTTATGGACAGCAATCGCAAGGGCTGTTGTGGAATCAATTCCCCCACTTGATAATACCAATGCCTTCATGTTGCTACCTCACATACACCTGAAGATTTGGATCTCTCTTAAATTCTCCTCTTAGTTCTGCAGTAAATGTCTTGGTATTATTCTTCTTTATTCCTCTGGCATTTACGCAACTATGACACCCTTCTATTGTCACTGCCACATCTTCTGAGCCAGTGATTTCACTTATTACATCTGCTATATCTTTTCCTATCTTCTCTTGTAATTGAAGTCTTCTGGCAACCATGTCACATACTCGCGCAATCTTAGATAGACCTATTACCTTTCCCTTAGGAATGTATGCAACATTAACCTTCATATCATACATAAGTGCAAGATGATGCTCGCAATATGAGAAAATGTCAATATCTCTCATAACAACTACTCGGCCTACCATATCTGCTCCATCATCATCTATACCTTCTTCAAATGTAGTATTAAACATCTCAGCTATTTCGTGATTGGTATAATTCATACCCTCGAACACTTCCTGATACATTCTAGCAACTCTTCTAGGTGTATCTTTCAAGCCTTCTCTCTCTGGATCATCTCCAAGAGCAACCAGTATTCCTCTTATATTTTCTTCAATAGCCTTGGTATCTATCATTCTATACACCTCTCTTTTCAGGATCCCAGATTACTTTATGCATCTGAATCTGAAGTCTAATATCATTCATGTTATTGCTTATCATATAATCAACAATTTCATCCGGTTCTATCTTACCAAAAACCGGACTAAAATACACATGACATTTCTCTATCAATGAATACTTCTTAATTATATCATAAGCCTTATCTAAATCTTCTTTCGATGATGCCACAAATTTAACAGTATCTTTTTCTTTTATGAAGGAGAAATTCTCTAGCAACATTTTCTCTTCCATACCACTTTGTGGAAGCTTATAATCCATTGTAAATGTTACTTTATCAGATGAAAATCTTCTTATATCAACTGCTCCATTTGTCTCAATTTCGATTCTTATATTATGGTCATCTTCTATTAAATCTATTAGTTTATCTATATCTTTCTGAAGAAGGGGCTCTCCTCCTGTAAGAGTTACATTTCTTACTTTTGTTGACTTTATATAATTAAAGATATCTAGTGGACTCATTTCTTCATAAGGACATTCCTTCTCATTAGCCCAAGTGGTATCACAATAACTACAAGAGAGATTGCAACCTTTAAATCTAATAAAAACTGCAAGCTCACCAGCTCTTAAGCCTTCTCCATTTATACTTACGAATTTCTCAACAACCTGCATAGCTCTTAATTATTCCTCGTAAATAGCGCAATTATTTGGAGTCTCATATACTTCAATTCTATTAATATTGAATCCTGCCTTAGTCATTTCATCATAGAAATGCTTAGCAAAGCATTCTGCCGTAGCTCTAAAATCAACCTCTTTTATAATGAAGCCTTCATCGTGTAAAGCCTTTATTGTAGCCTCTTTTAAGGATCCTTTCTCATATATAAAGACATGATCAAATTCATCACATAATTTATTAAGTTCATCTTTCAGATCAGCAAAGTCAATTACCATTCCCTTGCACTGAACATCTTCTTTTAATTTCTCGCTTTTTACTTCAACCACTACTCTCCAGCGATGTCCATGAATGTTACCACATTTGCCATCATAGTCTTTAAGGAAATGAGTAGAATCAAATTCAGCTTCTGTTCTTACATAATACATCTATACACCTCTAAAATCGGTACTAAAAAACATCAAGTATTATAGCCCCTTTTCGAATATGCGTCAACTACGCATGTCTACTCTTAACAACTATCCAGATAATTACTCCTATATCAACTAGAATAAATATGCTTCCAAGTATTAGAATAAGATAATTAACATTTTTACTCTCAGTTTTGATTTCCTTAACTCTTTCTGGAATATAATAAGAATCCATTTCTCTTTCATCAATCTTAACTGCCGAGACAGCAAATCTCTTCTCATCACTTGCGGTACATGTCGATAATGATACTATCTGTGAATCGTCATTTAATTCTACATTATTATTTATAAGAGACCCCTTTAATATCTTATCTTCTATAAAGTTCTTGAAATCTTTAGAGTCCTGTTTATATATAGTATAGAAATCACCTTCTGCATCTACATCCTTATATGCAATGACTTCATACCTATATTTCCTATCTGGCATTATTATCTGAAAATATTTATGAGAATCATAATAATCGTCGTTTTCTTTATAATATTTGAGCTTTCCAAACATAGAAAGATTCTTCATATTATGTCCATAAATAATAGTGTGTAAATCACTAAAATCCGGGGTATTGAGACTCTCCATAAATATAGAACCTGCACTAGCCTTTGTATTATCATATGCAGTTCTATAATATTTCTCATTATCTTCGCTTCTAAGTATAGGATAACTTATATCTTCGTTTTCAAAAAAGAGCCATCCTATAATTTCACTATTTTTTTCTTTTAACCCCTTCATATTAACCCCTAGCATCTCGTACCAAGGAGCTGACATATCACCATTCCTCACTGTATAATCTGTTACTGTATTCTCATATAATACATCCGACTTCTCATAATCATTTGAGATAGAATAATACATATACAAAGCAACTGCGGCAGCAATTATACAAATTGATAGAATTATGATTATTACTACATCAGATTTTTTTAATTTAGACTTTTTTCTCATTTTCTTTATCCTATATAACAATTCAAAAATGACCCTTGCATTGCAAGAGCCATTTTAACATATTTTGCTACATATTTATACTCTAGTAATTCTATAAACTATTGCTCCGCTTCCCACTAAAAGTGTTCCACCAATTATTCCTATCCAAAGATATGGATTATTCATATCATCTGTCTTAGAACTCTTGACTGCTACCGGGTCTGTGCCATTCGAAGACGAAGCAGATGTCGTTGTAATTGTCTGAGCAAAATCGCCTCCCTCATAATCTGCAACTTTGACAAGATACTTTCCATCAGGAAGTGTTATGGTTCTTGTAAATGTCTTATCATCATTTACAACTGCAGAACCAACATCAAGTAGATTCTGTCCACTTTCATCATATACAAAAATTGCAACAGACAACGCTTCTGATGATTTACCATTAATAGTAACTATTCCGTTCTGTGATTTCGACTCAAGGTCAGTAACCCTACCATTAGCTGCAAATGAAACCATAGGAAGTGCAAGTATCATTGCCATTACAAGGATAGGTACAATTCTTCTTATAATTCTCTTCATATTATTACCCTCCTTAATAAATCGTCCTACGACTTGCTATATTATATTCTGTACCATCATTAGAACCAGCATATGTTCCTCCGTATGTTCCAGAATTAAGAGCGCCAGCCTTAGTTACATTGAATCTTACACTAGCTACCGTATCTCTACTAGCAGAAACGGCAAAGCTTGCTTTCTTAAGACCTTTTCCTCCGGCAACTTCATATCCTGTAGCCCTATCACCACCCTCATCTTCTCCAATAATAACTTCAGCTTTCTGGAGGGTAGCTGTACCGTCCACACCTATAATAGTTGCGTATACATCATAATCAGTATAAGACTCAGATTCGTCATAATATAAATCAGCTATTACCTGCGGATTAGTTGTCTCTGGTCCAAAATCATCTTTTATAGAAAGTGCAGCTCTATTAATCTTGATATAGTATGTTCCATTTGCTGATGTGGCTCTAAATACCACATTGTCAAAGAAGTGTGATGCAAATCTAATATTGTATCCAGTCGTTCCACTTCCTGTGATTGTTACAGCACCACTCGGAACATCAAGTGCCTCAAGACTTGTTATTGGACTATTAGAATTATCGGCCATACTAAATTTAATTGTTGGCTCTAATACGAATGTATTATACTCTGCAGGATTATCTCTGGTTGTTCCTGATATATCAAGCATTCCTGTATAGAATGTAGAATCCCAAAATGATGGGAAATATGTGTAAGCTTCAGGGTTTTGTGAGAATTGAACTCCCTCAAAGGTATCAGCATTATATATTACAACTCTAAACTCTCTATCACCATTTGTTACAATTGTACTGTTTCTCTTAGCATCATATTGGTTGATTGCTGGATTAATTGCAAAGCCTGCTTCTTTTAATGCTTCTCTTTTATCAAAAGCATTCTTAAATTCATCAGAATCCATGTAGTCTCGCAATGTAGTCTGGTTAGCACCATTAATAATTGCCTGCCAGCAGAATTCATACTCTCCATTACTCATATCATATGCTGTACCTGTAACATCATCCTTAACAGTCGAAAGAGGAACATAATTAATTCTATTATCTACGCCAATAACTTTATCAATTGCGTGGGAATATACATTAGAACCATCTAACCATACAAAATATACAGTATCTCCGTTAGGATTATATTCATGATTACCCTGGGAAGAATCATCGCTGCCCCCTTCTTTTTTATCAATGGTAAAGCTTAATGTACCTTTATCCATAGGTATTCCACCACTTGGATTCTTCAATACATTATTTTCCCATGAGAGACTTGCATTGAATCCATCTTGCGCACTTAACTTTATCTCCATTGTATCAGGATTAAATGTATCACCAACAGTAATGCCATTTAGTTCACCACCATTATTAATTGTAATTGATGCAGTATTGTTATTATTTACATTAATTTCTGCTGTAACAGTTATAGCAACATTTGTTCCGTCCACATTATATGTTACAGTTTGATTTCCTGATTCCACCTGTACTCTTCCATTTCCAAACGAAACATTGACACTATTATCTGCTCTAACCTGTCTTAGTCCAATTGGAAATATTATTCCGATTGCAAGAACAAGAACTAAAGCAATAGATAAAAGTGCTTTTCTTTTACTCACCATAATTGCCTCCTTCTCAAATAACAACCTATTATTGTTCTAATTTAGATACAATTCTATCATAGCGTAAAGCAATAATAAAGGACTAACATAGTACTACTTCCTATGTTTTTTCTTAATAATAACTATTAATTATTCTTTCTACTTCTTCTTTTTTCTCAAACAATACACATCCACCATCGTGATCATCCTTAAGAATATCTTGCGCCTGCAGGGCTCTAAATAATTTGGAATTAACTGCATCCTTTAGAGAAGTATCTCTTACGTTAATATCTGAATATGGTGAGAAAGGACAAGGCTCTGCTCCACCATGGGAATTAATATGGAAGAAACCTCTTCCTGCTGCAATACATCCTCCTGAACTTTTCTCATCTCCTGGGAATGATACAAAAACCATTTCATCATGTTCTTCTCTTAGTCTATCTAATTCCCTAGAGAAGAATTCTCTCTCTTTATCACCAATTGCAAGCTCTTTACTTTCTTCTGTAACAGGAACATATTCTACGAATATGACAGCTTTACATCCTCTACTACTTAGAGATGATATAAAATCTTCTGATACAACGTCCTTAATATTCTCTGTTGTCACTGTAACAGAACATCCATATATAAGATTCTTCTCGTGGAATTTATCCATGTTGGCTATAAGCCTGTCATATATTCCTTCTCCACGTCTTGAATCTGTAGCTTCTTTTCCTCCCTCTATACTCATTATAGGAATTATATTTCTTTTCTTAAGAAAGAGATTATAGTACTCGTCGTCAACAAATACTCCATTAGTAAAGACAGGGAACATTATATCTTCGAATTCTCCTGCTGTCTTAATTACATCTTTTCGAATCAGAGGCTCACCTCCTGCAAGAAGGATAAAACTTACTCCTATTTCATTTGCCTCTTTAAATATCTTCTTCCATTCTTCATCAGTAAGCTGATTCTTAGGTGCACAATCTTCTGTCTGATGATTTGTTCTTGAATAACATCCAGCGCAGTGTAGATTGCAACTACTAGTAATACTAGCAATTAAAAAGGGTGGAATATGTACTCCATTATCTTCACTATTTCTTCTTTTTTTAGAAGCCTTCTTACTTGCTGTAGCAAACCTCATCATAAATGCGCTGCCTTTAGGGTCTTTGACTGTGGCTTTAATTGCATCCTTTACAACTCTTTCCACACCTTTTGTCATGTACTCTTGGATATCAAATTCTTTCATTTTCTTTTCCTTTTCACTAGTCTGTTATACCCTGTCTCATCTCCCCTTAAAAATATATCTTTATAATATTTTTTCATTTTTCAATAGTTTCTTGTTAGAATACATATTCTTATCTGCACGGGCAAATACTGCTCCAACACTTCTGTCACCATTATACTTTGCCATTCCAACAGCGACAACTACTTTATTCTCTTTTTTATTTCTAACATTAATACCATCAAATTGTTTTACGAGATTAATGATATTATCATAATCTTCATTTTCCGAAATAACAGCGAATTCATCACCACCTATTCGAAAAACCGGACTGTGTTTAAAGACATTGCATATTGTCTTACAACCCTCTCTAATATATTTATCACCTTCCTGATGACCAAATGTATCATTAATCTCTTTTAGACCATTAAGGTCAAATACAGTCAAGGCAAACTTTACCTCTTCCCCCTCCTCAATTTGTTTATTAAGCTTAATCTCCATATCAACATATGCATGCTTGTTCTTAACTCCCGTCAATGTATCACGATTAGCCATAGCTCGCGCAACATTTAGATTCTTAGAATACTCAAGATCCTTCTTGACTTGCTCATTAATATCAATTACACCAACAACTAATTGACGGCCTTCATCTTCTTCAATCATAGTTGCTCTAATTGCTACAAATCTGATTTCCCCTTCAACCACAAGTCTTGTTCCATAAGAAAACATACCTTTCTTTTGCACTTCATTAAGTATTATTTCCTTTGAAACTTCGCTTTTGAAAGCTTCTCTGTCATCTTCATATACCATACTCAAACCGTATTTCAAGAGATTATCAAAGAAGTTCTCTCCTTCTATATCAATTCTCATATCAGTATATCTATCTTCTAATGCAAATTGGAAATACCTATCTGTTACCGGGTCCACATTGTAAATGCAGTACACATCCCCAAATAGAGCCGATACCCTTGCATAAGTTTTCCTTTCCTTATTAATTCTTTCAATAGCTTCTTTATGTCTAATCTCTGCATCATCATCAACATAGCCAAGTATTGTTAAGGCAAGAGCGACTACTCCTGTAACCGGATTGGTTGCAATCTTTCTAACAAGAACATTAACAACGCCATTGCTTCTCGTTCTTGTCTCTACAACCACTGGCTTACCATTGTCTTTACACTCCACTAAAGCCTCAAGAAATGTTCCACTTAATATAGTCTTAACATGTGAGAACTTATCATGCTTGACATCATATATCTCTTTGTAGTGTCTAGCCATAAACTCCCTAAAGGATTTATTGCCTCTTGCAAGACTAATCTCTTCATCATCAATTTCAAGAATAACCATGGGCATCGTATTAAAATAATCATGTAGTGCCTCATTGTCTTCTTCCGATGCAAAAGATACATCATACAGATTAACATTTCCAAGGGTCTCATAGTATTCAGATTCATCAGGATTCTCAAATCCTATCTGTGTTCCCTTCTGATATCTCATAAAGATCTCATCATGAGTAATAGGCTTGCAATAGTAGAAACCTTGTATTCTGGTACATCCAATCTCGTTAAGGAAATCTAATTGTCCCTTAGTCTCTACTCCTTCTGCAACAGTCTCACATCCAAGACCACTTGATAGCCTTATTAATTCTGTAATTATAACACGGCTCTCTTCATTATCCTCAATCTGATCTATAAATACTTTATCGAGTTTTACAACATCAAAATGAACTTTCTGAAGTACATCAGGAGCAGAAAAACCGCTTCCAAAATCATCAAGCCACACCTTAAATCCAAGCTCTCTAAATCTATTAACCTGCACCATCATAAACTCCATATCTTTCATGATGATACTTTCCGTTATCTCTATTGTAATTCTATTTCTATCTACCCCTGATTTATCAACTCTACTTCTTATCTCTTCAACAATATCACAGGCATAGAAATCAGTACGTGACAGATTAATAGAATTAGGAACAACATAAAGTCCAAGTTCCATTTGCCGTTTTAATTTCTCTAATACCTTATCAAGTACATAAAGATCTAATTTATATACTATTTTGGCATCTTCGAGAATTGGTATAAATTCAGCTGGTGACATAAGACCCTTCTTGGGATCGTCCCATCTGACTAATGCTTCTTCATCACACACTTTCTCATTAGCAGTTCTTACAATTGGTTGATAGTATACTTTAATCCACCCTTCGTCTAAAGCTCTATCAAGATTCTCAAAGACATATTTTCTATCTTCAAACTGCTTTAACATTTTCATGTCAAAGTAATTAGCAGAAGACTCATATACACTGCCACAAGTGTCACATGCAATTTTCGCCCTGTCAGTTGCGGTAGCTGCATTAACATTTTGAATTGCAGAATTATATATACCAATTTTTACAGGAAGTGTCCTGCCACTATTTATAGTCTTAGCATCCTCTATCAGTTTCTCTATTTTCTTATCTAGTCCTTCTGTGAAATCATAGAAGACAAAATGATCTGCAGTTGTACGACAACAATTCTCACTTGTAAATGTACTAGCAAGGAGTCTACCCATAGCTTTAATAAGGTTATCCCCTTCCTTATAACCATAGCTTTGGTTAAATACCTGCATGCCATTAAGGTCTAAGAAAACCATTGATAAATATTTACCTTGTCTTGTGGCTTTCTCATGTGCAGTCTCTGCAAGTTCAAAGAAGTAGTTCATATCAGGAAGTCCAGTAAGATAATCAAAGCTTGTCTTATCCAAAATACCCTTATTCTGAAAATACATCTCGTGAAAATGATCTAGAGACAACATGCATGAATGAACATTAGGATCATATACTCCTTCATTAGTATAGCTAACCTCTGCAAGACGCACTCCATCCTCTGTATATACATGACGACCAGTAGAATGTATAACAAGCCATTCGTCACCATGCTTAAGACGATATAATACATCGTACTTTGCATCTTCTGTAGCGAATTTCAGAGCTGCGCTTGCGGTCTTAGCAATATCATCTGGATGGATATCCCTATACATATCATCATCCATTAATGCCATTGCTTCCTCTATTGTATCCGTTCCAATAAGTTGTCTATGACCTTCAGATAAAGCAACCGTAACTACTCTCTTATCAATAAACTGGTATATTGCGAAAGGAATACTACTTCTTTCTATAAACTTTCGTTCTTCTTCACTAAACTGATACCTCTCCATAAACTACCCCGCATGCTTTAACAGTACACACCAAACTGTTAACATAGAATTATATTCATTATATCACAATTTGTCTATTATTATTTCTCAAATAATCTTATCATCAAATTCTTCCATTCTCTATAAGGATGTTCTCTCATAGAAAGATTCCACTTTGATGAACCAAACAATACTGTTTGAGGATGAGTAAATTCCTTGAATCCCCATTCTCCATGATATGCACCCATACCAGAATGACCTACACCATTGAATGGAACTCCCTTAACCATCATGTGAAGACATACTTCGTTAATACATCCTCCACCATACTGCATAGTTCTCATTGTTTTGTCAGCCCACTCTATATCTTCAGTAAATAAATAAAGGGCAAGTCCTTTCTCTCTTCTCTTAATTACATCAAGAAGATCATCTATCTTGCTATCTTCATAAGGTATTACAGGGAGAAGTGGAGAGAATAATTCCTTATTAACAATGTCCTCCTCTATATCTACTGGATAAATAACTGTTGGCTCAAATTTCAAAGATGCTTTATTTCCTTGTCCACCATATACTATTCTGTCTTTATACTTATTAGCCTCTGTCTCACATTTATCATATGCCCGTTCAGTAATAAGGCGAGGATATTCACTATTATATAAAGGCTCTTTACCAAGTTGTTTATTAAATGCTTTCTTCAGCTCTACCACAAACTCATTAGCAACTTCCTTAGCAACAGCGACCTGATTAACATTAATACAAATCTGTCCACTATTTAAAGCCTTAAAGAATGCAACTTTTCTAGCAGCATCTTTAATATTAGCATCCTTTCTAATAATGCAATAATTACCTGTCTCACCACCAAGTTCAAGAGCAACAGGTGTAAGATTCTTAGATGCTTTCTCAAGTACATGTTTTCCGATCTTAGGAGAACCTGTATAGAAAATCTTATCAAATCTCTGTTCTAGACAAATATCGGCTATATCATGTCCACCTCCTAGAACAGTTACATATTTTCCAGGAAATGTCTCCTTAATAATCTTCTTCATTATCTTAGTGCAGTTCTTAGACTTAGAACTAGCCTTAATTACCGCCGTATTACCTCCTGCAATACTTGCAGCAAGAACACCTAGAGACAAAAGTATAGGAAAATTAAAAGGACTAATAATAAGAGTTACTCCGTATGGCATTTTATATACTCTTGTTAACACACTTGGAAAACACTGAATTCCACTAAAATGCGTCTCTGGCCTTGCCCATCTTCTTAATCCCTTAATTGTCTCATTAATCTCCAAAACAAGACTTCCTATATCGCAAAAGTATGCTTCAACAGAATCTCTTCCCAGATCATCTTCTAATGCTCTTTGCAAATCTCTTTCATGAGATATTACTGCCCGGCGAAGACGCATAAGCATTTTAATTCTAAAATCAATATCAAGCGTCTTGTTGGTATAGAAGAATTCTCTTTGTTTCTCTACAATTGCTTTAATTCTTTCATTTTGGTCCATGTTTGTCTTTCCCCCCTTTTTTACGTAAATAATACATATATCATTTGTCTAAATATTTAAATCTTCTCTTATTTCTTTTGGACTTACATTCCTCTCATTAGCGATTCTCTTAATATCTTCATACTCCGGCTTAACTCTAGATGTACCATAACCACTGACCTTCTTTATCCTAACTGTGCCGTATTCAGTCTCAATAATTTCTTCTTCTCTATCAAGAATGAATCTATTGCATATTGATTGTCTTACACCTATTGTAGTTGTGTAACGAAAAATGTATTGTAGCATTTTTTCTATCATATCTTCTTTACACATTACAGTAAGAAGTATGCCAGGTCTATTCTTCTTCATATAAACAGGAGTTGAAAATGCATCCAATGCACCTTCTTCTAAGACTTTCTCAATGAAAAAACCCACGTCTTCACCAGTCATATCATCTATATTACATCTAAGTTCTACAACTGTATCCTGACTTCCTATACTTTCTTCCCCAAGAAATGTACGAACACAATTAAGTTTCTTGAATTCTTTCGTTCCAAATCCATAACCTATACTATTCGTATTAATAACTGGTATATTTCCATATTCACTGACAAAATACTTAATTAGTGCAGCGCCTGTAGGCGTACACAGTTCTGTGTTAATGTCATGGTCTGTATACATTGGAATCCCCTCTAAAAGTAGTGCCGTTGCAGGAGCAGGAACAGGAAGAATACCATGAGCACATTCGACCATTCCCGAGCCCACATTAATAGGAGAAGCTATTATTCTATCTGGTGAAATCATATCCATAAGAAGACATACACTTACAACATCTACTATTGCATCTATTGTTCCCACTTCATGAAAATGTATATCCTTTACTGAAGTTCCATGGACTCTGCTTTCTGCATTAGCAATTAAATTATATACATTAATTGCATCATGCTTTACTTTGTCAGACAAGTCCATAGCATTAATTAATACGGATACATCTTCAAGAGACGTGTGCGTATGATGACTATGATGATTATGTTCTTTCGACTCCAATCCCTCTTCTGTACCATTTATAACAACATGTACTTTATTACCCTCTATAAAGCTTTTTTTAATTCTCTCTACTTCAAATGATACACCGGGAACATTAAGGGAATTAATCTTTTTTACAAATTCTTCTTCATTAACATGTTCTAATAATGAAGCAGTAAGCATATCACCTGCCACTCCCATTTTACATTCTATATAAAGGGTCTTCATCTATCTACTCCTATATGATTAATCATATTAGCTTGATACGCCGCTCCAAATCCATTATCAATATTAACAACACTCACTCCACTAGCACATGAATTAAGCATTGAAAGAAGTGAGGAAAGGCCATTAAATGAAGCCCCATATCCCACACTTGTAGGTACAGCAATAACTGGGCAATCGGCTAATCCCCCCACTACACTTGCAAGAGCTCCTTCCATTCCTGCAATTGCTATAATCACTGACGCAGTCATAATATCATCAACGCAGGATAGTAATCTATGTATCCCAGCAACACCTACGTCATATAGTCTGACCACTTCGCTCCCTAGTGCCTCTAATGTAAATGCTGCTTCTTCAGCAACAGGGATATCACTAGTGCCGGCAACAGCAATCACCACTTTGCCTACTCCGTTGGGCGTAGGCTTCTGGCCGATAAATCCTATCTTTCCCATTTCATTGTAATCTAGATAAAATTCCTTCTTTAAAGCATCCGCCTTCTCTTTAGACAATTTGGTGATTAAGATATTCTTATCGTCAGCGCCTATCATCTTCTTGCAAATCTCAATTATTTGCTCAGAATTCTTACCCTCGCCATAAATAACTTCAGCATAACCCTGGCGAATTTTCCTATGAGTATCTATTTTCGCAAATCCAATATCTTCAAATGGTTCCTTCTTAAGAATAAGCGCCGCATCTTCTACAGTTATTTCCTTCTCCGACACTTTCTTAAGCAAATCATATACACTTGTACTATCCATTTATTCTACCCCCATGTAGTAGATTTAATAATTATTATAACACCATTATATACTCATGTCCTATTATTAATAGGAATAATTTAAAATATTTGTGAGTAATTATACCCATTTTTTGTTATAATTCTTATTATAGATATAATTGATATAAAGAAGGATTATTTAATGCAAGAACAGCAACTAGGTCTTTCTTCACAAGAAGTAGACGAATTAACTTCACAAGGAAAAACAAATTACATAAAAAGCGAATCGGATATGAGTATTAAAAGAATCATATTCAGAAATGTATTCACATATTTCAATGGTATATTTGCATTACTGACAGCTCTCATAATTACAACGGGCGAAATTAAGAACCTAATGTTCTTACCTATTATAATTGCCAATACACTAATTGGTATTATACAACAGCTTCGTTCAAAATTCGTCCTGGACAAATTAGCTCTGTTAGATGTTAGCGAATACACTGCCATAAGAGATGGCAACGAAATCAAAGTGGCCTCCACCAAATTAGTAGAAGGGGATGTAATACATCTGGAAAGCGGACAACAAATTCCTGCCGATGGAATTGTTATATCTGGTGAGGCAGGTGTTAATGAATCACTTCTAACAGGTGAAGCAGATGAGATTCAGAAGACTACTGATAGCGAACTTAAGTCTGGAAGCTTCGTAGTATCTGGTAAGTTAGTTGCAAAGCTCACAAAAGTAGGAGAAGATTCTTATGCAGCACAGATAACTGCAAAAGCAAAAAAGACCAAGGAAGGTAAGTCAGAGATGATTCGTGATATTGAGCGAATTATCCTTGTTGCCGGTATTGTTGTTATTCCTGTTGGAGCACTTCTTATATATCAATCAATCAGCGTTAATGAGATGAGTTATTCAGATAGTGTACAGTCAATGGTTGGGGCAGTTATTGGTATGATTCCTGAAGGTTTGTATCTTCTATGTACTGTAGCCTTAGCCCTAAGTGCTATGCGTCTTGCCCAGAAGAAAGTTCTTCTCCACGACATGAGAAGTGTTGAAACCTTAGCAAGAGTTGATGTGCTATGCGTTGATAAGACTGGAACTATTACAAGTGATAATATGTCAGTTAGCGAGGTATTCTATCCTTCTAATAGAAGTTCTGAGGAAAATGATGCTGCTAAGAACATTATTGCAAGTTATATCCGCGCCGTTCCTGACAACAACATTACTATGAATGCCCTTAGAGATTATTTCCCTAACTGTGAGCCAATTCAAAATAAGGAAGTAATGCCATTTGACTCTAAGAAAAAATACTCTGAGGTAATTACAGAAGAATTCACATACCGCTTGGGCGCTCCAGAATTCTTACTCACCTCATCACAGCTAGAAGATAGCAAGACAATTATAGAAGAAAGAACTGGAAGGGGTCTAAGAGTCCTTGCACTAACTAAAGGAAAAGGCGAAGATACAACTCCTATACTATTTGTTGCTTTACAAAATGACCTTAGGGAAAATGTTCAAGAAATATTCAAGAATTTCAGGGAACAGAATGTTGAAATAAAAGTTATCTCAGGAGACAATCCTCTTACTGTATCTCGAGTTGCAACAAAAGCCGGAGTTGAAAACGCAGAAAAGTACATTGACCTGAGCACCATTACTTCTGAAGAAGAACTCAAAAAATGTGCAACTGAATACACAGTATTTGGCCGTGTTAAGCCCGAGCAGAAAAAAGCATTAGTTGATGCACTCAAGGAAAATGGTATGAAAGTTGCCATGACGGGAGACGGTGTTAATGATATTCTTGCGATGAAAGAAGCCGATTGCTCAATTGCCATGGGAACAGGTAGTGATGCTGCAAGACAAGCAGCTCAGGTTGTTCTACTTGATTCCGACTTCTCACATATGAAAGAGATAGTCTCAGAAGGTCGAAGAGATATTAATAATATTACTCGTTCTGCGAGTCTCTTCCTATACAAGAATATATTCTCCTTACTGCTTGCTATATTCTCAATTATACTTACATTAAGCTACCCGCTTCTTCCGAATCAGGTATCGCTTATATCAACATTTAACATAGGTATCCCTGCATTCCTACTTGCGCTAGAGCCTAACGAGAAGAAACAGGAAGGAAGCTTTATAAAACACACCTTATACAATGCATTGCCTGCTGCAATAACATCCTTCTTCGCCATTGCGGTGATGGTATTCTTCGGACAATTATTCAATATACCATATAAAGAAATAAGTACAGCAAGTACGTATCTATTGTCAGTTATTGGTTTCATGATTATATGGCAGATAATTAAGCCTCTTAACAAATGGCGTGTGTTCGTATTCCTTATTTGTATTGCAGGCTTCCTACTTGGAGCATCAGTATTCGACAAACTATTCGATTTATCACACATCTCTATTCATGCAGCTGCCCTATGTACAGTCTTCGCCATAGCAGAAATAACCATTATGCGATGGCTTACAATATCATTTGACAAACTAAGTGATCTACACAAGAAAAAAATGCAAAAGAAAGCAAGTGCCTAATGGACACTTGCTTTTGTTTTATTCAAACATCTCTACTGCTTTCTTAAGATTATCTGTAATAGGAAGGTGCTGAGGACAAGCCTTCTCGCACTGCTTACATTCGATACAATCAGATGCCTTACCACCTTCTGCTACAGCTTTGTCATAAGCTACCTTAGCTTCTTTGGCAAGTCCATTGCCAAGCTTTTTATTCATTGCTTCGAACACATCAGGAATCATAATATTCTGCGGACAGCCTTCGACGCAATATTTACAAGCCGTACAAGGAATAGTTTCGGAATTACCGATTATTCGCTGAGCTTCTCTAATAATCTTTTGTTCTTCTTCATTAAGGGGCTTAAAATCCTTCATGTAAGAAATATTGTCAGCCATCTGTTCTATATTGGACATTCCCGATAGCACAGTAAGGATTCCGTCCAATCCGGCAACAAATCTTATGGCCCAGGAAGCAAAGGAAGCATCAGGATTATAATCCTTGAATAACTTCTGAACCTCCTTTGGCGGCTTAGCCAGCTTACCTCCCTTGACAGGCTCCATTACCGTTATGGATTTGCCATGCTTTCTTGCAACCTCATAATTCGCTCTTGAAGTAACATCATCGTTCTCCCAGTCAGCGTAATTAAGCTGCAATTGAATAAAATCAACTTCCGGATGCTCCGTCAAAAGCTTGTCAAGAAGATCCGGCCCTGCATGAAATGAGAATCCAAAGTGCTTAATTAAGCCTACTTCCTTCTTCTCCTTGACATAATCCCACAGATGGAACTTATCGTACTTCTTATAATTGTTCTCCATAAGAGCATGAAGAAGGTAATAGTCGAAATACCCTGCACCCGTCCTCTTAAGACTGGTCTCAAATTGCTTCTTGGCGACCTTCTCTGTGGGTGCCATCATAAATGCATTGAGCTTGGTACATAAGGTGTAGCTTTCTCTTGGATATCTCTCCACTAAAGCTTTACGGATAGCCGCTTCAGAGCCCGGATATACATATGCTGTATCGAAATAGGTAAACCCTGCCTCCATGAACATATCTACCATCTTCTTAACTTGTGCTATATCTGTGACTACACCTTTTTTTGGCAGTCTCATAAGTCCGAAGCCAAGCTTCGGAACATCTTTACCAAAATAATCTGACATAGGCTCCCTCCTTGCCGGCTCATAAACTACCTTCTCTTATTTTTGCCCCAGAATACGTTGTACTTATCTGGTTTCCAAATAGGCTCTACATCCTTAGCAGCTTCAGCAGCTGTAATCTCCTTATCACCATTATCAATATCTATAAGCGTATATAAATCATTTCCCATGCCAAGCTCTTTCATGTAGCTTAACTGGCGAAGTCCGTGGCGTGTCTCGACTCTCTCTATTAAGTCCTTGCCTCCACCCTTAGGAAGATTGTAGATTAGGTCAACACAAGCATTATCACAAGATAAGATATCAAGTGATGCAAGAAGACCAATGTCAGGTGTCACAACAGGTTGTGCATCCTTACCTTCACAGTCGCAGGATACTGACATATTTCTCATGGTATTGATATAGCATACATGAGGCGCGAAATGATCAATTACTGACTTGGTGCTCTCTGATATTCTCTCCATCAATTCTTCTTCCGCGATACCCCACATATCATCAGGGGTAGAATGAATCTCAGCCTTGCCTATTCTTCCGTCGGCGCACCCGATACCGATATTCTTGTTGCTTCCACCGAAGCCTCCCATTACGTGTCCCTTGAAATGTGTAAGTACAAGAAGGGAATCATAATTAAGAAGATTCTTACCAACGTGCATTTCTTCAAACCATTTACCACCCTTAATAGGAAGTGTGGCTACTCCATCCTCGTCAGTAATATCAACTGGGCAGAAATCCCAACCATTAATCTTCAGGGTCTCTCTGTGCTGCTTCGTAGTATATCTGCTACCTTCATAATAAGTATTCGTCTCAACAATTGTTCCATCAGGAATCTTCTTCTCAATCAAGTTACGAACCCAAGGTCTTGGGATAATATTAGGTCCTTCTGCTTCTCCTGTATGAAGCTTAATTGCAATCCTGCCTTCTAAGACAGATGATACCCTATCATATATTTTTTGCATTCCTTCTTCCGATAAATCTCTTGTAAAGAACACGATTGACTTATCTCCACTACGTTTATCATAAGGAACATACTTGTCACCGTTACCGCCCGGAATTGGTCTAACAGCCATAATACACCTCCTGTTTTGTCAAAATCTTTTGTGCTATACGCACATTATACTTGCTTCTACATTAAAATGTCTAATGATAAATTACATTTCATTAAAAGTTCATGGATTGGACACATTAAATCCTGACGTAATCAATTCGTACAAAGTCTTTCTGGCATTCGGAATATCTTCACAGTATATGCTTGTACCCCTAACAACCTTGGCTCCCTTGGCTAATGATTCTATATCTGAAACTGTACTTCCATAACCACTGCTTCCCTGAGTTGCTATCAAGTAAATCGTCTTGCCGTTAAAATCATTCTGCTCTAGGAAAGTCGCAACAGGCATAGGTATTGAGCCCCACCACAATGGATATATTAATATAATGGAATCATAATTCGATACATCAATTGGTTCTATCTGAGGACGAGCCTGTTCTCTTAACTCATCTCCGGCAACAGATACTGTATCATTATACGAAGAAGGATATTTCTTACCGGTTAATGTAATAGCCTTCGATTCACAATCCAAGATATCAACTACCATATCAGCGATAAGTTCATCGCTTCCTGTCAGCTTACCGTCAGCGAGTAAAAGCGACGCACCAGACACAGCATCCACATCTTCCTCGAAATCAGTATTACCTACACGGGTAAAATATACTACAAGAGGTTTACTACCCTGCCAGTCAGCTTTCTGTCCTGATACTACCTGCCGCCTATTAACTTCTACTGTCTTGAAGTGCCGATTAAAATATGGTATGCCAAATAGTATAATCGCAATCACCGCAACGATTAGTAATACTATTACAATAACTAATATTATCCTGCCCTTCTTAGTCATAGGCTTCTTATCTGAGCTATTGCCCTTAGGAATCCTCTTAAGCAGCTTGCCTAAGTAATGTCCTATAAGGACAAAGAGTACCATTATCGCAAGATAATCAAGATAGAATAATATCAGTGGCTCGCTTGTATCGAAGGACACATATTGCTGCTGAAGGAATAAGTATTCTCCAATCTGCCTTTTGATAAATGCGTATATACCATAACCTGCTATGGCAATAGCAATAATTCTAAGTATCCACCAAAGAGTCTTAGATGACTTCTTATCCTTCGGCACCATTGCACTTATCATACTGTTCCAATGAAGTCCTAAGTGAAGTGACATTAGGATAAAGTTAGCATAGGCGCATACAATATGAATGCTTCTAGCAAGTGACATTCCCTGGGACAACCCTAAGAATACATACAGGTGCTTAGAGATAATAATTCCACTAACTGCAGACATAACTAGAGATACCAGCATTAAAAATACCAGTATCGTCTGACATATACGGAATGCACTGTATCTACCTTTGTTAAGCGCACCGAACCATTTTCTATTAAGAATATGGTGTACGATAAACAGGACAAGTATAGCAGTGCCTAATATCTCATGAGTAACTTCACCTATAAGAGAATAAGACATAAGGCCAAGTAGTACCAGTGTCATCAAAGTATTAACAATCATATGTATCTTCTTCATAGGTGTGCCTTTCTATATGTTCAGTTATAGTCCGTTATTTTACTTAGAAACCTTGGCTACCCAATCAACAACCTCTTGCTTCGAATCGGCAACCTTGCCACCTCGAATAGAAAGGTAGTCGCTCTTCTTAACTGTAGCTCCCTTAGCAAGAGACTCAATAGAATCAAGAGCACTTCCACCGCTTGATGTTCCCTCGTGAGAGAAGAACGGTATTATGGTCTTGCCGTTAAAATCATAGCTTTCAAGGAAAGTCTTCATGCACTGTGGTATATCGCTCCACCATACAGGGAATCCAAAGTATACTGTATCATAACCCGATAACTGCTCTGCTGTCAAATCAACATTAATCTCGGGTCTTGCATTGTCATTTTGTTCCTTCTTGGCAACATCTACTGTCTCGTTATAGTTGGTTGAATACGGTGTCTTAGGCGTCACTCGAACAAGCTTACCCCCTGTAGCTTCCGCAATCCAGTTAGCCATCTTATCAACATTTCCTGACCATGAGAAATATACTACCAAAGTCTTGCTGCCGTCTGTAGTAGGGGTAGTGGCTGTGGCATTCTGTGTGCCGGACGCATTGGCTGATGCGTTCTGTGTACTGTTAGCGTTACTATTGTCCGATGTAGAGCAGCTACATCCCGCAAGTCCTGCAACCATTACGAGGGCTAATATAACTGCGAACAATCTCTTCGTCTTCAATAAACTCTTCATAATTGTAATCTCCTTCCTTTCTTAGGGTATACTCACCCCGTCCCCTTGTCAACTTATATTAAATTATTATCCTTTAACCACTTTTCTACAGCAGGCTTAGACTGTGCTGCGCCGCTTCCGTTAATAGATAAACCGCTCTTAATGTTGGCTCCCTTAAGAGTCTTCTTGAGGTCTCTCTCACTTCCTCCCATTCCGCTACCTTCATTGGTGCATAGCGGAAGTATTGTCTTGCCGTCGAAATTGAAGTGGTCTAAAAATGTTGCAACCGCCATAGGATATGTGCCCCAATAATTAGGGTATGCAAGAATTATGGTATCGTATTCATCTATACTCTCAGGAAAGCCTGTAAGCTGCGGTCTTGCATTGGATTTGAGATCCTTCTTAGCCTCATCAATACAGGTCATATATACAGGTGAATACGGCTTACTCATCTCAATCTTGAATACATCGGCATCGATTAATTCCTTTATATTGTTGACTACTATCTCAGTGTTGCCTATTTCAACATATCTCATTGCCCCACCGAAATAATTCTCATCTGCTCTTGAATAAAAAGCTATAAGTGTTTTTGACATAACGTTGTTCTCCTTAAATTATAGTTTAATTCTTCTCGTACTCCGGCTGCCATGCGGCAAATCCTTTGAGTTGCTCGTCAGTACGGTGATAGTATCTTTCGCCCTTATCCAGCTTTGCAATCTCTTCCATCTCTTCATCTGTAAGCTTAAAATCCAAGATGTTAAGATTGTCTCTGATATGATCTACATTTTTACTTCCCGGTATTACAACAAATCCCATCTGGGTATGCCAACGAAGAATTATCTGAGCTGAGGACTTAGAATACTTCTTGCCAAGGTCAACAAATAGCTGCTCATTAATAAGCGACTTATCTCCATGTCCTAAGGGATACCAACTCATCAACTTGATATCATACTTCTCAAGCGTATTTCTAAGTTCTCTCTGTGTAAAATACGGGTGTGCTTCTACCTGAATGAATTGAGGTGCAATCTCCCACTTAGTCTCAAGCTCTTCTATATATTCTCCTTCAAAGTTGCATATTCCTATTGACTTTGCCTTTCCTTCCTTATATGCTTTCTCAAGCTGTCTGTATCCTGCAAGCCAATCACCTGCCGGTTGATGGATATACAGAAGATCCACATAATCTACGCCAAGACGTTTTAATGTCTCTTCTACCGCGTTGTCATTTGTATATTCTGAAGGCCATAGTTTTGTGGAAAGGAATATATCTTCTCTTGCTACATTACTGGTTCTTATTCCTCTTCCAACTGCACGCTCGTTAACATACGCATTCGCAGTGTCGATAAGTCGATATCCCATCTTTAACGCCTCTCTTACACTGTTTTCTGCATCGGACGGTTCAAGCATAAATGTTCCGATTCCTATTATAGGACATTCTAATTTGTTATTTAATACTACCTTTTCCATTGTGTATAATCTCCTTCCTTAATATGTTGATGCCTTAGAACTTGTAATCTCTAATGTGTCATTCTTTTTGCTCCTTAGGATCTAACATCTTAATTACTTTCGCAGGCACGCCTCCCACTACTGCATAATCCGGTACATCTTTTGTAACGACGGCTCCTGCTGCAACAACCGCGTATTCTCCGATAGTCACTCCGGGGCAGATTGTAACGTTCATACCAAGCCATGCATTTTTCTTAATTGTTACCTTACCATAGGTGTATGTAGTATGGCGCCTGGTCATATCATGATTGATTGTGGCAATTCTAAGTCCCGGAGCCGCCATACAACCGTCTTCAAACTCTATTCCACCTGATGAGGAAAGAATCGCCGAATGGTTGATAAATACGCCTTTTCCAAACTTAACTGTATTACCGAAATCACATGTAAACGGTGTAAGAATCCTGACATCATCAAGCTTCCTTCCGAACAGTTCTTCCAAGTCATCAATATATGTCATATCGTCCGGCATCTTGGCATTAGCCTTCGCACACAGAACTCTCGCTCTCATCATCTCATCAACTGCATCTTGAAAATAAGGCTCCCTTACATCTGTAGGTCCTCCTTTTTCCATTAAATCAAATACATAACCTTTTTTATAATCCATCTTTTGCGCCTCCATATTTGTTTTTCTATTTACAGTTTCACATATTTTATATAAAATATCCAATAGAAAGACTAAATATTTGATTTAATTTTTAAATAACAGGGAGTGCCTCATATGACTACAAAACAGATTGATTATTGTATAGAACTTGCACACACATTGAACTTCAGTAAGGCCGCCGAGAATTGCTTCGCCAGTCAGCCTACCTTCTCTTATCAGATGAATCTTCTGGAAAATGAAGTGGGATTTAAAATATTCGACAGAACTGGCAAAGGCGCTGCTCTTACACCTGCCGGAGAGCAGTTCGTATCTTATCTTATCAATATGCGTGAAGAAATGAAGCGCGCTATCGAACAGGGACAGAACTTCAGCGCAAAGTATACTGACAATATTACTGTATCTATGATGGTACGACAAGCGATTTACTTCCTGCCGGAAGCTATAAGAATATTTGAAAAAGATCAGGACGGTGTAATGATTACACCTTTGTTTCAGTATGATAACGGAATTGAAGCTTTCTTAAAGGAAGAAGCTGATGTACTCTTCGCACTAGATGAACAGACAAAGCACATTCCGGGTATTAATGTTCATAAGCTTTTCGATTCACACATTTACCTTATAACTGACAGAAATGACCCCCTTGCCGATAAGAATCTTGTTACGGAGGAAGATATCTACGGTCGAACGCTTATGGTGGGCGGTGGCTCGCCACCTGCTCTTAGAACAGTGCAGCAAAGGCTTATATCCTCGGGACAGATTGACTATTTTAACAGTCCCGACCATGACAGCACTTATGTCAATATCGCTGCCGGCCGTGGCATATGCCTAGCTCCCGGCTTCCTTAACGACCACAGTAGCCAGTTTCTTTGGATTCCCTTCGAATGTGAAGAACGTTTTCACTGTGTGCTTTGCACTCATAAGAATGACAATAGAGAAAGTCTCGGTGTATTTATAAATATCTTGCAGAAATTATATGAGGACGCGGTGGCTTTTCCGTTGTGATATGCGAAATACACCTATTTAAAGGTGATTTTTATAATCTGCATCTTAACAAGACTGTCGCAGAATTTTATCATTATCTTGTGGAAAAAGTTGACATCCTTATAAATGTCTCGATATCCACGCATATAGCTCTTGGCTGATACGTTGGCGAAATCCTTCGACCAGCTTTCAAGCTGCGCCTTGTCCTCTAGGGAGAAATAGGCACTTACATCAGCAATTCCCGCTTCCTTAAGCCATGTCTTTGTCATCATCTTGGCTCCGCGTCGATTACAGCTGTCAAAGGCTATGACAGCCCCGGGGAATTTCTTTGCCATTTTCTGAAAAAGCACCTTCACATCTTCCGTCTTAAAATAATAAAACACTCCCGATGCAAAAAATACTGCTCCGTTGCTTGCATCTATCTCTTCCATCCATTTCGTATCATTAAGGTCGCATGCAATATTTCTCTCCCTTTCCCCTTCTGGAAGGAGCTCATTTCTTACAGATATTACATCAGGCATATCAATGTTATAACCTTTACATTGTCCATTGTCACATTTTCTTATGGTATCGTCCAATCCACATCCAAGATTAACTACGGCGGCAAGCGGATTCTTCTTCAGATAATCTCTTACTTCCCACGCAAGATCATACTGTCTCTGGGCAACCTCCAATGCCCCGAAAAGACCTGCCATGCTCTCCATCTTCTTCCCTTTTTCTTCAAAGTCGTAGTCAAGCATACTGCATATTCTCTCCGCCTCTGTGTCTCTAAATAAATCAGGGAAATGCTCTGAACATACCTTCCTTCCGTACAACGGAATAATAAGCGTCTCTTGTACTGTGTTTTTCTCAATATGGTACATAATCAACCTCACTTTTTAGCTATAACTACAATCCACGGTTTAGACTTATGATGTCCAGATTTTATTTTGCTAAAGCCGGCGCTCTTAAGTGCCTCTTCTATCTCACTTACAGTATGACATTTCATTCCATCTATAATTTTCTCAAACTTAAGACCTTCCTTATCCGTTCCGTCAGATTCGTTAACTATCATAAATATTCCACCGGGCTTTAGAACCTTTGCCACCTCGCCAAAACACTCCTTAAGTCCGGGCCAGAAATATATCGTCTCAAATGCTGTTGCAAGGTCGTATTGCTCCTTTGGCAGATTAAGGTTGGATACGTCACCTTGCATCACCTCACAACGCCCCTTCTTAATAGCCTCTGCATTATAAGAAGTCGCCATGCTTACAGAGACATCTGAGTAATCTATAGCTGTTACATGAGCGGCGGGATATTTATCAAGAAGCTTCCCGGCATTGCGTCCTCCGCCACATCCTATATCCAGAACCTTTGCCGGCTCGGTTTTCTTAAGATGTGATATGCCCCAGTCTGAAAGCCTGTCGTGTCCTTTGTTCATTCCATTTACCATCATTCTTCCAAGAAAACCCTCCGGCTTTCTTGTCTGATTAAAATAATCTCTGATTAATCCCATATCGCATTTCCTCCGTATTCAATATTTCTTCTTATATCCGCAGTCACAATACGGACCGCCGGAAGCCAGTGTATATTCGCGCACAAACTCCGACACACCACTCGCTTCGCTCATACTGTAGTCCAGACGGCACATAGCAGGAACCAACTCGAAAAGCCCCAATTCCCCCATCAATGTACAGATGCCACAAGACGTAAATCTCGCCTCATAGCCACTGCCATCCGGATAGGGAAGATATTCCATATTCCAGGAATAGGGGTTTTTGTCTGCGGCTCGAAGAGTGGCGGTATCCTTCATATTTTGAATATCTTTTGTGCTGAACTTCTTCTTGCCACTAATCCGACAAAACAACTTCATGGGAGCGGTCATCATAGATGCGCGATAATATTCTGTCGTTTTTTCAACACTTGGTTTTTTCGGCAGACTCAAAAGAAAAGCAGATAGCATGGCGCAATTCACTATATTCATCTTAAACCGGTCGGTCTTTTCAAATGTTGGAAGACCCTCAATAATTCTTTTATATTTCGGCTTTGCTTTGCCGGTAATCACCTTTGCTTTTTTAGAATTATATCCGTAAACTACAGACAACTGTTTCTTGAAAGAACCGGCAAATAAAGCCCACATGCCAAGTGGCATTCCTGCATATCTCATTCTCTTAATCTCCTTTGATAACCGGACTGAGATGCACCGGGTGTTTGCGAGAAATAGCGGTTAGTTAAGGCTAACTTATTCTTATTATAGTCCTTGCTTATAAGAAAATCAAGTCTCTTCATGTTTCCGACAGCGTAAACACTTAAGATATATTGATAAACTTAGCTTTTGTTGATATACTAATATGTGTTATTTTGAGGTGTAAATTAGGTGTAAATTAGGTGTAAATTATATATGAGTCCCATTTTTAGGACAGTATTGCTAGTATAATGAATGTAAAAATAAATATGAGGTGATATAGATGTACACATCAATAGAATTATTTGCTGGAGCAGGTGGACTTGCTTTAGGCGTTGAAAAGGCTGGATTTGAAAATTTGGGTTTGATAGAGTTTGACAAAGATGCAGCCGATACGTTGAAGAAAAACCGACCTAACTGGAATGTTATTAACGATGATATAGCCAATATTTCTTGCTTAGATTTGGAAAAGTATTTTTCAATAAACAAGGGAGCGTTAGACTTGCTTTCTGGTGGTGCACCATGCCAAGCTTTTTCTTATGCAGGAAAGAGACTGGGACTAGAAGATGCAAGAGGAACTTTGTTTTATCACTATGCAGTTTTTCTTGAAAAGTTGCAACCAAAGATGTTTTTATTCGAGAATGTGAGAGGATTACTTACACACAATCATGGAAAAACATATACAACAATGTTAAATATTTTTGAAAAAACAGGCTATGTAATAGATAAGCAGATATTAAATGCCTGGGAGCATGGAGCACCTCAGAAGAGGGAGAGATTAATAACAATTGGTATTCGTAAGGACTTAATAGGTAAGATTAAATATACATTTCCAGAAAGTCATAAATATAAACCGGTACTTAGGGATGTTTTACTTGATTGCCCAGAAGGACCAGGTGTTCAATATGGTGAAAAGAAGAGAAAGATATTTGAATTAGTTCCGGCAGGAGGATATTGGAGAGATATTGATCCTAAAATTGCAAAGGAATATATGAAGAGTTGCTGGGATATGGAAGGTGGGCGAACTGGAATTTTAAGGAGAATGAGTTTGGATGAACCTTCATTAACAGTATTAACATCTCCGTCTCAGAAACAAACGGAGAGATGCCATCCATTAGAAGCCAGGCCATTTACTGTACGTGAGAATGCTAGAATTCAGACATTTCCAGATGATTGGGAGTTCTGTGGTAATGTTTCATCTCAGTATAAACAGGTAGGGAATGCCGTGCCTGTTAGTCTTGCCTATGATATTGCTAAAGAGATAAAAGAATCATTAGAAATAGCGGATAGAAAAGAAGAGTTGAGGGAGGCAATATAGTGGATTGGAATTTAGATTTTATATCGCAACAAGATTTTACAAATCATGTTGCTGCAACTATAGAAAAGTACGGCGAAAAGCTTGAGTCTTTTGATGTAAAAAGATTCAATAAAAACATAATTGATCCTATAAAACTTATCTTTGACAAGACAGTTTATAAATCAAGTTGGGATGAGATGGTAGGAAATGAAATATTCCGTCAGAGAGATAAGTCCAATAATAATGATATAGGATATTTTCATCAGAGAATATTTCAGTATATAGATAATTGTCATGTGCCAGAAAATGGTAAAGACGGTGGATGGGATGTAATATATAGAAATCCAAAGGGAATAAATTTGCCAGAGGGAGATATGGTTCATACAGTATATGTTGAGATGAAAAACAAGCATAATACCATGAACTCAGCTTCTGCTGGAAAAACTTATATTAAGATGCAGAGTCAGCTTTTGGACGATGACGATTGTGCATGTTTTTTGGTTGAAGCGATTGCACAACGCTCACAAAATATTAAATGGGAGACAACAGTGGATGGTAAGAAAGTTTCTCATAGAAGAATTCGTCGAGTAAGTATTGATCAATTCTATGCATTGGTTACTGGAGAGGCGGATGCATTTTATCAGATGTGTCGAATTCTTCCGGAAACAATTAACTATGTTGTAGATAATAACCACGAACTACATACACCTAACGATGTAGCTATAGATGAATTGAGAAATGTTGCAATGAACACGATTGGTACTGTGGATGATTTTTCAATGGCAGTTGCAGTTTATTTGTTGGGATTCAGTACATATAACGGGTTTGATAAATTGGCTGGTAAAGGGAATCCAAAGGACGATTTATTGAAGAGGGTATATCAATACGCAAAATGTATGAAAGATGATAAAAATCCTATTCATATGCCACAATAGCATCTGCATTGTCTCACTTATACATACCTATTTAAATTTCTCTGCATCCAAAGTTTTGATAACTCTGGCAGGACTTCCTACTACAACTTCGTAATCTCCCACGTCATGTGTAACTACCGACGCAGCACCAACAACCGCGAACTTACCGATTGTTACTCCCGGTAGTATAGTTGCTCCTGCTCCAATCCATGCTCCATCCCCAATTACGATAGGTTTACAGGTTCAAACACATTTTTCCTAGCACTTCGCCAATATCGCCATCAATGCATATACTTCTATCCTGAATCTCCACAGGGCAAAAAGCTTCCCCATAATTAATACAGGCATAGACCGACTTATCATTGTCGGCACATAGCTGCCAGAATGGATACTTAATGATAACAGGAGTATTGGCTCCTACGCCAAGCTCCAAATAAAGCACATGTAGCTTCTCATGTCTTCTTATAAAATCAGAATATGCAGCCGATGCCCTTTTCCATCCCTCGTCCTCTACAAAGCTGTCATCAGCTCTAAGATTCATAACTACATCACTTCCATCATCGGGACACTTAGGTATCAACTTCGTTGGAATTTCCATCTTAATACTGTTATCTTTTGGCAACCTGAAAACGCCCTTTTCATCCTTCACAAAGCCCTGGGCTTCCATGGCTTTCATTACCCACTCTTCATTGTCATAGGTTCTATTATTCGATGAATTGATGCTTTGGAAAAGACCATAATCCCCTTGAGTATAGAAAAGCCTCTTCTTGTCAACCCCCGCTCTTTGAAACTGATGGTCTACATTAGTTGTTATTACAAAATAATCTTTTCCGTCAACTAACTTCAATAACGAACTGTATACTCCCCTGGGCGCATCCATATAGCGGTTAATATATATATTCCTTGCCCAGAATGCCCATGAAATCTCAGGCTTCAGGCGCATTACATAGAATCCTCCGGAATACATATCGTGAAAATCGTACCTTTTCTCGAAGTCAAAGAAATACTTCTCAAACCTTTCTCCACTATATGTAAACCCTGCGGAAGTAGAAAGCCCGGCTCCGGCACCAATTACAATAGCATCTGCACTGTCTATTTCTTTCTTAAGCAATGCGATGCGCTCATTATCTTCTCTATCATCCTCTGTCAATCTACCACTGAATTGTCTCACTCTATACATACCTCTTTGTATTGTCTCACTGTAGCCATTAGGCATATTATTATGTAACATATTATGACCCCTTAATAAGACTCTTGTATATATCTAAATCTTTATCCTTAAACACATTAAAGATGATCCTTATATCGTAGTTTATATCAGAAAGCCATCTTGTAACTGTGTCTACGGCAATCTCGGCTGCCCTCTCATTGGGAAAACGAAATACTCCTGTAGAGATACAGCAAAAGGCTACACTTCTTAGATTATTGTCCTTACACATATTAAGCGTATTAATATAGCAATCTGCCAAGTCCTGCTCAAGATCGGGCGTCAACTCGTAACTTACAATCGGACCTACAATATGAATTACCTTCTTCGCCGGAAGATTATATGCATCCGTTAACATAGGTACTGCCGTGGGCTGTTCGTAGTCAGCGCCAAATCTTGCCTTTAGCTGATTCATCTTGCGGTTACATTCTGCTCTTAATTGAACTCCGGCAAATGTATGAATACAGTTGTCAATACAAGTATGCATTGGGATAAAGCAGCCTAACATCTGAGAATTGGCGGCATTAACAATTGCGTCTACTTTAAGCCTTGTTATGTCACCTTGCCATATTGACATTCCATCCCTGATTACAGGAATGTTGTTAAGCTCAACTATTCCATTTTCCTTGATTCGCTCTGTCAGATAGTCATCTTGAAGTCTTATTACTTCATTACTTATACCTCTTGGCATTCTGACATTCATAAGGCGTCGAAGCAGTCGCCTCTTACCCTCAATGTCTCGTGGCGTCTTAACATTGCTGTATTCATTGGAGTCCTTCTTGAATTCTTCAACCAATAAGTCAAGTCTCTCTTCTTGTGTTGACATAACAATCCCCCTAATACTCATATAGTCTTCTTATCTGACTAATCCATTATAAAATGTGTCCAGGCATGCTCTTCTGTCTTAGGGAGTCCATACTTTTCTTTGCCAAGTGAAATGCTTTTCATAAGGAACGACATATTCCTTGCAAGAACTCGCATTGTCTGCAAGCCTTCTTCATCCTTTTTAGCTTCCCCTGCCATTCTACCGTGAGCGCTGTTCCAATATTGACTTGATGCCACAGGCATATTGCTGATTGTAAAATACTTGTTAAGCTCATCAAATGTAGCAGAGCATCCCCCTCGTCTTGCGACAACAACACTTGCACCAACTTTCATTGTCTTGTCAAAATGTGTACTGTAAAATAATCTGTCGAGGCAGGCAATAAGTGTTGCATTAGCCGACGCATAATATACAGGTGATGCCACAACAAGACCGTCCGCCTCTTCAAACTTAGGCGCAAGCTCGTTTACCACATCATCAAAGACACATTTACCTGTAGAGCCGCAGCTTCCGCATGCGATACAACCTCTCACATCCTTATTACCAATCTGAACTACCTCTGCCTGTACTCCTTCTTCGTCAAAGACCTTGGCCATCTCGCGGACTGCAATAGATGTGTTGCCGTCTTTTCTCGGGCTGCCATTAATTATTAATACTTTCATACTCTTACTCCTTTTCTATAATTTTACGGGCGTAAATGGTATCCTGCCGAAAGTAAAAACACTTACGCTTTTACATCTTGCTGTACCACACTAATTATTCCATCCCAATCTAGTTCTGCAAGAAGCGACTCTATCTTAGAAACCTTCTCTTTGTCTTCTGCTTCTAATTTATACTCTCTAAGGTCACTTATGATAGACTCCATTAACCCGTAGTCCATTGACATACATATATCAACCATAGCGTTATATGCTTCTTCTAATTCTGCTCTGTCAATCTTAGGACGTGAGTCGTATTCTTTTTCTGACTCACTTAGCTTAGCGTCCAGGTCACGATACATCTTCAGTAACTTATCCGTATTATTATTAATAAACTCTATATCTTCTTCGTTACCAGCGGCCTCTAATTCCTTCGCCAACTCAGACAATTCTTTCGCCCCGATTATTCTTGCAGAACTCTTAAGTGCATGAACCTTAACAGTATACGAAGATATGTCCTTATTATCGTACAGCTCTTCTATCTCATGAGCTTTATCTATTGCTGTTACATGAAACACTCTAAGAACTGATAAATATCCTTCTATAGAACCACTATTCTTAATTCCTTCATCAGTATCTATCTCTTCTATACTGTTAAGCCAATCAGGAAGATTAGGATTATCATGTGAATCTACTCCAGAAGTAACATCTTCGTCTCTATAGCCTTCATCACCCGGCACTTCCATTTTATCATCAGGCAGATAATATGCTAACATCTTCTCAAGTCTCATACCTTCCACTGGCTTAGATAGATAATCTTCGAATCCGGCATCAATATACATCTCTCTTGCTCCTGATATAGCATTAGCAGTAAGAGCAATAGCTGGCGTATCTTTATTAATATCTATTTCGCGCATGTGCTTTAATGTCTCTATTCCATCCATATCAGGCATCATATGATCTATGAACATAACGTCATAGTGATTCTTCTTAGCAAGAACAAGTCCATCTTTACCAGACATTGCACTATCAATCTGAATCAAAGTCTTCTTGAGAAAACTCTCCATAACAGTATGATTCATCTCCGTATCATCAACAATTAGAATCTTAGCGGATGGTGCATGGAAAAGTTCATGATACTTCTCGTTGTCACCACTTATCTCTTCTAACCTCTTAGCATAATCTCCTATCTCATCCCAGGATACAACTTCCTGACAAATATCGAAATGAAAAACTGAGCCTTCACCATACACACTTTCTACTCCCAGAGACGTACCCATTAATTCGAGGAGCTGTCTTGTTATACTCATACCAAGACCTGTCCCCTCAATTGTTCTATTACGTCTCTCTTCTATTCGTCTATATGGCGCAAACAACTTCTCCATATCTTCCGGTTTCATTCCTATGCCCGTATCTTCTACAGAGAATGAAAGAAAGATATTATCATCATCCTTTTTCTTGTAATCAACTGAAAATGTAACTGTACCTTTCTCAGTGTATTTTACAGCGTTAGTAAGAAGATTCATTACACATTGACGAATTCGAATCTCATCTCCCACAAGAAGATATGGTATGTTCTCATTAACTTTAACTTTAAAATCAAGTCCCTTGTTAATAGCTCTATCTTTGATCATTCCTACAAGGTCGTTTATGATGGAAGATAGACCATATTGCACCGGGATTATCTCCATCTTGCCTTCTTCTACCTTAGACAAATCAAGTATGTCATTAATGATTGAAAGAAGCGTCTTACCTGCAGACATAATATCTCTCGCATAGCCTTGTGTTGTATTCTCTTTCGTCTCTCTTAGAATCATCTCATCCATTCCAAGCACTGCATTAATTGGTGTTCTAATCTCATGAGACATGTTGGCAAGGAATGCAGTCTTCGCATCATTAGCTCTCTTGGTTTCGTTGGCATACTCCATAAGATCCGAACTCATTGCCTGAGTAAATCTTGATAATCTCTCTGTAAGAGGAAATATCTTTTTCTTTTGAGGTTTTGGCACTTCTATATCCATGGGTTTTGCATTATCATCTATAGCTCCTTCACGAAAAACAGCGGCAACAATCGTGCTATTTAAGAATTCACCTCTACCATGATGATAGTAAATCTCTCCCGACGCATGACACTCTAAGGTGTCTGGAACAAAGCGCTTAAAACAAGCCGCTTCTAATGCAGCATCTTTTCTTAGAACGATAGACCGGTTACCACATACAAACAGCTCAATAGCCTGAGGCATAAACTCAGCGAGATCTCGCGTCTCTTTTTCAGTATTCTCGATTAACTCATCACGAATTGTATATGTAAATCTGATTTTATCATCTTGCCTTATAGAACCCGGGAAAATAATTTCCCCATCCTCAGTACAGTCATATGGCGTCCTTCCAATCAAAAGACCTTTTCTTTCCAACGCAATTGGAAATTCACATGTATTAAGCGTCAAATACTCATCAAATCCAATCCCCAGATATTTTCTATATATATCCTCCGGTTTATTTCCATCAATTAGTTTTAAAGTAGTAACTGCTGGACTAATTGATTGATTAGACAACTCTACTGACATGGCTTTACCAATTGGTTCCCAACCAAATATACATTTCGCATCAACATATAAATCTTTCCCTGAAAAAAGAAGGAATGCTGCTCCATTTTCTATATGCTTATTTTTGTCAAAAATATACGCCGGTTCATTTCTGTCTAACGCAGAAATATAATACATATCAGCAAGAGTACCAAAAAATGGCACGTCATCAAATCCATCGGCAACACCTTCAAGGAATTCTGATATGTTAAAAGACAATCCTACTAAAGATACATTTACACCTTTCAAATCCGGCGTATCTTTCATCTTTCTTCTAATATCTACAAGCACATCATCTTGACTCATCTCATTGTAGTCGTAAAGAATCTGTGTGACTTCAGCATTTTCAAACATGAAAAAAGACAAGCGAATAAGCGGCCTATCATCAAATTCTACAACATCCTGTGTATCTTCAGGATATCGCAGTGCATGAACAGATACACCAGTAAGAATTGCATCAGGAAAAGCCTCACATATAGGGCGTATCATATCGCACGTCTCACCATAAGAAAGGGCAAATGCCAAAACTTTAAGAGATATTGTATATGACGAATTCGCAGTTATTCTTTTCATCTCATTTGCAACTTTAATCGCTTCATCTTTCGAAACAATTTCAAAGGTCTTCTGCCTCATATTATTCCTCCTATATATAGCTATCTTAATTCATGTCAGCCTTAAAACTTCCCATTACATATCCCTGTAAATCGAGACTCACAAATTCAAATCCTATTTCCTTTAATCTACTTACTATCCTGCAACGAACATCTTCATCAATTATTCTTTCGAACTTCTCAGTCTCAATTTCTATGCGACAGAGGTTATCATGCACACGAGCCCTTGCCTGTAGAAATCCCATTTCATGTAAAAAATCCTCTGCTTCTTCGATCTTTCTTAGCTTATCAATTGTTATATTATCACCAAATGGAATTCTTGTTGCCAGACAAGCATAACTTGGCTTGTCCCAGGTTGGCAGGTTCATCTCTCTAGAAAGATTTCGTATCTCTTCCTTGGTTAAACCCACTTCTTTTAATGGACTAATTATACCAAGTTCCTCTACAGCTTTATATCCAGGTCGATAATCCTTTGTATCATCTATATTAGAACCTTCAGCTATAGTTTGTATATCATTTTCCAAAGCAACACTTCTCATAATAGACATAAGATTCTTCTTGCAATAATAACAACGATCAATTGGATTATTACAGAAATTAGGCACACTCATTACGTCATAATCTATTGTTAGCTGCCTGATGCCATATGATTTACAGAAATCTTTCGCTTCGTTATTTTCGTTTTGGGGAAACACCGCTGAATTAGCAGTTATGGCAATTACATTTTCACCAAGTGCATCATATCCGGCTTTTAATAAAAGAGCAGAATCTACGCCTCCGGAAAATGCAACAGCAACTTTCTCAAGAGATTTTAGTCTATCTAATAATTTGTCATACTTTTCTCTTATACTCATGATACTACTCCTTACAATCTAATCTCCAACGATTCGTGCAAACTCCTGTTGGAATTTTTCTTCTTCTATCGCCACAGCATCTTTGTACTCCTGCACCTTAGAAGCATCTAATTCTATTGCCCCTTTGAAATGTAATGCATGAAGTGCCTTTTCTGATTTGATTACAATCTGTTGATATACATTTCCAATCTTAAGACATTTAAGACAGTCACTCTTGTCAAGGACTCCACTAGTAAGCATTCCCCATGTGTCATATAAGGTGTCATTAGCAATAGGTCCAATTATCACATCATAATCACTTAAACTATCCGGTTTTCCCATGCGATTAGCAAAGATATAATCATACCATTCTTCATCCTGATTAAGTGTCTTAATATTAAGACCTTCTTCATCAAGCTCATAGCTATTAAGAAATGTTGTCATACCTTTTCTTCTTCGAGCCCACCTCTTAGAGAATTCCTCGTCGTCAGAAAGATAGAACCCTCTGGCAAAATCTGCATTTGCCCTGCCCTCAGTAATACTTGGATTCTCAACTATAGAAAAACTAGTATGAAATAGTTTCATCACTATTATGTCCTCCTTAATATACTCTTATAATACATTATTTGAGGACTCTTATAAACATATAAAAGCAAAAAAGAGGTATGTAAAAATACATACCCCTCAAATTATTAGTTGCGTATGAAATATGCAACTAATGTGTAGCAAATTCTCCCTAAAGTGACTTTGCAAATTCTCTTATTTCATTAAGTTTTGCTTCTGATTTATTCTCATCACCATTTGCTGTAATAACGCCTGCTGCCTCAATTCCTGCATAACCCATATATGCTTTGAATTGAGCTATTGCAGAATCATATACTCCAGGTGAACCGGAAGATAGAAGAAGTGCAGCCTTTGTAGCTTTTGCTGGTTTTCCAATACAATACACTCTTTGGATTGCTGCCTCCATCTGTGCTGTCATTGTGAAATAATAAATTGGTGAGGCAAAGACAATCATATCTGCTTCCTTATATGCTGGCATTATTTTCTCGAGATCGTCCTTCTGAACACAATTACCATTACCCTTTGTATGACAATACTCACATCCAAGACATCCTGCAATCTTCATCTTTCCTACTTGATATACATCTACTTCATGACCTGCTTCTTTTGCCCCTTCGCAGAACGCCTCTATTAATCCTGCTGTGTTCTGTTGCCTTGCGCTTCCATTAAATACTGCAATTTTCATAATACACCTCCTAACATTATATATCTTTATAATACATCATCCACTTCAATTTATTAAGTGTTTTATTTAATATGTTCTTATTTCCCATATAAAAAAACAGCACAACTATTTTTAAGTCATGCTGCTTTAAAGAATCGAACACTTTAAATATAAGTATCTGTTAAGTTAAACTAATTAGTCAACTATTGAGTTTGACATAGGGAATTCTGCTCTACACTTTTGGCATTTCCAATATGCTTTCTTGTCACCTTCTCTAGCATAATACTTCATATCGTAGGAGCCACAACAGTAGCAATGCATCTTATTTTTGTTTTTATCTGTTCCACAACCACCACTTACCGCTTCTAGTTGCTCTTCAGAAAGCTCAACACCTTCTGCCTTAGCAAGTGCTATAATTTCGTCTGTACTCTTACAAGCTTCTACCTTCTTAATTTGCTCCTCTGTTAATCCCTTTAATAAATCTTTTCTCATAATAATTACCCCCTTCATTTTATTATTATTAACAAAAGAACCGCTTTCTTAGTCAATCCCTCTGCTAATTTTCTTTTCACTTATATATACACATAAATTATGTAAAATGCGACATTATATTAATTTTTTTATTTTATTTCTTTATATATCTGTCAATTGTAATCAGAAATTGCTTTGTTAAACCGTCCCATTGCATCTTCAATAGCATATAATCCATTAGGATTAGGCTCAAGACCATCAAACTTAAGCTCCACTATACATGGGGGATTACTTTCGTCAAGAAGAGTTGTACCCTTAAGCTGATTAAGAGACTGATATAACATATCAATGCTAATGTACTCCTTGCCAGAAGAATCTGCCCATTTGCAAAATACCAATTTGCAACCAATAGGAGTCTTCTCAATAGCATCTGGAAGATTGTAATTCTCTATTGAAAGTGCTGACATCACACTTGATATATTAGAGTCATGTCCACATAGAAAAGAAAAGTTACGAGTATTGTTATCAAGCTCAGCTCTAATCTCCTTAAGAAGTGGGTTAGCAACATTAGTTGCAATCTTAGGAGCTGAGAATAATACATCCTGATACACATCCTTAATCTCGGCAATATCTTTCCACTGCTTCATGCTAAGATGCTTGCCGAAGGCCACATTCACGGGATTAGCCTCGTAGTATTGGAGAACTAGTGCATCGCTTAAGGAACATGCCGTTTTCAAAGAACCCTTCAACGCCGGCTCCTTCATTTCTTCTAGTGTAAATGTATCATCACCAGGTTTGAATCCTGTGAATTTGCCAGACTTATAATCCTCCGATTCTTCTACATCAATAACTTCTCCAAGAAGTTTATAATTGTCTGAGAGATCTGCCATACGCGAATTATAAATCTCCTGCATCTGCTGCAGTGCTTCTACCTTAAACTGTTCATTAATATTAGTAAGCTGCGGATTAAAAACAGGATCCATATTATCATAATCCATGTGGTACTCCACTGGCAGATTGCTTACTGGAAGAAGACCTGTCTTGAAATAATTAGCAGTTGAAATTGTACGTTGCTTGGAATTAGCATAGATTCTAACTTCCCCGTCACGTGGCATGTAGTTCTCCGGAAACAGTCCTTCCTTCTCTAACCATTTTCTAAAATACTGCCCCATCTCTGTTTCTAAGATGCCTCCTCGAAGGGATAATTCACTTGCTTTAGAGGACCACGGAATCCAGTCGTGAGGCGTCATAGTATCTAATACGGAGCCCTTATCAGATAAGGGTGAACGAATATTGTGACGGCTTAGAACCACCACCTGCTCTAATTTATAACCATCTTTAGAAAGATTATTCTTTACAATGCTTTGTGTGGCGTTCTCCTGGTTAGTTATATTTCCACATCCACAAACTCCTGTTATACAAAACGCTACTACAAGTATTAAAGAAATTAATTTTTTAATATTTTTCATTAAGAGTTGCCTCCCATATTTTTTTATTTAATTGTATCACATTCTCGTCTGTTGCGCCCTTTTTACCAAGTCTAATATTATCCCCTCTAAACATATTCTTTCCAATACTTCATTTTATCTTATCTTTTCCCGGCGTATAAGGATATCCTAAGTAAAAGAAGAATCATCTCTCTGTCTTAATTAATATGTTAAAATATAGTTAGTTTTTAGAAATCGGAGATAACTCTAAATTCAAAGAATAGTTACAAGTCTAAGGAGATGATTATAATGAAGAATGTATCAAAATTTATTGTGTCCGCAAAAAAACATCTTAGAAATGACGCAAAATATGATTTGGCACAGGACGAAATTGAGGAACTTAAAAATAGAAATGAAAGCGCAAAAAAAGACGACCTGGATCGCCTTATTAGTGAATGCTTCTATTTCGGTTTCGAATGCGGAAGAAGATATGAGAAGAATAAGAAGGGGTAGCTCTATGATATCTTCTACCGTAACATTCGCTCGCTTTTTATAATCACCTCGCGATATTTTTGCGGATATCCGCATTTTTTCATGCTTAAAATTAGCTTACGAAAGAACAAATAACGCAAACCCCCGTACCCTTGTCAACCCGTGCAGTCTATACTTGTTGAGGATGTTTTTCTCTTCATCAGAACAACCAATAGAAAATATGCAACCGTCAATGCGCCGGCAATTACATAGCTTGCGTTCCATGGTATATTAAATCCTATTTTTGCACTAAGTATATAACAGGATATGATATACATATAGAACGCCCCGGGAATCAGCGCCATAATATAAGGCATATTGTTAATCTTCATATAGACCGCAATCGCTGTGAAGCCAAAAAATGCTATGGTCTCATTTGCCCATGAAAAATATCTCCACAGAATATTAAAGCCCTCGGGATTGCTCTTAGCCCACACTAGAAGCACGGCAACAACTGCAAAAATACATAAAGCGACGATCAAAATCTTCTTCTTATCCTTATTGTCAATATGCAGTGCATCACTTACTATTAATCGCAAAGACCTAAGAGATGTATCTCCCGTTGTGATAGGCAGGATAATTACTCCAATTATTGCTATTATACCACCAAACTCTCCCAACATATTTTTTGCTATAATCCCGACTACCTGGGTCACAGATCCTCTAATGGTGGCAGCATCGGTAATGGCAAGCTCCAATGCTCCTATGCCTGCGGCTGCCCATACCATGGCAATAAAACCTTCCACAATCATCATATTATAGAAAACTTCTCTGCCATCTTTCTCGTGAGATATTGTACGGGAAACGAGGGTTACCTGTGGTGCATGAAAACCGGACACCAATCCGCAGGTAACTGTAACAAAGAAAATCGGTATAAAATGATCCTGATAGGGATATCCTGCATTTGCCATATCCCAGAGTTCTACGAGGGGATAGCCTTTTAAAAACAGTCCGATAAAAATCCCAACTGTCGACAACAATAGAACTGCACCTAAAACAGGATAAAACTTGCCTATTATCTTGTCGATTGGAATAAGTGTAGCCAATATGTAATAGACAAATATTGCTCCGTATACAATCCATACAGCCGGATTACTTGTAGAGCTCTCCTGATTAAGTATATGCGTTACGAATAAATCTCCCGGCATGTAGACAAACACGGCTCCTACAAGCAGCAGCGACAAGCACATGAATACATTGTAGAATACATATATGTGCTTTCCCAAAAATCTGCGTATCAGCCCCGGCATCTGATCTCCATTATTCCTAACGGACATCATCCCTGTCATATAATCGCTAAATGCTCCGCCTATCACACATCCTATAGGTATAGTGATAAACGCAATCGGTCCAAACAGTGCCCCCTGCAAGGGTCCTAAGATAGGTCCCGTTCCTGCTATATTAAGAAGCTCTATCAAGCAGTTTTTTCTTTTCTTGATGGGAACAAAATCCATATTGTCCCTTCTAGCTACGGCAGGTGTTGTAGCGTCTGTGGGCGCCATTATTCTCTCACTAATCCTGCCGTATACCATTCCTCCTATAACCAATATTGCCAGTCCTATAATAAATGTAATCATAATTCTCCTTAAGTCCGCATTCAACCGAAAAAGTTCCTGTATTATTATAGCGTGACTTTAGGACATGTCAAGTATTCACAAATCCTGTTTCGCTTATTTATCCATCGTCGTGGAATGTGTCGACTTTGAGAATTAACGCAGGGTAGTTCCGTCTTTAAATGCTTCTCCGACTCTGCCATTAACTTTATAATAACCATGAGTATACGGGTCAAATGCAATTGCCTCGATGGAATCAATATCTACCTTGCCATCCTTCATATTAGCCTCTTCCACAGATGTACGCAAAACTTTTCCGATAACACCAAGACCTGTATCATCACTCTGATACTCAATGAACTCACACTCGAAAGCAATAGGGAATTCATCAATAATCGGCGCATCTACCAGCTCCGACTTAGTAAAAGACATTCCGCTCTTAGCAAACTTATCCTTTTGGGTATTGCCACTTACAACGCCAAAGTAATCAGCCTGCTTAACATGCTTTGCATCTGCAATGTGAACTACAAATCCCTTTCTTGCCTTGATATTCTCAACAGTCTTGTGTGTCTCTGTAAGGTTAAGAGCCACTCTGCTTCGATCCAGCATAGTTCCCCAAGCCGCATTCATCACATCAACACTTCCATCTTCATTGAATGTGGATACCATTAGTACCGGCATAGGAAAAATCGCCTCTGTTGTTTTAATCTCTTTTTTCATTTTATTATCTCCTTTACAATTATTAATATATCTAGGTTGTTGCAGCGGATATCTACAACGTAAGTATCAATATCTGTGAAGCAATTACCACAGCTATCAATGCAATCGGGTAAGTTGATGCATAGGCTGAAGCTACGTCGGCGCTTTTACAGGTATTGATTAATGTTCCAAGTGCCGGTGTAGATGTCATACCGCCCGTTATGGCTCCTAAGTTGTTAAGCAGTGGCAGCTTCATAACAAATTTGGCAAATAAGAACCCCACCACCATAGGAACAATCGTCATGATAACTCCGTAGAGGAAATATATGGGTTTGAAATTCTGAACAAAGCTAACACCACCTGGAACACCAGCACCTATTAAGAATAGCATTAAGCCTAGTTCCCTGAACACTTCTAAGATTTTTGTATTAACCTTTAACGATACGGGACCGATATGTCCAAAGTGACCGAATATTAATGACACAAGTAGTGCGCCTCCGGTAGTAGTAAGTGCGAAGCATGTACCGTCAAAGCCATTGGAGGTAAGAGGTATTCTGATGGCTCCCACAAATATTCCTATAACCGATGTAATTCCGAACACAAAGAGACCGTAGCTGTCTATAGTAAATGTCTTTCTCTCTTTCTTTGCCTTGGATTTCTTGTCGCTTGGAACACTTATTTTCTTAACCTCTTCTTCCATATTTGCATGAAGAAGCTTGGGTATAAGCTGTACGAACAGCACTACGCCTATAACACCAAAAAGATAGGCTATACCGTGACCGACTGTAACCGCATCTTCCAATCCGGTGGCCTTTACCGCATCACCTGCGGCAAATGTGTCGACAACACTTGCCTTGGATGCCGAAAATGCCGGCGTAGAAGTCAGTGCCCCCGATAGGATTCCTACTAGCATAGACACAAAATAATCGTGGTCCGGTTCACTACCGATTCCGATGTAATAACATGCTACACAAGAAAGGGCACCAAATGCAACTACTATTACGCCAAGGAGAAAATATGACTTGAAATACCTCTTCATATTAGAGAAAAAATTCGGCCCTGCTATAAAACCGACAGAGGTAACAAAGAACACCAGACCAAGCGTCTCAATTGTCTTAAAGCCACTTAAAAAATCGCCCTTGGTGCTTATAGTGATATTAACGATATTGTCCTTAAAGAGAGCACCTACAATAAGCGCAACGATAAACACGCCCGCCGTTCCAAGGCTGACTCCTTTAATCGTTATACGTCCAAGCAGGTAACCAATCATTATAATCAGAGACACTATAAGGATAAAGTAAGTCACTCCTGTAACGTATACTAACTCATAAAGTTTTTCCAACATGTTATTCCCTCCAGCATAATTCATATAAGGAAAGTATATCAGAATATTTTGTTGAAGTGCAAATGAGTCAACGAGCTATCATCCATCAAATGATAGAAATCGTCCTGCTTAGGAGTTCTCTTCAAAACATTCATGTTGCATAGATTTGCTCCTTTTGGGTAAAATAAGGATGTGCTTCCACCTGGCGAAAAAGAATCCCCCTGTCCTCCTCTGACAGCTTACCTGTATCTACGCCGATAAGTTCTACATTTTGATAATCATTCCTCATTTATAGTGCACATTAGGTAACATTGGTTACTTATTTATGATTTGAGTATAATACCTAATTGGTTGCTGTGCAACGGTCAATATTATAAATTAGGTTGCTAAGGAAACCCTTTTCACAAAAAGGTTACTTAAAAAAAGACCGTCAAACGGTCTTAAAATCTAACTACATTTCCCACATTTGCTACAGCCATTGCAGGTAAGTCTCATTCCACAATTGGTACAACGTTCCCCATAATATGGCTTATACAATCTTTCTTCCGGTATGGGATATCCCCAATCATCCGTAAGATTCCACTCTATCTGCTTTCCTTCAAAGCTTAGGCCCGACTTGTATGCCTGTTGCGTCTGTACACTGCCTTCAAGCTTATACGTCTTGCCGTCTTTTACAAATCTGCGGCCGGTGCCACAGAACACAAAAGTCACATTATATTCCACACATTCATCATGCAGGGATTTCACCCATTCATAATGACAAGGGCGTGCCCCTCCGTAATTCTCTCCGTCGCAAAGCACCTGCTCTATCTGACCTTTTGGTAGGTACTGCCTGATACTTACGGGTCCGATATAAGGCGCACACATAATTCCCTTATGCTTAAAGGGAAGATCAAGGAGTATGGGAATTCGTTCATCAGCTCTTCGCTGGTTCTCGCAGGTTACGTTGAACATAATATTTTCCCAGCCATCTCCCCAGTCTGCAGGCAAATGGTCTGCCACACGCTCCGGTCTCTTAGTCAATAAAAAGAACTTCACATCCGGTCTTCTATGCATAATCTGCCACGCTTCTTCTCTCCAAGGATCCGCTTCCTCCAGAAAAAAATCAGAGGTCATACATACTCTTATCATCTCGCCGCTTTTTACCTTGTATGTGCCGTCGCGGAATTTTGACAGGGGATACTTAAATCCCGCTTTCGTTCTGTATATATCAGAGCCCTTCTTGTCATGAAGGGAATCCAGATAGAACATATAACAGTTCTGACAACCCTCGCTACACTTTACACAGCCATGCCAGGGATTCCATATATCGTGCATTAATCTGTCCTCCGACTAATTGATGTGTCCGGTGAGGCTTTTCATAATGGGCGCTGCAAACTCTGTAAGCATTGTCACACCCCATACTTCTTAAGGTCTACTCTGCCATCTATCACCTCAACACCTTCTTCTTCAAGCAACTTTGCCTGTGCTCCAACACCTCCAAAAGCAAACTCTCCTGAAAGCTCTCCTTTGGCATTTACCACTCGAAAGCATGGAATATTCTCCGGGTCGGGATTCTTGTGAAGCGCATTTCCCACAGCCCTTGCCATCTTCCGATCACCTGCTGCCTCCGCCACCTGCGCATAGGTTGCAACGTGTCCGTATGGAATCTGCTTCACCGCCTCATAGATTCTCTTCGACGGACTATCCGATATAAGATCGTAACTCTCTGCAATCATCAATTTGATGTCATCCTCCGGAATCGTACCATCCAAAATAATGGTGTTCCAATGCTCCTTGTTCTGATGATAGCCGGGAATAACAGATGCGTAAATATCTCTCCAAAACAAGGCTTTTTCCGGGTCAACCTTCACATTTAGATTGATATAGCCATCTCGCTCGTAAGTCCAAAGAAAGGCTTTCTTATTCTGCTTGTACCTTACAAGCTGCCAGTTGGTATCCTTGAACGGCGCGTCCTGATATGTATCCGGAAGGGACAGTCCATAGGCGAGCGCCTCATCTCGCGTTAACATAAAGCATCCCTCCAGCCTTCTTACAGGTTGAACCTTTTGAGTAGCAATATACTTTAACCATGGTTTTATCCTTTCTTGTGTTATTGAGGAATATGTGAGAGAGTATGTGCAATTATTATGCTTGGTAACGTAATTATAGCACATATTGACAGTTCTTTTCTTGACTTTTGGAACTCTATCGAAAGTATGACAATGTGCCCGTCCCAATGCCATTAAGTTAAGCTAAAAACATTTTAATATAACTATAAATGTGTTTCAATAGATTAAATAATAGTTG
>SVEY01000016.1 GCA_015057165.1 Lachnospiraceae bacterium | reverse complement strand
TTATAAAAAGCCCCATATAATTTCTCAAGGTAAAGTTCCGATGAGAAAAATACGGGACGTTAAATATATAATTAACAATGCGAGCAAAACGAAATGTTTACATTAATGGGTTTAATAGGGGGAGACTGTCCGAAAACCCAACATGATTTAGCATAGATGATTTGGTTAAACCATCTGCACATAAAGCGGGTGATTTACATATAAAAATGTACTTTGACAACTGAATAAAGTGTATAAAAAGTGGTTTGAAATCGGTATATATAGTATAATATTAGTGTTGAAAATACTATATTTAGAGGAGAATTCAATGCATTACGTTAAGTCATTTGATAGAGATCAAGTTATGATGACCACATGGGATTCAATGGTAGAGCCCAATAGTACGGCAAGGCTTATAGATGCTTTTATAGATAGTCTCAATTTATCTGAATTTGGCATAAAAGAGATGGCGTCAGTAGGTAGACCACCTTATGATCCTAAAGCCCTACTTAAGATTCATATTTATGGTAATGATAAGGGAATAAAATCTTCAAGGAAGCTAGCAGAAAGTTGCTGTACTAATGTAGAAGTCATATGGATGATTGGTGGTGTAAAACCGGATCACAGAACTATATCTGATTTTCGCAAGAATAATATATCAAGTCTTAAGAAGATTTTTTATGAATTCAATAGGCGACTTTCCGGAGCTGTTGAATGGGGATTTACTTCAATAGACGGTAGCAAGTTTACAGCTTGTAATTCTAAGGACAATAACTTCACTAAGAATAAATTAGATGACAGAATTAAATGGCTTAATGGTCATATCGATGAGTACCTTCGAATTCTTGATGATGCCGATAAGCAAGATGACTATGAAGAAGAACCTGATAATCTCACTAAAGAATTAGTTGAGGAAAAGCTAAAAGAAGCAAAGGAGAGGCTTGCTAGATATGAAGGCTATCAGAAGGTGATGGAAGAAAGTGGTCAGTCACAGATGTCTCTTATAGATGCTGATGCAAGACTGATGAAGAATAAAAATGGGTTTACAGTAGCGTATAATCCGCAGACAGTAGTTGATTCTGAGACACATATAATTCGTGATTTCCAGATGACTAATCAAGTGACAGATCATGGTCTGTTAGACTCGACACTTGAGACAATTAGAGAAGAGTCAGAAGGAGTAATCGAGACTGTCGCAGACAGAGGATATGAAAGTGGCGAAGACATGATTAAATGTCTAGAAGATGGAATCATTCCACATGTCATTACTGATGATGGTAAAGATGGATACGAGCTAGAAATTCCATACGAAGAATCTGATGAAGTTGATGTTGATAGCACTAACCCAGAAGATTTGAAAGCAGCTCTACATGCCGGCGAAACTCCATTAGCTTATAAAGATGTAATATCTGACATACAGGTTAAAGAAGTAAGAAGAAAAGTAAGTGATGAGCCAGAAGTGGAAGAATCGACAAAGAGCATCTATGGTACTCAAGAGGAAATGATTAACAGAGCGAAAGAAGGATACTTTGTAAGAGATCCGGAGAGAAATCTTGTGTATTGTCCTAACGGTGAGATGCTTCGACAGAAGTCAATAAAAAAGAACGGTTATACACGATATGCCAATAAGAATGCATGTCGTCATTGCCCTAACAGGAACAAATGTTATAGGGGCAAAAACGAATGGAAAGAAATCGACTTTACAAAAGATTGCTTAGAGAAACCATGCAGAGACTGGTTGAAAGCAGAAGGCAAGAAACCGGATACGTTGGGTGTTACAAAAGGTAAATGGCGTTGGGAGAAAAAGAAGGTTGTGCAGTTCTTCTTGAAACCGGATATGAAAAAAACTGCTGAGAGAATGTGTATATCAGAGCATCCTTTTGGAACAATAAAACGATCAATGGGATTAAGTTACTTCTTGCTAAGGGGTATGGAGAAAGTGACCGGAGAATTTGCGCTCATGTGTTTAGGTTATAACATAAAGCGAGCGAAAAACCTACTTGGATTTGATAAAATGATGGAAATAATGACAGAAGGAAGTTGCTAATACAGAGAAATGTACACTTTATTCAGTTGTCAAGGTCAGATATCTAATTTGAGAGAAAAATATCTGATTTTTTGTTGAAATAAGCAGTGCTAGACCGCAGAAAAACGTAGTTTTCGGACGGTCTGAGGGGGGTGGTTTTGAGTGCCCTGTGGGATGAAATACCCCACACCCCGTCCTATCATCTTACCAACACTTATTCCTGTATTTGATTTTGATTATAAGGAGTACAATAAGACTAGAGAAACAAAGGGACATAGCCATTTTATATGTGAGGAATATATTAAGGCAAAAGTTCTTACTTGTTTAAAAGGTGTTGATTAGTGGCGGCCTACTTTAAGAATAAATGTAGAGTATATATTGTTATAATCATTAATACTATAACAATATATACTACAATTATTCTGATTATTAATTTATGTCATTAGATAAAGAAATGATATTAATTAACACCTTCTGAAAAGCTTCCAAATAGATTTGATAATGCTACTACATATAAATCAGTATTATCATTTTCTTTTAATTCGTATCCATCTTCACCCTCTTGAAATTTTAGAACAACATCTTTGGTGACATACACGGGTTCGGTTACCTTGTTGGCTTCTTCCATAAATATCGAATCTATATCAAAGTCTATTGATGCACCACCACCGCTAAAAGCCTGACTTAATGCGTTAGAAAGAGCTTCAGTATATGCTCTAGTAAAGGCGTTAGCAAATATTTGTGAAGAGTCTATGTAGGTACATGTAATGGTAACTGTGTTATTATCTGTATCAACATCTTTTATTTGATAGGTTACCTTTGAAGCACAATCAGCTAAGTATTGTGATATCTTCTCGCCTGTAACATTTTGGCCGTTTACATTTTCGCGGTCTTTTAATAATTGCTTCTCCATTTGTTGAAGGTTTGTCATTATTTCATTTGTCTTTTCTTTTAACTTTCCTTTTTTTGTTATTGCACAACCACTCAAGCAAACTAAACAGATAGTCAGCAATAATAAAGAAATACAAGATACTTTCCTAAAACTACGTTTGCGCAACATAAAACTACCTCCCTCTTACTTAACAAATATATAAATAATTTAGAACACAAGATTTTAATGAGTACTTACATAACAATTAATTGAGTCATGATCAGGAACATCTATTAAATGGTCTTCAAATGCTTTAGATTCGCCACTATTCAGAGCATCTAAATATGTAGAATCAGAAAATACTATTTTGCCATCCTTCCTTAAAACACAAAATACATGTGAATTACATTTCTCTGAAGAATTGTTTTTAACTTCGCCTGTAATTTTTAGAGTGTTACCTAAACTATATGAAGATGGAAATTCTGAAACATTAAATACCTCAAAATCACTTGTTCTGATATTTTTACCTAAGGAACTGTTCTTTGAATAATCAGTACAATCTAAATCAAATTGAACTTGAATATCGTCTGGATTATAAGCTGCTAGAATTTCCATACTTCCTTCAGCTATACCTATGTCACCATTCATTATATCGCCCATGTAAGCTTCTTGTGTAGCAAGAACATTGCCACTATTGTTTTTTACAGTAACTTTAGCTTTCGTATTATTAGCGACTAATGATTCATTTGGATTTTCAGCTATTACACAGAAACCTAGATAATAACTATCTTTGTATGAACTTTTTACATACCAACCAGAATCTTTTAGTGTTATAGTCTTTGTTTTTCCAGCAATTGAAGGAGAGTCTTTTGTAATAGTATTATCAGTTATGTTTCCGCTATCCAGTTTTTCGTATTCAATAAACCAAGAACCTGAATTCATTCTTGTTGAAGTAACTCTCGCTGTGATAGTATCCCCTTCCTTTATATTGGGATTAGCTGATGAAATAAAATTAAGATGTTTTCCAGCCCAAATGTTATATCCATATGCTGTGTCAGTTTTAACATCATCTGCGGTAAATTGAACAACTTTTTCCTTCATATCTTCGCCTTCATTAAGCATAATTTCAAATGATATAGCATCACCGTAATCAATGTCTGCCGTTTTTTTGCCACAACTACAACTACATAACGCAAGTGCTAAAACAAATAAGACTGAAAGACTAATTGCAAAATGTTTTCGTGTTTTCATTTTCCCCCCTCCTGTCATAATGTCATTTATACCTCTTAATATTAACATAAGTTGCATTATACCTCCATAAAAATTTATTTAATGGGTACACAAACAATAAAAACTACCATTTGCAACAAAAAGTGATAGAATATGTATTAAGGGAAAATGCGTATAGGAATGTTATGTGAGGAGGAACCGTAATGAATGAGAGCAAAGAATTAGCTAAATTTATGAGTTATGATTCCTGAAATGAGATGATGAAAAATAATGATTTAAACGGTGTCATAACTTATGTTCAAAAGGGTGGATAGGGCACTCCCTAAATTCACTTGCCATAGGCTAGTGACAACAGGCAACTTGAACCGAAAAATCGTGTGCATAGTTGCGTATCCTGTTAGTGAGTAGAGTGTTTTTTGTTGGTGAAGTTCAATTTCGCGGAATGGAATTTCAAAACGCGGAAAACCTGGTAAAATCAACGCTTACAGCAGTTCGCAAAATTGAAAAAAACGCGGAAAGGGTCTAAATGCTAAGTACAAGAATTCGTGTTTTTATGAACTCTAATGATTTTGCAAAATCAAATTCGCGAACTGGCCTTCAAAAACGCGGAAAGCTAGTGTTTATCAGCGTTTCAAGAGCTCAAATTCGCGGAAAAGGTCCATATTTTTTGTTCAAGGCGTATAATTTGCGAACTACTTGATTTGTTCGGTTCGCAAAATTGCGAACTAGCTCTAAAAAAACGCGGAAAGCAAGTAAAATCAACGGTTAGAGCCGTCTGCATACGCGGACGAGCTAATTTATAGAGAAACTTGATACAGAAACCATCCATATATTCGTAATGATATTTTTTGCGAATGTATGGATGTTTTTTATGGATATCTCCATTTTCTTGCAAGAAAGAAGTAGGAATATTTTTTCGGTTTGTTATTCCAATACTTATGTAAGAGGAAGGAGGAAGAGGAAATAGAAGCTATTATGAATAATACAACAAGGCTTTCCGGTGGGAGTATTCCTATCGATAAAAAGTATGCCTTAACAATTAAAGAAGTATCAGAGTATTTCAATATAGGCACGAACAAACTATATGATATTGCAAATGATCCGTACGATGATTGCTTTCTTCGTGTTGGTAATCATAAGCTGATTAAAAGAGAAAAGTTTTCTAAAAAACTTGATGAAATGTTTTCCTTATAATTGAAGGAAGGGCTCTATTGTGGTATCATTTTGGTGTTAGAGCTCTTTCCTTTTTTGAGCAGGAAGGAGTTGGTAATATGGGTAAAAGTCTTAAAGGGAAGGAGTTAGGTGAAGGAATATCCCAACGGAGTGACGGATATTATGTTGCAAGGTTTCGATATGGGAACGGCAGGAGAAAACAAAAGGTTTTTACAGATATAAATTCTGCGAAGCAGTGGATGATTGATAAGAAATTTCAGGTTAATCATTATGTTACGAATGTAGTTAAGGAGAATGCTCCTGATTTTACCAACACAACAGTTGCTGAATGGTATAACTATTGGAATGAATTCTATAATAAAGATTTATCACCAAATACTATTAGAAATTATAGAGAAAGATTCAATAGAAATATATTTCCAGTGATTGGTAACCTTAGATTAACAGATGTTCGCTCAATTCATTGTCAAATGATTCTTAATAATATGAAAGATGAAGGGTATGCAGCAGGAACTGTTTATCAAACCTATATTTGTATGGGCGTTTTGTTTAAAGCTGCAATTAATAATGATATTATTATCAAACATCCGCTTACAGGTGTTACATATCCCAAAGGATTAAAGCGGAAAACTATTAGAGCTCTTACAATTGATGAGCAAAAAACTTTTCTGAAAATCGCAGAGAGAAGCCATAATAAGTTACAATATCGGTTTGTACTACAGACCGGACTTAGAACTGGTGAGATGATAGGGCTTACTTGGGATTGTGTTGATTTTGACAAAAAAGAGATTCGTATCGAAAAGCAGATGGAATATCGTTATGGAAATCAATATTGGAGAGCATGTTCGCCTAAGACAATTTCAGGTTTTAGAACTGTTCCTCTTTCTAAAGAAGCTCTTGATATCTTAATGGAGATATACAAGACAAAGGATATAAGAAAGAAGGCACCAGAACTTGATTGTGTTCTTACATATATGGATACTAAAAACCATGTTGAGAAATCGTTCAATATGAAAAATCTTGTATTCATCAATTATAGAACGGGGATGCCTAATAAGAGTTCGTCTTATGATACGCATATTGATAAGCTTTGCAAAGAGGCAGGGATAAAATCATTTGGAATGCACGTTCTTCGTCACACATTTGCTACAAGATGTATTGAAGCAGGAATGAACCCAAAGACATTACAGAAAATACTAGGTCACGCGAGTATCAAAACCACAATGGATACTTATGTGGATGTGACAAATGAGTCGCTTCATGAAGGTATCGAATTGTTATCTGTTATATAGAAATATAAGAGACCATTGGGGAAACTTATATTAAGGGGAGACTGTCCGAAAACCCAACATGATTTAGCATAGATGATTTGGTTAAACCATCTGCACATAAAGCGGGTGATTTACATATAAAAATGTACTTTGACAACTGAATAAAGTGTATAAAAAGTGGTTTGAAATCGGTATATATAGTATAATATTAGTGTTGAAAATACTATATTTAGAGGAGAATTCAATGCATTACGTTAAGTCATTTGATAGAGATCAAGTTATGATGACCACATGGGATTCAATGGTAGAGCCCAATAGTACGGCAAGGCTTATAGATGCTTTTATAGATAGTCTCAATTTATCTGAATTTGGCATAAAAGAGATGGCGTCAGTAGGTAGACCACCTTATGATCCTAAAGCCCTACTTAAGATTCATATTTATGGTAATGATAAGGGAATAAAATCTTCAAGGAAGCTAGCAGAAAGTTGCTGTACTAATGTAGAAGTCATATGGATGATTGGTGGTGTAAAACCGGATCACAGAACTATATCTGATTTTCGCAAGAATAATATATCAAGTCTTAAGAAGATTTTTTATGAATTCAATAGGCGACTTTCCGGAGCTGTTGAATGGGGATTTACTTCAATAGACGGTAGCAAGTTTACAGCTTGTAATTCTAAGGACAATAACTTCACTAAGAATAAATTAGATGACAGAATTAAATGGCTTAATGGTCATATCGATGAGTACCTTCGAATTCTTGATGATGCCGATAAGCAAGATGACTATGAAGAAGAACCTGATAATCTCACTAAAGAATTAGTTGAGGAAAAGCTAAAAGAAGCAAAGGAGAGGCTTGCTAGATATGAAGGCTATCAGAAGGTGATGGAAGAAAGTGGTCAGTCACAGATGTCTCTTATAGATGCTGATGCAAGACTGATGAAGAATAAAAATGGGTTTACAGTAGCGTATAATCCGCAGACAGTAGTTGATTCTGAGACACATATAATTCGTGATTTCCAGATGACTAATCAAGTGACAGATCATGGTCTGTTAGACTCGACACTTGAGACAATTAGAGAAGAGTCAGAAGGAGTAATCGAGACTGTCGCAGACAGAGGATATGAAAGTGGCGAAGACATGATTAAATGTCTAGAAGATGGAATCATTCCACATGTCATTACTGATGATGGTAAAGATGGATACGAGCTAGAAATTCCATACGAAGAATCTGATGAAGTTGATGTTGATAGCACTAACCCAGAAGATTTGAAAGCAGCTCTACATGCCGGCGAAACTCCATTAGCTTATAAAGATGTAATATCTGACATACAGGTTAAAGAAGTAAGAAGAAAAGTAAGTGATGAGCCAGAAGTGGAAGAATCGACAAAGAGCATCTATGGTACTCAAGAGGAAATGATTAACAGAGCGAAAGAAGGATACTTTGTAAGAGATCCGGAGAGAAATCTTGTGTATTGTCCTAACGGTGAGATGCTTCGACAGAAGTCAATAAAAAAGAACGGTTATACACGATATGCCAATAAGAATGCATGTCGTCATTGCCCTAACAGGAACAAATGTTATAGGGGCAAAAACGAATGGAAAGAAATCGACTTTACAAAAGATTGCTTAGAGAAACCATGCAGAGACTGGTTGAAAGCAGAAGGCAAGAAACCGGATACGTTGGGTGTTACAAAAGGTAAATGGCGTTGGGAGAAAAAGAAGGTTGTGCAGTTCTTCTTGAAACCGGATATGAAAAAAACTGCTGAGAGAATGTGTATATCAGAGCATCCTTTTGGAACAATAAAACGATCAATGGGATTAAGTTACTTCTTGCTAAGGGGTATGGAGAAAGTGACCGGAGAATTTGCGCTCATGTGTTTAGGTTATAACATAAAGCGAGCGAAAAACCTACTTGGATTTGATAAAATGATGGAAATAATGACAGAAGGAAGTTGCTAATACAGAGAAATGTACACTTTATTCAGTTGTCAAGGTCAGATATCTAATTTGAGAGAAAAATATCTGATTTTTTGTTGAAATAAGCAGTGCTAGACCGCAGAAAAACGTAGTTTTCGGACGGTCTGAGGGGGGGGTAGTGGGTACATTTGAACTCGAAAAACCACGTAAAATAAGGAGATATTGGTAATTATGAAACTAGGTATAGTAGGACTTCCAAACGTAGGTAAATCTACGTTATTTAATTCATTAACTAAGGCAGGAGCACTTGCTGCGAATTATCCATTTGCAACAATTGACCCAAACGTAGGTGTGGTGCAGGTGCCTGATGTTAGAATTGAGAAGTTAGGAGAATTATATAATACTAAGAAGGTGACACACGCAACAATTGAATTTGTTGATATTGCAGGTCTTGTGAAAGGCGCCAGCAAGGGTGAAGGTCTTGGCAATCAGTTCCTTGCTAACATTCGTGAGGTGGACGCAATTGTTCATGTTGTTCGTTGCTTTGAAGATGGCAATGTAGTTCATGTTGATGGCTCAATTGATCCACTACGTGATATTGAGACTATTAATCTTGAACTCCTTTTTTCTGATATGGAGATATTGGAGCGTCGTATGTCTAAGACTGGCAAGGCAGCAAGGATGGACAAATCCCTTCAGAAGGAAGCTGCTATGCAAGAGCGTCTGTACAAGCATATGGAAGACGGCAATATGGCTAAGACATTTACCCTTAACGATGAGGACGAAGAAGCGTATTTTAAGGAGTATAATCTGCTTACAGCCAAGCCCGTAATATATGCGGCAAATGTGGCAGAAGACGATCTTGCCGACGACGGTAAGGGTAATGAAAATGTTAAGAAAGTTCGTGAGTATGCAGCTAAAGAAGGCTCAGAAGTATTCGTAATCTCTGCAGCAATCGAGCAGGACCTAGCAGAGCTAGATGATGAAGAAAAGGAGATGTTCTTAGAAGAACTTGGACTTGAGGAATCAGGACTTGATAAGCTAATCAAGGCCAGCTATAGCTTACTTGGTCTTATCAGTTATCTTACAGCAGGAGAGGATGAATGCAGAGCCTGGACTATTACCAAGGGAACCAAGGCGCCTCAGGCTGCCGGTAAGATTCATACTGATTTCGAGAGAGGATTCATCAAGGCGGAGGTTGTGCCGTATAAGGACTTGATAGAGTGCGGTTCTCTTAGCGCCGCAAGAGACAAAGGACTTGTGGGAATGGAAGGCAAGGACTATGTTGTTCGAGACGGTGATGTGATTCTATTTAGATTTAATGTGTAATATGTCGTAAGGAGGGACCCACGTAGTGGGAGGATTCCTTACGACTGGTAATATGTCGTAAGGAGGGACCCACGTAGTGGGAGGATTCCTTACGACTGGTAATTAGGAGGTGAATATGAATCCTGTATATGATAAGTTGCAAAAATGTCTAAAATGTGCCAGAGAAAAAGTGAATTTTGTTCCAGATGTTGCACTTGTATTAGGCTCTGGTCTTGGAGACTATGCTGATACAATGAAGGTTGAAGCAACATTGGATTATAAGGATATTGAGGGATTTCCTGTATCAACTGCACCTGGTCATGTAGGAAGGTTTATATTCGGCTTCGTTGGCAATACCAAGGTTGTTGTCATGCAGGGAAGAGTGCATTTCTACGAAGGATATGATATGTCTGATGTAGTTCTTCCTATTCGTCTTATGAAGCTTCTTGGAGCGAAGACACTATTTCTTACTAATGCAAGTGGTGGAATTAATTCTGACTTTAATGCTGGCGATCTTATGCTTATTACAGATCAGATATCTCAGCTTATTCCTTCGCCACTAAGAGGGGAGAATATATCAGAGCTTGGAGTAAGATTTCCTGATATGTCACACATTTACAATGAGAAGTTACAGGACTTGGCTCGTAAATGTGCAAAAAATCAGGGAATAGAAATCAAGGAGGGCGTATATATTCAGATGCCTGGACCTAATTATGAATCTCCGGCAGAGATAAGAATGGCTAAAGTAATGGGGGCTGATGCTGTTGGAATGTCCACAGCCTGTGAAGCAATTGCTGCTAATCATATGGGCATGGATATAATCGGTATATCATGTATCTCTAATCTTGCTGCTGGTATTAGCCCAACACCTCTTACAGAGGAGGAGGTCCTTGAAGCAGGACGCAAGGTTGCCAAGAAATTTAGTGCCCTTGTTACAGAGATAGTTACTAACATCTAATAGAATACGTTTTATAAGGAGGAAGGTAATGAATATAAAGTTTTATAATGCACTTATTCTACTTACAAATGATGATAAGACATTTACAATTATTAAAGGGGAGATGCACATAATTGATAATAAGATTTCCTACATTAAGGGTACTCCTGTGGGAGTAGATAGTTGTGAGTTTGACTCTAGTGTTAGTTATGAGCAAGGAACGCCTTGTCAGGAATTTGACATTCAGCGTGATTTGGAAGGCAATCTATTGATGCCTGGATTCAAAAATGCACATACACATACTGCTATGACATTTCTTCGTTCATATGCAGATGATTTACCACTTCAAAGCTGGCTTTTTGATCAGGTCTTTCCTAAAGAGGAACAGCTAACAGAAGATGATGTATATTGGTTAGATATTCTTGGAATAATGGAATATTTGACTTCAGGAATCACTTCTAATTTCGATATGTATTTCTTCCCACCTAAGAATGCAAAAGCATCAATTGACTGTGGATTTAGAACAGTTCAGACATCTGGACTTAATAATTTTGGCGGTTCAGTTGAGCAGCTAGAAGAGAATTATAATATTGTAAATGAGATGAGTGATTTATCCTCATTTATTATAGGTTTTCACGCAGAATACACTACTTCTATGGAGATTATGGAAGGTGTTGCTGATTTGTGCGAGAAATACCAATCCCCAATGTTTATGCATAATTCCGAGACAATGAAAGAGGTTGAGGAGTGCAAGGAGAGATGGGGTAAGACACCAACAGAGCTTACTGATGACCTTGGTATGTATAGGTTTGGCGGTGGTGGATATCATTGTGTTCATATGTCACCAAATGATTTTGAAATATTTAAGAGAGCTGGATTATATGCTGTAACTAACCCGGCAAGTAACCTTAAGCTTGCAAGTGGTGTTGCACCTATTAATAAATATTTGCAAATGGATATTCCAGTTGCCATCGGTACTGACGGACCTGCTAGTAACAATTGCCTTGATATGTTTAGAGAAATGTTCTTAACCACAGCTCTCGCTAAAGTGAGAGAAGGAGATGCTTCATGCGTTCCGGCAGAAGATGCGCTTTATATGGCAACTGTAAATGGCGCAAAGTGTATGGGGCTAAATGATTGTGACAAGCTTGCTGTTGGTAAGAAGGCGGACGTTATTGCAATTGATCTAAAACAGCCTAATATGCAACCTGTAAATAATATTGTTAAGAATATTGTATATTCTGGCAGTAAGCAAAATGTTATATTTACTATGGTTGACGGAAAGATTCTATATGATTGTGGCAAATTTAATATTGGATTTGACAGAGAAGAAGTATATAGAAGAGCCAATGAAATTATAAGACGTATGAAATAGTTCGAATCTTGATAATGCGAAGAAAATCGTATATAATTTTAAGCATATTTGTGATATTAATGGAGGGAAAACAATATGGCATTTTTAGGAAGTTTTCTACAATACTTAATAATTATGATAATTCTTGTAGCAGTAGCAGTTTGCGGTGTGTTAGTTGGCAAAGCTCTTCGCAAGAGAAAAGATAAGAAAGAAGCACTCGCTGCTGAAGCAGTAACTGCTACAGAAGGAGATTCTACTGATGAATAACAAAGTTAATGAATTAAGACGAAGCTTTTTGGAGTTTTTTGAAAGCAAAGGTCATTTATCGAAAGGAAGCTATTCTCTTGTTCCAGAGAATGATAATAGTTTGCTTTTGATTAATGCTGGAATGGCACCACTTAAGCCTTATTTTACTGGGCAGGAGGTTCCGCCAAGAACTAGAATGTGTACATGTCAGAAATGTGTTCGTACAGGTGACATTGATAATGTTGGTAAGACAGCTCGTCACTTAACATTCTTTGAAATGCTTGGTAACTTTTCTTTCGGAGATTATTTTAAGGAAGAAGCTCTTACCTGGTCCTGGGAATATCTAACGAAGGTGTTAGGCCTTTCTGAAGACAGACTTTATCCTTCTATCTATGGAGAAGATGATGAAGCATTACATATTTGGACGGATGTTATAGGTGTATCAGAAGATAGAATAACTAAGTTCTATCGTGATCCTGAGACTGGAGAATGTGATAATTTCTGGGAGCATGGTGCAGGTCCTTGTGGCCCTTGCTCTGAGATATATTATGATCGTGGTGAGAAATACGGCTGTGAAAAACCTGATTGTAAAGTTGGTTGTGATTGCGATCGTTACATGGAGGTGTGGAACAACGTATTTACCCAGTTTAACGGGGATGGCCATGGTAATTATGAGGAATTAGAGAATAAGAATATAGATACCGGAATGGGACTTGAGCGTCTTGCAGTTGTGATGCAGGACGTTGATTCTGTATTTGATATTGATACTATGAAGGCAATTCGTGACAAGGTATGCGAAATGTGTGGAAAGAAGTATCAGGAGAATGACGCGGATGATGTATCTATTCGTCTTATTACAGATCACATAAGAAGTGCAACATTTCTTGTAGCAGACGGCGTATCTCCTTCTAATGAAGGTAGAGGTTATGTTCTTCGCCGTCTTATTCGTCGTGCTGCAAGACATGGAAGAATGCTTGGTATTGATGGTACATTTCTATCTAAATTATCAGAGACTGTTATTGAAGAGTCTAAGGATGGTTATAGCGAGCTAGAAGAGAAGAAGATATACATTTTCAAGGTTCTTACAGAAGAAGAGAATAGATTCAATAAGACAATCGACCAGGGACTTAGTATCTTAGACGAGATGATTCAGGGACTATCAAAGAATAACAACAAGGTACTCCCAGGGGAGGATGCATTTAAACTATATGATACATATGGTTTTCCAGTTGATCTTACTGCAGAAATCTTATCAGAATCTGGCTTATCGTATGATAAAGAAGGCTTTGAGAAATGTATGAATGAGCAGAGAGAGACTGCCAGAGCCGCTAGAAAAGAAACAAATTATATGGGTAAAGATGCAAGTGTATATGAAGAGCTAGATCCATCTATTGTATGTACATTTGTAGGATATGATAAACTAAGCACTAATTCTACTATAATTGCCCTTACATCAGAGGATGCAATTGTAGATAAGTTGACTACAGGTCAGAAGGGTGCAATATTCGTTGACAAGACACCGTTCTATGCTACTATGGGCGGACAGATTGGTGATACTGGTGTTATTAAGGTGGCACAGAGCGAATTTAGGGTAAATGATACTATTAAAGTAGGAGCTGATAAGATTGCTCATATTGGTGTTGTAGAAAAAGGTGAAGTCAATATCGGTGCTATGGCTAAGATGGATGTTGATAAGGCTCGTAGGTCTTTGATAATGAAGAACCATTCTGCTACACATTTACTTCAGAAAGCTCTTAGAGAGGTTCTTGGAGAGCATGTAGAACAGAAGGGGTCAGAGGTTAGTCCAGATAGACTTAGATTTGACTTTAGTCATTTCTCTGCAATGACATCTGATGAAATTAAGAAGGTTGAGGATATTGTTAATTCTAAGATTAACGAAGGCCTTGATGTTGTAACGGAAGAGATGTCCATTGAAGATGCTAAGAAATCCGGCGCAATGGCTCTATTTGGCGAGAAGTACGGAGATGTAGTCAGAGTTGTTAAGATGGGAGATTTCTCAATCGAACTATGTGGTGGTACTCATGCTGCTAATACATCTGATATTGTTGCATTTAAGATTATATCTGAAGGTGGCGTTGCCGCAGGTACTCGCCGTATTGAAGCTATTACAAGCCAGGCAGTATTTGAATACTATGGTGATTTAGAAGAGAAGCTTAACAAAGTTATGTCAATACTTAAGACGAGTGCTGACAATTTGGAAGATAAGGTTAATTCAGTTCTAAAAGAGAATAAGAAGTTAAAAGGTGAGATTGATTCCTTAAAACATGCAGCTGCTAAGGATGCGTTAGGAGATGTGGCTTCTGAAGTAGAAGAAGTGTCAGGTGTTAATTTCGTCGCTAAGAAACTCAGTAATATTGACATGAATGGTCTTCGCGATGCTGGAGATGATATCAAGAAGAATATTGGTGAGGGTGTAATTGTCCTTGCATCTGATAATGATGGCAAAGTAAGCCTTGTAGTCATGGCAACTGACGAAGCTGTTAAGAAGGGTGCTCATGCAGGTAATATGATTAAAGAAATAGCCAAGCTTGTTGGTGGCGGCGGAGGTGGTCGTCCTAATATGGCACAGGCTGGTGGTAAGAACCCGGCAGGGATAGATGAGTGTCTGGCCATGGCTAAGGAAGTTTTAGCTTCTCAGCTTTAATTTGTGAAATGTGTTTGGGGAGGGATGAATCTCTCCTCTTTTTTTGTGCATTTTTGATGTTTTTTTATTGAATAAAAAAAGCGCTATGGTATAATATTATACGGATAAAAAACATTTGTGGTAAAATGTGTTGCGCAAGGAGACATCTTATGAATAAAAAAGAAGTTGAGAAAAAACATTTAATACAGAAGAATAATTTGACTTTTGCGTTTTTACTCGTTATTCATGCTCTGGCTTTAGTATGTACAATAATGTATGGTAACAAATCAGGAAATTTAATGCGAGTGATTATTTCTTCTGGAATTGTTGTTGTCGGTATTATTATTACTATTATAGGTAAGATTGCCTTTGGTAAGAGCCATAAAGGACATCTTGTAATGTTTGTTGGTGTGTTGATAACGTATTTTGATACATTATGGTCCAATATTAATGCACCGCTTTTATATGCATTTACATTCCTGATATGCTTTGTTATTATGCTTCATAAGTCAGTTAAGACTTGTACAATAGGTATAATAGTTGATGTAGTGGGCAATGCTGTATATACAGTGCTATATATTTTATTTGGCTCTGGAGAAGATCTTTACAAGGTAATAACTAATGACTGGTTTGCCATTGTTGGATGTGTAATAGCATTTCTTGCTGTTAAGATGCTGGCCAAGCAAGATGCTGAACTCTTGGATAATGCCGAGAAGCAGGCTTTAGAACAACAAGAGGTTGCAGAAAAGATTAAAAAGACAACAACTGAAATTAAAGAATTATTAGATAATGCTAATGTTTCTGTAGAGACACTTGCTCAGAACATAGAATCATCATCTACTTCTATTAACCAAATCAGTAATTCAACAAAGCAGACAGCTTCATCAATTCAGACTCAGACTGCAATGTCAGCTAATATTACGGAAGCTTTAGAGGCTGTTGTGAGTCAGACAAAGGAAATGTCTTTGACGAGTGACAATACATCCAGGGTAATTGTTGAAGGTAATAAAACTGTTGAGAGCCTAATGCAACAATCTGAGATTGTAAGTAGCATTAATGGTGAGACTGCTGAGATGACTGCTGAATTACAGAATAGAGTTCAAGGTATTAAAGATGTAGTTGAGACAATCCTAGAGATTTCTTCTCAGACTAACTTACTTTCTCTAAATGCTTCTATTGAGGCTGCTAGAGCTGGAGAGGCAGGAAAAGGATTTGCAGTTGTTGCTGATGAAATTCGTAATCTTTCTGACACGACTAAAAATTCTGCAGAAAAGATTGGCGAAGTAATAGATGAACTTGTTGATAGCATTGTGGCGGCTTCTGATAACATGCAAAAATCAGTTGAGGCTACTAAAGAAGAGGCAAGGCTCATTAGTGTGACTGATGAACAATTCAAGCTGATTGACGAATCAGTTCAACAGATGTCTGATGCAGTTGCTGCTATTGAATCTAAGGTTGGCGATTCCACAAATGCTAATAATGAGGTAATAGATTCTATCTCTAATTTGTCTGCTTCATCTGAAGAAGTAGTTGCATCTGCAGAAGATTCAATATCTATTACTCAGGGTTGTGTCGAAAGTATGGATACTACTAAAGAGATACTTGATAAGATATTTGAATTATCTGAGTCACTATAAACTATAATTATTAAGGCTTAAGTTAAAAAAAGATTCACAGATTTTTCACTTGCAATTAATAGTATCATGCTTTAATATGAACATAAGGTGTCAAATAAGATATTTGATACCTTATATTTTTAGGAAGAATTAGGAGGTGATTTTTATGAAATTCTACAAATGTAACACATGTGGTAATATTATCACTAAATTAAATGATTCTGGTGTACCAGTTGTATGTTGTGGCGAGAAAATGGAAGAACTAGTTCCTGGTGCTACAGATGGTGCTTTTGAGAAGCATGTACCATCAGTGACAGTTGAAGATAATGTTGTTAAGGTTCAGGTGGGTGAAGTTGAACACCCAATGCTTGAGGAGCATTTTATTCAATTTATTGTTCTTGAGACAGAAAGTGGAAGTATGATTAAAAATCTTTCTCCAGGAGATAAACCTGTTGCAGAATTCGTACTTCCGGCTGGAGATAAGGCAGTAGCAGTCTATGAATATTGCAATCTTCATGGTTTGTGGGTTAAAGAGATATAAGCCGCTAAAGTATTAGTATTAAGGAGGTAAGAGATATGGCAGAGAATAAATATGCAGGAACTAAGACTGAGAAGAATTTATGGGAAGCTTTTGCAGGAGAATCTCAAGCTCGTAATAAGTATACTTACTTTGCATCTGTTGCTAAGAAAGCAGGCTATGAGCAGATTGCAGCTATGTTTCTTAAGACAGCTGATAATGAGAAAGAACATGCAAAACTTTGGTTTAAGGCATTAGGAGGTGTAGGAGATACACCAGCTAATCTTCTTGCGGCTGCAGAAGGCGAGAATGCTGAGTGGACTGATATGTATGAGAGAATGGCTCGTGAAGCTGAGGAAGAAGGGTTTACAGAGCTAGCTGAACAGTTCAGAGGTGTTGCAGCAATTGAGAAGATGCATGAGGAACGTTATCGTGCCCTGCTTCATAATGTTGAAGCAATGGAAGTGTTTAAGAAGAGTGGAGTTACAATGTGGGAATGCAGAAATTGTGGTCACGTTGTAGTTGGTACTGAGGCACCGGAAGTATGTCCTGTATGTAACCATCCACAAAGCTTCTTCGAAGTTAGAGCTGAGAATTATTAGAATGTATTATGCTATGCCGCTTTGTGAGGTCTCTCACGAAGTGGCATTTTTGTGTTTGACACATTGCTTTCCTTTAAGTATAATTAGTTCACTTATTATTTGATTTCAAAATATTCTATTTATATTTGGATTTTTTCTTTTGTGTCCATATATTCGGACACATTATCCTGTATTATTTATAATATGAGTTGTGCATATGTGTATTATTGGAAATGTAATGATGATTTTTAGTTTGATTCTATTAAGTTTTATATAATAGAAAATGCACGAACAAACACACGAACAAAAATCGAACAAATTTTCTGTAAAAGTATTGACAACTTGTTTTATGTAGTATATTATATATTTAGTTTGAACGAACAAAAGTTCGTAGAAGGAGAAAATTATGGCACAAGATGATAAGTTAAGAGCCCTAGAGGCAGCGATTTCACAGATTGAGAAGCAATATGGTAAAGGTTCTGTTATGAAGCTTGGCGATACATCTAGTCAGATGAAAGTTGAAACAGTTCCTACAGGTTCAATAAGTCTTGATATAGCATTAGGACAAGGTGGATTACCAAAAGGAAGAATTATAGAGATATATGGTCCTGAATCTTCAGGTAAGACAACGGTTGCACTTCATGCAGTTTCAGAGGTTCAGAAACGAGGCGGAATAGCCGGATTTATTGACGCAGAGCACGCGCTTGATCCTGTGTATGCCAAGAATATAGGAGTTGATATTGATAATCTATATATTTCTCAGCCGGATAACGGAGAGCAAGCACTTGAGATAGCAGAGACTATGGTTCGCTCTAATGCAGTAGATATTGTAATAGTTGACTCTGTTGCCGCGCTTGTTCCGAAAGCCGAGATTGATGGTGACATGGGTGATTCGCATGTCGGTCTTCAAGCAAGACTTATGTCACAAGCGTTAAGAAAGCTTACGGCTGTAATTGCAAAAAGTAATTGTATTGTTATATTTATTAATCAGCTTCGTGAGAAAGTTGGTGTAATGTTTGGTAATCCTGAGACTACAACAGGTGGTCGTGCACTTAAGTTCTATTCTTCAGTAAGACTTGATGTTAGAAGAATTGAATCTTTAAAGCAGCAAGGGGAAGTAATAGGTAACAGAACAAGGATTAAAGTTGTAAAGAATAAGATTGCACCACCATTTAAAGAAGCAGAATTTGATATTATGTTTGGTAAAGGTATTTCTAAAGAGGGAGATATTCTAGACATTGCGTCTGATATTGATATTATCAACAAATCCGGTGCATGGTATGCATATAATGGAGAGAAGATTGGACAAGGACGCGAGAATGCTAAGAAATATCTTGCAGAGAATAAAGAATTATATAATGAGATTGAGATGAAAGTAAGAGAACACTTTAATCTTGACGGAGAAGCAGATGATTCAAGTGAAGAAGTAAAGAAAGAGTCTGCTGATTCATCTAAAGCACAAGAACAAAAACCAGCTAAATAATTCGGTTTTATAAGTTTTTATATATGTTTGGTAAATAATATGATAGTTACAAGTATTGAAGCTCACACCAAAACAAAAGTGAAAGTCTGTCTAGATAATCGGACAGACTTTCAACTTTATAAGAAGGAAATTAAGAAATACAATATAGAGGTTGACAAAGAACTAGAGAATTACGACGAAATCCTTAGAGAGACTCTAATTCCTCGTGCAAAGAAAAGAACTTTGCATTTACTTGAGAAAATGGATAGAACTGATAAAGAGATTAGAGGAAAACTTGCTAAGAATGGCTATCCCATTGAGGCAATAGATGCAGCAATCCAATATGCTGCATCCTATAATTACATTAATGATGAGAGATATGCACTATCCTATGTCAGAAATTACAGAGATTATCGTTCTAAGAACAGAATCTTGCAGGATTTGTATCGTAAGGGGATTGATAAAGAATTAATATGTAATGCATTAGATATGGAATATACCACTGATGAGAAGGAACTGGTGCTAATGTACATTCGTAAGAGAAATTATAATCCTGAGAATGCAACAGAGAAAGAAAAAAGTAAGATGTATAGATTTCTTATGGGTAAAGGCTTTTCTTATGATACTATAAGTAAATATTTATAAAGAAGATGGGCTATATTACACCCTTTTGTTACTGCCTATATATTGCAAATATACTATCATAATACATTGACATTTTATGATACAAAGAGTAGAATAAATTTGTTGTAAATTATGACAGATATAAATTGATTATGTTATATGTACAATGAAAATTAAATAAAGGAGGTGCTCCTGTGTCAATGATTATTGTTACACTTGTTATAGCTGTTGCAGCCATGATAGTAGCTATTCTTGCTACAGTTTTTGTTTCAAGGAATGCGCATAAGAAAGCTGCTGCTAATAAAGTTGACAGTGCTGAGAATAAGGCTCGTGAAATTATTGATGATGCAGTTAAGACTGCTGAAGCAAAGAAGAGAGAGGCCTTAATTGAAGCTAAGGAAGATGCCCTCAAGCAAAAGAACGAGTTAGATAAAGAGATACGTGAACGTCGTTCTGAGATTCAGAGAAATGAACATAGAGTTGCTCAGAAGGAAGAAAACGTTGACAGAAAACTCGATCAGTTAGAAAAACGTGAGAGGGAGTTGTCGCAAAAAGAAGCAAAGCTTAACAAGGAAAAAGAAGAAGTAGCGAAATTAAACAAACAGAGAGTACAGGAACTAGAGAGAATCTCAGGTTTAACCTCCGTACAAGCAAAAGAACAATTACTACAAACTGTTGAAGATGATGTAAAAATTGATGCCGCAAAACTTATTAAAGAAACAATGGCTCAAGCAAAAGATGAAGCGAATAAGAAGGCTCGTGATATTGTAGTAACAGCTATTCAGAAATGTGCTGCAGATCATGTTGCAGAAACATCAATTTCTGTAGTGCCACTTCCAAGTGATGATATGAAAGGTCGTATCATTGGACGTGAAGGACGTAATATTCGTACATTAGAAACTATGACTGGTGTAGAACTAATTATTGATGATACACCTGAAGCAGTTGTCTTATCTGCTTTTGATCCAGTGCGTCGAGAGATTGCTCGTGTAGCACTTGAGAAATTAATAGTAGATGGAAGAATTCATCCAGCTCGTATAGAAGAGATGGTTGATAAAGCAACTAAAGAAGTTGAAACTAATATGAGAGAAGAGGGAGAAGCTGCCACACTTGAAGTTGGTGTTAATGGCATTAATCCTGAACTTGTTAAGCTACTTGGTCGTATGAAATATCGTACAAGTTTCGGACAGAATGCCCTAAAGCATTCTATCGAAGTAGCACATTTATCTGGTCTTCTTGCTGGAGAATTAGGATTAGATGTGCGTGTAGCTAAGAGAGCTGGTCTTCTTCATGATATAGGTAAAGCTATTGACCACGAAGAAGGTGCTCAAGGATCTCATATTCAACTTGGTGCAGATCTTTGTAAGAAATACAAAGAATCACCTACAGTTATTAATGCCGTTGAGGCGCATCATGGGGATGTGGAACCAGAGACACTTATTGCATGTATTGTTCAAGCTGCTGATGCTATTTCAGCTGCAAGACCAGGTGCAAGACGTGAGACTATGGAGACATATTCTAATAGATTACAACAGTTAGAAGAGATTACCAACGACTTTAAGGGAGTTGATAAGTCTTTTGCTATTCAGGCAGGTAGAGAGGTTCGTGTAATGGTTGTTCCTGATCAGGTAACTGATGCGGATATGGTTATCATGGCTAGAGATATTACTAAAAGGATTGAGTCCGAGCTTGATTATCCTGGTCAGATTAAGGTTAACGTTATCCGTGAATCTAGAGTTACTGACTACGCGAAATAGATTTGTTTTACGCGAATAATATTCAGCTGCATGATTATGCAGCTGAATTTTTTATAAGGAGAAATAATATGGAACATGTAATAACTGAGAAAAGAACTTTGGTTCATAAAGGGTCTATTATTGATGTATATAGTGATGAAATGCTTCTTCCTAATGGAAATCATGAGACCTGGGATTATGTAGAGCATAGAATGGGGGCTGCCTGCGTGCTACCTGTTCTTCCAAATGGTAAAATTGTTATGGTTAAACAATTTCGTCATGCTCTTAATAGATATACAATAGAGGTGCCTGCTGGCTCTAGAGATAGTAAGACAGAAGATACATTAGTTTGTGCTACCAGAGAATTAGAAGAAGAGACAGGATATACATCTGATAATATAAAATTTTTATTGTCTCTTAAAACTACTGTGGCATTTTGTAATGAATCTATAGATGTGTATCTTGCAAGGGATTTAAAGCCTGGAAAACAGCATTTAGATGAGGCAGAAAGTATTAATGTGCTTGAATTTGAACTTGATGAACTTCTTGATATGATTTATCAGGGTAAATTACAGGATTCTAAGACTGTATCTGCAATTCTTGCATATGCTGTTAAGTGCCAAAATAACTCTAGTATCAGCTAAAGAATTTATCTTTTACGTCTTCTATTGGCATACTAAGATCTGTCCAAAGTCTAAAACTACGTGCTCCTTGGTAAAGAAGCATGTATTTGCCATTAATATATTTACAACCTACGTCAGAAGCGTCCTTTAAAAGCTTTGTCATAGCGGGTTCATATATAAGGTCACATACAACAAGACTTGGACGTAGAAAGCTTTTATCAATTAAACTATCATTAGAAGTCATTCCGATAGGTGTTGCATTAATTAGAATGTGACATTTTGAAATGGCTTCTTTTAATATATTGTTATCTTCAATATTAATTACTGAGGTAGAGCATTTTGTCTTGTTAGTGACTTTAGATGCAAAATCTTTAACATTATTTAATGTCTTATTAAATCTTTTTGCAATTGTTATTGAATTAGCTTTATTAAGTGCGAGTTCTACAATAATAGAGGTTGCGGCTCCACCAGCACCTAGAATTAGTATATCTTTTCCTTTTACATTAACATTTATTTCTTGTAGAGAATCAACAAAACCTGCGCCATCAGTTGTATAGCCTACAAGCTGCCCGTTTATTGGGACAACAGTATTAACTGAACCGGCAAGTTCAGACGATATATCAAGCTTGTCAAGGTATTTGATGATTTCGGTCTTAAGTGGCATAGTAACATTTGCACCAAGAAAATCTACTTCTCTAATATCATCCATTATTTCGCTAAGCTCATTAGGCTTAATATCAATAGCATAATATCTTGCATCTATTCCTAGTTTATCAAAGCTGAAATTATGCATATCAGGAGAGATGCTATGGGATACTGGGCTTCCAAGTAGGCACGCAAATTCCTTTGTTGGATCGTAATTAATGCTATTTGCCAGATCGTTTCTTTCTATAAATCGTAGACTCATTTTTGCTCCCTTCCAATACGTTAAGTTTGCTTTTATCTATATTTTATATGCAAAATATGATACCATAACATAGACATAATATAAAGGCATTATAATTTTTTGATAGGGTGTAGCTTTTCGCCATTTAAATGTGTCTAGCGGTTCTAACTATTGAGAAATAATAATGAAACTATATAGCAATCTGTAAGGAGTATATAATGCGTATAAAGAATATCGACATGGAGAATTTTAAACCGCTTGTATGTGTACCTATAGTGGATGAATCGGTAGATAAGAGTCTTCAAACCGCCAGGGCATTGGTGGATGACGAAGTAAAAGTTATAGAATGGAGACTTGACTATCTTAAGGAATTGTCGAGTCCTGTCCTACTAGATAAAGCACTTAAAGAAATGTCAGCGATATGTTCTTCCTCTATACTTATAGCTACCATTAGAACTGATAGGGAGGGAGGCAAGGTTCCTTTTGACGAAGGGAAGATGAAGTCTTATCTTTCACTGATTGCTAAGTCTAAAGCCTGTGATTTCGTAGATGTTGAGTACTTCACATATGAGAACCCCAGAGATGTTGTATCGGCTTTGAAAAGGCTGGAGCAGAATGTAATATGTTCTCACCATGATTTTGAAGAGACACCACAGGACGATACGATACTTTCACTGCTTGAGGAAATGGATTGCAGTGAATGCGATGCTGTTAAGATGGCGGTAATGCCTAATAATACTACGGATGTTACCAGATTTATGGATATAAGCAACGCATTTGCAACCCATACGAATAAGCTTGTTATTACAATGTCAATGGGAAAGCTCGGCAGGGCGAGTAGATTGTCCGCTGATGTTACTGGCTCGTGTGTTACATTTGGCTCATATCTTAAGGCATCTGCGCCGGGACAGATTGATTACAAGCAGCTAAAGGAAATTATTGCTTAGTTTATTATTTTGTTAATATTTTATGATGGAGAGACATAATGAATATATACTTAATTGGATTTATGGGAGTTGGTAAGTCCACTGTAGCTAAAATGTTAAGCGATAAGCTTGACTTTGAACTAATAGATACTGACATTGAAATTGAGAAGAGAGAGAATAGAAGTATAAATGAAATATTTTCACAGAATGGTGAAGAATATTTTAGAGAAAAAGAAAAGGAACTAATTGAAGAACTCTCTAAGAAAGATAATATGATTATATCCTGTGGTGGAGGAATTATTAAGTCGGATGTTAATATAGCCAACATGAAGAAGTCAGGCAGTGTTGTACTTCTAGAAGCTTCCCCTGAGATTATATATAATAGAGTGAAGGATGATAATAATAGACCACTTCTTGTAAGTAATCCTGGAATTGAAGGAATTAAGAAGCTTATGAAAGAGCGTGAAGAGTCATATAATAAGGCTTTTACACACAAGGTTGATGCTTCGAAGACGCCTGTGCAGGTTGTAAATGATATAATCACAGCCACATTGACTTTAGGTGATGAATTTGGTAATATTAATTAGGTTAATTTGAATTATACCAGTAGGCGTAGCGTAGTTGGATAACGCATCGGACTCCGACTCCGAAGACCGCTGGTTCGAATCCAGTCGTCTACATGACGAGATTTATTGATTTGGAGGAATATATATGGGTTTCAAAAATGGATGGCATAAATGCATTGAATTTATAGCAGATAAATGGAGATATTTTCTTGCTGCAGTTATATTTGGTATAATTATTCTTATTCTTGCATTCGTAGTTAGTAAGAAGACTACACAAGATGAAGATATTTCTGGTGTATATAAAGATTTTCAGGTAGATGCTAACGTTGAACTTAATGCTCTTATGGTTAATTATTATAATGCCTATGCAGCAGGTGATACCAATGCTCTTAGTGCCTATGCATCACCTATTAGCGATGGTGAAGCAAGCTATATCAAGTTTATGAGCCAGTTCATTGAGGCTTATAATGTGGTAAATGTATATTCCAAGAAGGGACTTGAAGACGGTTCTTATCTTGTATCTGTATATGTTAAGGAGAAGTTCGTAGGAATTAATACTCCTGCTCCGGGTCTTGAATTCTTCTATGTAAGAACTAATGAGAATGGAATGCTATACATTGATAATTCTTATGGAACATACAATCAGAAGGAGAATGAGACATCTCAAGATCCTAAGGTTCAAGAAGTAATTGAGATTTATAATGAGCGAAGCGATGTTATGAAACTTAAGAAGATGGTTCAGGAAGAGCTTGAAGAAGCCCTCAAATCTGATCCGGCACTTAACCAGTTCTTGACAGAAACTATCAGAACTAAGATAGGTGAATGGAAAGCTCAATATAAGGCGCAGAGAGAACAGCAGAAAGCAATAGCAGATGCTAAGGCTAAGGAAGCTGCAGATGCACAGGCTAAGGCGGCTCAAGATGCACAGGCAGCAGCTCTTAGAGCACAGCAAGAGGCTCAGGAAGAAGCTAATGCAACTATGGTTGTTATTACCGAGAAAGTTAATGTAAGAGATTCAGCTTCTGAAGCAGGAAATGTTCTTGGTACACTTGATGGTGGAACTCAGGTTAAGAAGTACGCCGATGAGAATGGATTTAGTAAGATTGAGTATAATGGTGGCAAAGCATATGTTAAGAGTGATTATGTAGCACCTGTTAATGCCACACCAGCTCCACAACCTGAAGCACAGCCTCAACCAACAACTAATACTGTTACACTTACTAATACAGTAAATGTTCGTGGCTCTAAAGATGAAAATGGCGAGAGAGTTGCAGTAGGTGTGCCAGGAGATACAGTAACAGTTCTTGGTGATGCTGGTGATGGATGGTCAAGAGTATCAATTAAGGGCATTGAAGGATATATGAAGACAGAGTTTATACATTAATCTGTATGATATATGTATTCATGTAAGGAAAGGTCTTAGGCCTTTCCTTACTTTTAATATGGAGGGATAACAATTAGACTTAACAAGTATCTCTCGACTATGGGTGTATGCTCAAGGAGAGAAGCAGACAGACAGATAGATAATGGAAATGTTACTATTAATGGCAAAGTGGCTTCATTAGGTGATAAAGTAAATGATGAAGACGTTGTCTATTATATGAATAAGCCAGTCGTTAATAGTGCAAAACCAGTAATTATTGCATTTAACAAACCTAAAGGGATAGTTTGCACTTCTGAGAAGCGTGAAAAGGATAATATAGTTGACTTTATTAATTATCCTAGTAGAATATATCCTATAGGTCGTCTTGATAAGGACTCTACAGGCCTTATTCTTCTAACTAATCGTGGTGAAATTGTTAACGGTATTCTCAAGGCCAGAAATTATCACGAGAAAGAATACGTGGTTAGCCTTAATCGCCCTTATTCTAGGGATTTCCTAAAACAAATGAGAAATGGTGTGTATTTGTATGAACTTGACACTACAACGAGAAAATGTGAAGTAAGACCTATTAGTGATAGAACATTTTCCATAATTCTAACACAAGGCCTTAATAGACAAATCAGGCGTATGTGTAAGGAGCTTGGATATAGAGTTGAAAGCTTGAATAGAATTAGAGTTATGAATATTGAACTTGGTGATCTTCCTCTTGGAAAGTATAGAGAGATAGAGGGAAGAGAACTAGATATATTGCTTAAAAGTATAGAGTGATAAGAGGTTTATTAGATATGACCGTTGAAGAAAAAATTAAGAAGTTAAGAGAAGAGATAGAGTATCATATTAATCGATATTATAATGATGATGAGCCGGAGATTTCTGACTATGAATATGATATGATGATGAATCATTTAAAGGAACTTGAAGCAGATAATCCTAAGCTTGTTACACCTGATTCTCCAACACAGAAAGTTGGTGGGGTTGCTAAGAGAGAAGCTGGTTCACTAGTTAAGCATAATGTACCTATGCTTAGTCTTAGAGATGTGTTTTCCAAAGAAGAAGTGATTTCTTTTGTAAAAGATATGGAAAATGCTTTAGAAAATCCTGAGTTTGTAGTAGAATACAAAATAGATGGACTATCAATGTCCCTTCGATATGACAACGGTAAACTAGTTATGGCTGAGACCCGTGGCGATGGAATAGAGTTTGGTGAGGATGTCACAGCTAATGCTTTAATGATTAAAGACGTTGTTTCACAATTAAAGGACCCCTTTGAATATTTTGAAATAAGAGGCGAAGTCTATATGACAAATGACAGCTTTGAAGCTGTTAACAAAAGCCAGGAACTTATGGGTAAGAAATTATTTGCTAATCCCAGAAACTGTGCTGCTGGGTCCCTTCGTCAATTAGATCCTAATATTGTAAAAGAGAGAAATCTATCTCTTTTTATATTTAATCTTCAGGAGTCAAGGGGAAGAGAGTTTAAGACTCATACAGAATGCTATGATTATATGAAGTCACAAGGCATCAAAGTCATAGATAATTACAAGGTTTGCAAGACTGCTGATGAAGTATGGCAGGCTATATGTGAAATAGGAGAAAAAAGAGGAGAACTTGGTTATGATATAGATGGAGCTGTAGTTAAGATTAATGATTACGCTCAAAGGAGTATCATGGGTGCAACGTCTAAAGTGCCTAAATGGGCTGTTGCATATAAGTATCCTCCTGAAGAAAAAGAGACAACACTTCTTGATGTGGAGCTTTCTGTAGGTAGAACAGGTAGAATAAACCCTACAGCTGTATTTACGCCAATTAGATTGTGCGGAACTACTGTTAGTCGTGCAACATTACATAATCAGGATTTTATAGATGATCTTGATATAGGAATTGGTGATACTATCGTGGTATATAAGTCTGGAGAGATTATTCCTAAGATTAAAGAAGTTGTTAAATCAAAGCGACCTGATACAACGAAGACATATAAGATTCCTGATGTATGTCCTGTCTGTGGTGCACCAACACATCGTGATAAGGATTCTTCTAATATTGTCTGTACATCACTTAGTTGTCCAGCACAATTAGAGAATCATTTAATTAATTTTGTGGGGCGTGACGCCATGGATATCAAAGGTTTTGGGGCAGCATATATTATTGATTTGTGCAAAGAGGGATATATTAGAGATATATCTGACATCTATAAGCTTAGTGATTATAGAGATGAACTTATTGATAAGGGTATTATTGGTAAAGCTAAGAATACTGATAAGCTACTAAATGTTATTGAAGAAAGCAAATCTAATGATGCCAATATGCTACTTTCGGGTCTTGGAATACCTAATGTTGGTAAGACAGCAGCTAAGACTTTAATGAAACACTTTAAGAGCATTGATGGTTTAATGTCTGCTGGAATTGAAGATTTACTAGAGGTTAGTGATATCGGTGAAATAAGTGCTAAAGCAATATATGATTATTTCCAGGATGATAATAACAAAGCCATATTGCTACGCCTAAAGGAGTATGGAGTTAACATGTCTTCTGAGTCCACTACAGCCTCAGATAAACTTCAAGGGTTGACCTTTGTAGTAACTGGCACTTTGCCAACTCTAGGACGTAAAGAAGCAGCTGCACTTATTGAAGATAACGGCGGTAAGTGTGCAGGCTCGGTATCGAAGAAGACAAATTATCTTGTTGCTGGTGAAAATGCTGGTAGCAAGCTTAATAAAGCAAGGGATTTAGGAATAGAAATTATAACAGAAGAACAATTATTTGATATGGTTAATAATTAGACTTATTCAAATTGTTCTTGATTATTAATATATTTGATAAGAGGATAATATAATGCCTATTAAGACTTTAGCCGATTTACCGGCAAATGCAATATTAGAACATGAAAACATATTCGTAATGGATGAGCAAAGAGCATCTCATCAGGACATACGTCCTATTAAGATTGGTATTCTTAATTTGATGCCTCTTAAAGAAGATACAGAATTACAATTGCTTCGTTCATTATCTAATACACCACTTCAGGTTGATGTTACATTTCTTATGGTGAAGAGTCACCACGCTAAGAACACTTCTAAGAGTCATCTTAATGCCTTCTATGAGACATATGATGATATAAAAGATTCTAATTTGGATGGTCTTATTATAACTGGGGCGCCCCTTGAGTTTAATCGTTATGAAGATGTGGATTATTGGGATGAATTATGTATGATTATGGAATGGTCTAAGACTCATGTTACATCAACATTTCACCTATGCTGGGGAGCTCAGGCAGGTCTCTATTATCATTATGGTATTGAGAAACAGGTAATGGATAGGAAAGTCTTCGGTATATATGAACATCATGTAAGAAATCGTAAGGTTCCCCTTGTCAGAGGTTTTGACGATATATTCCTTGCTCCACACTCAAGACATACTGAGATTCCTTATGATGTTATTGATAAGAACAAAGAACTGATTATTCTCGCAGATTCTGACGAGGCTGGAGTGTTCCTATGTATGTCTAATGATGGTCATCAGATATTTGTAATGGGACATCCAGAGTATGACAGAGTGACACTTGATAGAGAATATAAGCGTGACTTAGATAAAGGCCTTGATATACAAATGCCGATTAATTATTATCCTGATAATGATATTAATAAGAAACCTCTTCTTCAATGGAGAGCCCATGCTAATACTTTGTATTCTAATTGGCTGAATTATTATGTATATCAGCAGACACCATATGAATTTATAGATAGTAACAGATTTATTAAGAAAAAATAAAAGGAGAAGAAATGAGAGAAAAGCTAGAAAGTTTATCACTTGCAGTTCTAAAAGAGCTTGCAAAAGAAAAAGAAATTAAGGGAGTATCTACTATGAAGAAGAAAGATCTTGTTGAGGCGCTTCTTCTTCATAGTAGTGAAGCAGATAAACCTACAAGAACCAGGAAAACTTCAAGAAAAGAAGAGGTCTCTGAAACTGAAAATAACGAAAATGAAGTAAATGAAGAAGAGACTGTAGAAGAGCCAATAAAGAGAACAGATGGTATTCTTGAGGTATTATCTGACGGATATGGATTTGTAAGATGTGAGAATTATCTGCCAGGAACTGATGATGTATATGTATCTCCTTCTCAGATTAGAAAGCTCAATCTTAAAACTGGTGATATCATTGTTGGTACTAATAGACGTAACAATCCAACTGACAAGTTTGCGGCTCTTCAAGTAGTGGAGACTGTAAATGGATATAGCTTAGAGGAAGCAGCGGCTCGTACTAATTTCGAGGATTTGACACCGGTATTTCCTGATGAAAGAATTCACTTAGAGAGAGCTAATAGCTCTAATGCTATGAGAATTGTTGATCTTATATCTCCAATTGGAAAAGGTCAAAGAGGAATGATTGTATCTCAGCCTAAAGCCGGAAAAACAACACTTCTAAAGGAAATAGCACGTTCAGTTAAGGAGTCTAATCCTGATATGCATATTATAATTCTATTAATTGATGAGCGTCCTGAGGAAGTAACTGATATTAAAGAAGCTATTGAAGGCAAGAATGCAGAGGTAATCTACTCAACATTTGACGAACTTCCTGAACATCACAAGAGAGTATCGGAAATGGTAATTGAAAGAGCAAAACGTCTTGTTGAGCATAAGCAGGATGTTATGATTCTGCTTGATTCTATTACAAGATTATCCCGTGCTTATAACTTAACTGTGCCACCATCAGGTCGTACATTGTCAGGTGGTCTTGATCCGGCTGCGCTGCATATGCCTAAGAGATTTTTCGGCGCCGCAAGAAATATGCGTGAAGGAGGATCCCTTACAATTCTTGCAACTGCCCTTGTGGAGACAGGAAGTAAGATGGATGACGTTGTATTTGAGGAATTCAAAGGAACAGGTAATATGGAACTTGTCCTTGATAGGAAACTTTCAGAGAAGCGAGTTTTTCCAGCAATTGATATTGCTAAGTCTGGAACAAGAAGGGAAGATTTGCTTCTTAGTGAAGATGAACTTCGTGCTGTCGATATTATGCGAAAAGGCTTAAATGGTATGAGAAGTGACGAAGCTGTTGAGAATATTCTTAATTTATTTGCAAGAACTAAGAGCAATAAAGAGGTTATTGCTCAAGTGGGTAAGAGAAGGTTATAGAATAGTACTAATCTCTAATACACACCCTGTGACAGTGTGTTGCCCTTGCGAATATAAAATGATATAATTATTCTAATTATGAAAGCAGCGTGAGATTAATATAATGATAGGGATAGAGGGTATGGAAGAGAAGACATTAGAAGAAAAAAAGAGAATTAAGAAAAGAAACATAATAATTATAATTGTTGTAGCAGTTATCCTTGTGTTATCTGCAATAGCAGTTTCAATTATTTTCGCAATTAAGGATAAGTTATCATCGGCAGACTTAGGTTCTGTAGAGGCTGCAACTAAAAGGGATATAGAAAAAACTGTATCTGCTACCGGAGTATTCGATTCTATCAATAGTGAAGCTATATCAAGTACGCATGTAGGAAGTCGTATAAATGCGGTTTATGTCAAAGAAGGAGACAGCGTTACTCCAGGACAGGTAATATGTCAGCTTGATACATCAGCTTTACAGGGGACATATTCTGCATTACAGAAGACAATTGAGCAGACGAAAGCAGATAAGGCCAAGAACAATCAAGAGTATGACAAAGAAATTCTTAATGCTCAAAATGAGTGGGATGCAGAGCTATCTAATATTAATCAAGAAATAGCTATAGCACAGGGTGCTTGTAATTCTACTTCTGCTGAACTTGATAAGCAAAGAGCCAGATATGCTCAGTATCTTTCTGATCCTAATCATAGTGAGTGGGATATAGAAGCAATTGAGATGGAATCTAATATAAGTGATTTGGAGTCTGATTTAGAAAATAATCAATATAAGGTAGTGTTATATACTAATGTCCTTAATGCACTGCAGAACAGCGACAATAGTAATTCCTCTGTGGACGAGATTCGAAATAGTGTTAATGGAGTTATAGATGGTTCTATACAAGCAATGGAAGAACAGGCTAGAGAACTCCAAAAGAGTATTGGTGAAGCTACAGTAAGAAGTACTGCTGGAGGCGTTGTAACGAGTCTTAGTGCTAAGGCTGGTGAGACATACATAGGTGGAACAATATGTATGGTTGAGGATGCTAATTCATATATGATTAACTCACAAATTGGTGAAGCTAATGTTGCCGATGTAGCTGCAGGTATGAAGGTTAAAATCAAGACAGAAGCTACTGGTGATAGTGTAATGACCGGATATGTTACTTATGTAGCTCCTAGAGCAAGTGCAACAGCTTCTTCAAGTGATGCTCCTAATTCAGGAGCAGCTCTTAGTGCGACCCTTGGTTCATCGGGTAATTACTTAATTAAGATAGCATTAAATGAGCAGAATCCAAGAATCAGACTTGGAATGAATGCAAAGCTTAAGATTGTTACTAGCGAGACGCCTAATGCCTTATCTGTACCAAATGCTGCAATTCAAGATGATAATGGTAAGAAGTATGTAGAAGTAGTAACTAATATGGATGATGTTAATAAGAATAGTTCTACTGCATATAAGAAAGAGAAAGTATACGTACAGGTTGGAATGTCAGATGATAATTATACTCAGATAGAAGGGAAGGGAATTGAACAAGGTACTGATGTCTATGTTCCGTTAACGCTTGATGAGGAAACTCTTAAAAATCTAGAGAAAATGGTAAGTGATGAATGATGATTTCTTTGAATCTTGAGAATGGTAATTTTTTCTTGCATTAATGTTAAATCTATGATATATTTATTAAGCTGTTTATAGGGATGTAAGCGGTTATTATGTAAACCATCATATTTACATAGAAAGAATGGTCGGAAACCATTCATATTAGAGAGGTGAAAAGAATGAAACAAGGAATCCATCCAGATTATTATCAAGCTACAGTAACATGTAACTGTGGTAACACATTTGTAACAGGATCTACAAAAGAGAACATCCACGTAGAAATTTGTTCTAAGTGTCATCCATTTTACACAGGACAACAGAAGGCTACACAAGCTCGTGGACGTATTGATAAGTTCAATAAGAAATACGGTATTGAACAGTAAAAAGAAACTGTTGATAGGGTTGAGGCTTCCTCAACCTTATCTTTATTTTAGACTAGTTTTTTATAGAGTTAAGAAAGGCATGATATGAAATTCTCCGGAATAGGTGGTCAAGCTGTCATGGAAGGCGTTATGATGAAGAATAAAGCTGATTATGCAGTGGCAGTCAGGACTTCAAGTGGCGAAATAGAAGTGACAAAAGATAAACAAAAGTATAATAGAGATACAGTTAATAAGATTCCACTTGTTCGTGGAGTCGTTGCTTTTGTGGATTCACTTGTTCTGGGGATATCTACCCTTATGATTTCGGCGTCCTATTTTGAAGAAGATGATGCTAAGTCAAAAAAGGACGAAGTAGAGACATCAGATGATTCAAAGAAACGAGAAAAAGATTCTAGAAATAAGACGAAAGAAACTGCGGAAATGGTAGTTACAATTACAATATCAAGTATTATTGCAATTCTTTTATTTATGCTACTTCCTTATGGATTATCCAAGCTTCTTACTAATTGGCTTGATAGTCCCAATCTACTTGCTCTTATAGAGGGAATTCTAAGGGTTATTATATTCGTTCTTTATATCCTTCTTATATCTCGTATGGAAGATATTAAGAGAGTATTTATGTATCATGGAGCAGAGCATAAGTGTATTAATTGCATTGAACATGGCCTTGATCTTAATGTTGAAAATGTTAAGAAAAGCTCCAGGTTTCATAAAAGGTGTGGAACCTCATTTCTTATGATTGTTTTAATTATAAGTATTTTCATATTTATGTTTGTAAGATTTGATAATAATTTGCTGCAAATAGGAGCCAGACTAATTCTAGTGCCTGTAATTGCAGGAATATCCTATGAATTTCTTAGAATTGCTGGACGATATGATAATAAGTTTATAGATGTGCTATCTGCTCCAGGGCTATGGGTACAGCGTCTTACAACTATTGAACCAGAAGAAGACATGATTGAAGTGGGGATTACAAGCGTTGAAGCTGTGTTTGACTGGAGAGAATTTGTGGATTCTGTTAATAGTGAGAAATGATATTTGTATATAAATAGTGTGGATTATAATAGGAAATCATGACTTTAGAGAATTGTCTAAGACAGGGAATAAATACACTACAATCTAATAATGTAAGTGATGCTGATTTCGATGCATTTGCCTTGCTAGAATATGTCACAGGTGTTTCTAAATCAGATTTTTTTTTCAAAAAAAGTGATGAGATATCTGATTCTTGCTATGACAGATATATTGAATTAATCGAAAGAAGAAGTAAGAGAGTGCCGCTTCAGCATATTACTAACAGACAGAATTTCTTTGGCTATGATTTCTATGTTGATTCTAATGTGCTAATTCCAAGACAGGATACAGAAGTACTTATTGAGAAAATACTTGAAGTTATAGAAGCAAACTTCAATGTAGAAATATCTTCTGATATTAGTATTCTTGATATGTGTACAGGGAGTGGATGCATTGCAATAACTATATATAAGGAGCTTATTAAAAGAGGATTTAACATAGACGCTACAGCAGTTGATTTGTCTAAAGAAGCCCTGGCAGTTACAGAGAAGAATGTAGAGAATTTAGTTGGAATAAAGGCATTAAATAATACATTTCACATTATTGAATCAGATATGTTTTCTAATATAAATAACAATAGAAGTTATGACATAATAGTTAGTAATCCACCCTATATTCCTACAAGAGATATTGAGAAACTGGAACCTGAAGTTAGAGATTATGACCCAATTATGGCTTTAGATGGAGATACAGATGGACTCAGATTCTATAGAAGAATTATAGAAGAGTCTTCTAATTACCTTAATAATAATGGTTTTATAGCCTTTGAGATAGGATATAATCAGGGAGATGATGTGAAATCATTATTAGAAGAAAAGGGATATAAGGATATTCACATTTATAAGGATTTAGGTGGCCTAGACAGAGTAATTATTGGTAGAAATAACTAATACTATTTTTGGTATTATTATCATAGTAAGTATTATTGGAGGAATAATATGTTTGACAAATTAGAAGATCTTGTCATTAGATATGAAGAGGTTATGAGTCTTCTATCTGAACCAGATGTGGCAAATGACAATAATCGTTTTAAAGCTCTTATGAAGGAGCAAAGTGAGCTTGCTCCTATAGTTAAAGCATATCAGGAATATAAGAAGCATAAAGAAAATATTGAGGATTCTCTGTCACTTCTAGAAGAAGAGTCAGATGAGGAGATGAAGGAGCTTGCGAAAGAAGAGTTGAATGAATCTAAGAAAGAAGTTGAAAGACTTGAAGAGGAGCTTAAGATTCTTCTTCTTCCAAAAGATCCTAATGATGATAAGAACGTAGTAGTAGAGATTCGTTCAGCTGCCGGAGGCGATGAATCTGCCCTGTTTGCTGCTGAATTGTACCGCATGTATACGCATTATGCAGAGAGCAAGGGATGGAAAGTAGAACTTGCTGAACTTGAAGAAATAGGTATTGGTGGAATTAAATTCGTATCTTTTATTGTAAATGGTGATGGTGCCTATTCAGTACTAAAATACGAATCAGGTGTACATCGTGTGCAAAGAGTACCTAAGACTGAGTCTGGTGGAAGAATTCATACATCTACAGCAACAGTTTCTGTAATGCCTGAAGCAGAAGATATTGATATTGAAATCGATGAGAAGGATATAAGAATTGATGTTATGCGTGCATCAGGAAATGGAGGACAGTGTGTAAATACAACTGATTCTGCTGTTCGTCTTACTTATTATCCAGAGAATATCGTAATTTATTCTCAGACAGAGAAATCACAATTGCAGAATAAGAATAAAGCATTTGCACTTCTTAAGACAAAGCTATATGACTTAGAGATGCAACGTAAGATTGCAGAAGAATCTGCAGAGAAGTTAAGTCAGATTGGAACGGGAGATCGTTCAGAAAAGATAAGAACATATAATTTCCCTGATGGAAGAGTAACAGATCATAGAATTAATCTTACTTTATATAAACTTGATAAGATTCTAAATGGAGATCTACAGGAGATAATTGATGCGCTTATTGCTGCTGATCAGGCTGCAAAGCTTCTAAAGATGAATGAAGCAAGTTAAAAGGTATGTTATTATAGTAAAAGGTATGATATAATAACATGGATTATGAATAATATATATGGAGGCATGTATTATGGCTGAAGATAGTATGGTTTTTATGGTAAATGAAGGTGTAAGCGTTGCTAGTGAAGTAATGTCAATTATTGCAGGTCTTTCTGCTACAGAGATTGATGGTGTTGATTCTCTAGCTGGCAATCTTACTAATGATATGATTACAAAGTCAAGTCCTAGCAAATTAGCTAAGGGTGTTAAGGTTGCATGTGATAGTGATAACAATATTAAGATTAAGATGTCACTTAATCTATGCTATGGCTATGAAATTCCAAAACTTTGTGAACAGGTTCAGGAAAAGGTTAAATCAACAATTGAGAGTATGACTGGAATGAATGTATCTACTATCGATATTAAGATTGCAAGCGTAAGTAATGAGAGTGAGTAGTATTTATTTGTATGTAGAATAATACATATTTGATTTCACATTTACAAGCAAATAATGTATAATTTAGGGTGTCGTATGACGCCCTATTTTAATACTCTGAACTAAGGAGATAGAAATGTCTAAGAAATTATCTAAGAGACAATTTAGAATAGAAGTATTTAAAGGTGTATTTCAGTCTGATTTCTATGATGAAAGTCAGAAAATGCAGCAATTAGATGCTATGTATAATGAGGATATGAGTTATGATGAGATAACTCTTAGTGAAAAAGATAGTAAGGCAGTATCTTCAAAATGTCAGGATATATTAGACAATATATCAGATATAGACAAAGCCATTGAAAGTGTGCTTGATAATTGGACTATTAACAGGATAGGCAAGGTAGAACTTGCAATTCTTAGAGTTGCTGTGTATGAGATAAAGTATGACAAAATAGATGCTGCTATAGCCATTAACGAGGCAGTGGAAATATCTAAGATATATGGTGGAGAGAAATCAGGCTCATTTGTTAATGGGGTACTTGCTAAAATGGTTGATTAATTATGGCAAAAGATATATTTAGTGTTAGCGAAGTTAATAATTATATAAGTGGAATGTTTGAGAATGACTTCATACTTAAGAATATATGTATTAAGGGTGAGATATCTAATATAACATTTCATACAAGCGGACATATTTATTTTACTTTAAAAGATGAAGATTCATGTATGGCCGGTGTTATGTTTCGAGGAAACAGGGCTAAGGGCTTAACATTTCCCATAAAGACAGGGGATAAAGTAAATGTAAGTGGCAGGATTGGTGTATATAATGCAGCTGGCAAATACCAGATATATGCAACATCCTTTGAGCAGGCTGGTCTTGGTGAATTATATCAAAGGTATGAAGAGTTAAAGAAAGAATTTGAGGAAATGGGAATGTTTGATGAGTCTTATAAGAGGCCTATTCCCAGATTCTCAACAAAAATAGGTGTAGTTACGGCAGAGACTGGAGCTGCTATTCATGATATTATTACAACTTCCACAAGAAGAAATCCCCATATAGAAATAATTCTGTATCCTTCCCTTGTACAAGGTGCGGGAGCAGCACCATCTATTGTGAGAGGTATAGAGACATTAGATGAATTAGATCTAGATGTAATTATTGTTGGACGTGGCGGCGGTTCCATTGAAGATTTATGGGCTTTTAATGAGGAAGAGGTTGCAAGAGCAGTATTTAATGCAAAGACTCCAATAATAAGTGCTGTAGGTCATGAAGTGGATTATACAATATGCGACTTTGTGGCAGATAAAAGAGCCGCAACACCTACTGCAGCAGCAGAGATGGCAGTATTCGAGTATGATATCTTAAGAGATAGCATGATTAATATAGAATCAAGATTAGATAATGCATTTGCAAGATCCTTAGATGCTACAAAAGCCATGCTTGATGTATATAAGAATAGGCTTGGGGCTTTAAGTCCTACTAATCAATTAACACAATTGATGCTTAGGCTATCGGATATTAATAACAGACTTGATAATGCTATTACCATTAAGCTTAATGAGACAAGACACAGATTAGAGAATGATGCGAGTAAGTTGGATTTACTTTCTCCAGCTAAGAAATTATCATCTGGTTTTTCATATGTAGTTGATGATAGTGGAAGAAATGTTACTAAGGCATCAAGTCTTAATGTTGGTGATGATATTACAGTATATTTTAGTGAAGGAAAAGTATTATCTAGAATTAATAAAATTGAGGAATAAGAGGTTGTTATGGCTAAGACATTAGAAGATGATTTCAAAGAACTTGAAGATATAATCGATGAGATGGAGAAAGATGGAGTAGCTCTTGAGAAGTCTTTTGAATTATATGAGAAAGGAATGAAGAAACTTAAGAGTGTTAATAATAAAATAGAATCAGTTGAGAAGAAAGTTGTAAAGCTTCAGGAAGATGGAAGTTTTGAGGCTTTTGAAGAATAAATAATAGCAAGGGAATAAAAGGGTTAATAATATGGTACTTGATAAGATTAACGGGCCTAATGATGTCAAGAAATTAGACCCAGAAGAAGTTATACAATTAAGCTATGAGATTAGAGAATTTCTAATCAATAAGTTATCTAAGACAGGCGGTCATATAGCATCTAATCTGGGTGTTGTTGAACTTACAATTGCACTTCACCTGGTATGCGATTTGCCTAAGGATAAGATAATATGGGATGTGGGACACCAAAGCTACACCCATAAGATTCTTACTGGAAGAAAAGACGGATTTGATAATCTAAGACAATTCGGTGGAATGAGTGGATTCCCTAAGCGCAGCGAGAGTGATTGCGATGTGTTCGATACAGGGCACTCTACTACATCTATTTCTGCAGCACTTGGAATGGCATGGGCTCGAGAAATGCGAGGTGATGATTATAAGATTATTGCTGTAATTGGAGATGGTTCTATGACAGGTGGTATGTCATTTGAGGCACTTAATAATGCAGCAGAACTTAAGAAGAATCTTATAGTTGTCCTTAATGATAATGAAATGTCTATTTCAAAGAACGTTGGTGGCGTATCAGAACACCTTAGTAAGATGAGAACAAGCAACAATTATATAGGACTTAAGGAGGATGTTATGAATTCCCTTGAGAAGATTCCTGTATATGGCGATAAAATCATAAAGCAGATTCAGAAGACTAAGAGTGGTATTAAGTCACTTGTAATTCCAGGAATGCTTTATGAAGAAATGGGTATTATGTATCTTGGCCCTGTTGATGGTCATGATATTAATAATATGGTTAAGATATTGCAGGAAGCCTCTCGCTATCAGGGACCTGTTATAGTTCATGTCAGAACTAAGAAGGGTAAAGGATTTGTTCCTGCAGAGCGTCATCCATCCAGATTTCATGGAGCAGGACCATTTGATGTGGAGAAAGGTCTACCACTTAACTCTAGTAAATCAAGCTATACAGATGTATTCTCAACTGTAATGCGTAAAATGGGTGACAGAGACCGGGATATAGTTGCTATTACAGCAGCAATGGCAGATGGAACTGGTCTTAAGAGATTTAGCAATATGTTCAAAGACAGATTCTTTGACGTTGGAATTGCAGAGCAACATGCAGTAACATTTGCAGCAGGGCTGGCAACACAAGGATTTAAGCCAATATTTGCTGTGTATTCTTCCTTCTTGCAGAGGGCGTATGACCAGATTATGCATGATGTATGTATGCAGAATCTTCATGTTGTATTTGCAGTAGATAGAGCAGGTCTTGTTGGTGCAGATGGTATGACTCACCACGGAGCATTTGATTTATCATATCTGTCAGAAATGCCTAATATGGTTGTTATGGCGCCTAAGAATAAGTGGGAACTATCTGATATGGTGAAGTTCGCATTCAAATACGACGGACCTATTGCAATAAGATACCCAAGGGGTGAAGCATACTCAAAGTATAAAGAGTATAGAGCGCCTATTGAACTTGGTAAATGTGAAGAGGTGTTCTCAGGAAAGAAAGTGCTTCTATTTGCTATTGGCAGTATGTTCAAAAATGCTATAGAGGTTGGAAAACTTATGAAAGATAATATGAGCCAGCCTACCATTGTAAATGCAAGATTCGCAAAGCCTCTTGATGAAGAATATCTTAAGAAGGCCGCAAAAAAGTATAGAGTTATTGTGACATTAGAAGATAATATTTATACAGGTGGTATGGGAGAACGTGTTAATAATATCCTATATAAGAATGGATTCAAGGGAGAAATAATTAACATTTCCCTTCCAGACGAGTTCGTAGAACATGGAAGTGTAGATAAGCTTCAGCAGTCACTAGGTATGGATCCTGAATCAATTTATAATAAGATTAAGGAAGTTATACAATGAAGGAGAGATTAGATATTCTCTTGGTTAATCGTTCTCTTGCTCCATCAAGAGAGAAGGCTAAGGCTATGATTATGGCTGGAAATGTCTTTGTAGAGAATGAGAGAGAAGATAAGCCAGGCACCAAATTTGACGAAAATGTTAATATAGAGATTCATGGTAAGACGCTTCCTTATGTAAGTCGTGGCGGTCTCAAATTAGAAAAAGCCATGAAGTCCTTTGAGATTGATTTGAAGGATTGTATATGCATGGATATTGGAGCATCTACAGGAGGATTTACAGATTGCATGCTTCAAAATGGTGCATCTAAAGTATATTCAGTAGATGTGGGATATGGACAATTTGACTGGAAGCTTAGAAACGACAATCGTGTTGTGTGTATGGAGAAAACTAACATCAGATATGTTAAGCCGGAAGATATAGATGATATGCTAGATTTTGCAAGTTGCGACGTATCATTTATCTCGCTATCTAAGGTACTCCCTGCGGCGTATAATCTTCTTAAGGATAAGGGAGAAATGGTATGCCTTATTAAACCACAATTTGAAGCAGGGAAAGAGAAAGTGGGAAAGAAAGGTGTTGTAAGAGATCCGAAAGTACATCTTGAGGTTATAGAGAATGTATTAGATTTTACTATTGATGCTGGATTTTCTATATTAAACATAGATTATTCTCCAATTAAAGGACCTGAAGGTAATATAGAATATCTTATGCATATTAAGAAGGCTGATTCTGATAGTAATTGGAGAGAAAGCATTGATGCAGGTGAAATTGTATCTATGGCACACGGAAGTCTTGATAAGTAGCAGAACTTGTATTTTGGAAAGATTATGTGAAAAGTTATGAAGAAGTTTTATATTGTTGTCAGAGATAATCACAGAGATAAGATTATGCTGGCAGAGCAGATAAGAAATTCCATAGTTGATAAAGGCGGTACATGCAGTTATTCAGTCCTTGGACCAGATTACGAGGTGCCAGGTGATACAGAATGTATTCTTGCTATAGGTGGTGATGGTACAGTAATTAGGGCTGCTCAGAACAGTTTTGGCTCTGATATACCACTTCTTGGTATTAATTATGGTCATATGGGTTATCTGTGTGATTTAGATAAGGATAGTGTATTTTCTGCTTTAGACAGGTTATTCAAAGATGATTATGATATAGAAGAAAGAATGATGCTTAATGGATATATTAAGCCGGGTGAAGATTCTACTTTGAGAAGTCCTGCTCTTAATGATATTATTATCAGATCCACAGAAGATCAGCATGTTGTTAGACTATCTGTATATGTTAATGATGAATATTTATTTGCATATGATTGTGATGGTATTGTTATATCCACACCTACAGGTTCTACAGCTTATAATTTGTCAGCTCATGGACCTATTGTTAATCCAGAGACCTCCCTTATTCTACTTACACCTATTAATCCTCATACCTTGAATGCGCGTAGTATAGTGCTTGACAGTGAGGATGTAATATCTGTTAAACTAATACCTAGAAATAGGGATACTGACGAAAAGGCTTTAGTATCTTTTGATGGAAGACATAGAAGATATCTTAGAGAGGATGAGAAACTTATTGTATCTAAGGCAAATGATGTTGCTAAGATGGTAATGCTTAGTAAAGAGAATTTCCTTGATAGAATTAGAAATAAAATGCAAGCATAGTTATGAATGATAGACAAGAGAAGATATTAGATATAATAATAAATAAACCAATAGAAACTCAGGAAGAGCTTACAAGTGAGCTTAAGAAAGAAGGCTTTGATGTTACGCAGGCTACAGTTTCTAGAGATATTCGTAAGATGAAACTAACTAAGGTGACTGATGCTTTCGGTCGTCTTCGTTATGTTGCATATAGTGAGACAAATGAGGATCTTGATGAGAAGTATATAAGAATATTAAAAGATGGCTTTATTTCTATGGATAACGCCCAGAATATTCTTGTTATTAAGACAGTATCAGGTATGGCAATGGCTGTTGCAGCAGCCCTAGATCACATTAAGTTTGGTGAGATAGTTGGTTCTATTGCTGGTGATGATACTATAATGTGCGCTATTAGAAGCGTTGAAGATGTTGCAAATGTTATGAGCCGTCTAAGGTCCATAATGGAAAAATAGATTTGATATATGCCAAGGAATTCTGGTGTAGGTGCTATCTGACGGGTTAATAGCATTTACGTTAGAAAGGAGCAGGTATGTTAGTATATTTACATGTAAAAAATTTAGCACTTATTGAAGAAGAGGAGATTGAGTTTACAAAAGGTCTTAATATCCTGTCAGGAGAAACAGGCGCAGGCAAATCAATTATTCTTGGAGCACTTAACCTTGCATTAGGGGAGAAAGTGCCTAAAGAAATGCTTCGTGATGAGACAAAAGAGGGAATAGTTGAAGTAACATTTACCATAACAACAGAGGAGCAGAAAGAAGCTCTAAGTAATATGGATATTTCCTTCGATGATGAAGTAATTCTTTCTAGAAAAATCACAGAGAATCGCTCTGTAGCCAAGATTAACGGAGAGATGGTTCCTGCTGATAAACTAAAAAGTATTGGGGCGCACTTTATTGATATATATGGTCAAAGTGAGCACCAATCCTTAGTTGACAAGAGAAAGCATCTAGAGATGCTTGATGAGTATGGGAAAGCTGAGATAGCGCCTATTAAGGATGAATTATCTCATGCTTATAATGAGTATAATAGAATACGTATAGAGTATGATAAAGCAAAAGACAGTAATATGAACAGGGATAGAGATATAGAATTCCTACATCATGAGATTGATGAGATAAGTAAAGCTAATATTACTGTTGGAGAAGATGAAACTCTAGAAGAAGAATATAAGAAAATGAATAATGCAAGTAGGATTGTATCTAATTGCAATGAGGCATATAATAATACTGGAATGGATGATGGGATATCTGATAAAGTTGCCAGGGCTATTAGAAGTCTAAGGAGTATCGAGGAATATGATAGCAAAGCATCTGAACTTGCTAATATGCTAGAAGATGTTGATAGCATAGTAAGTGATTTTAATAGAGAGATTTCATCATATATGTCAGAGCTTGATTTTGATGAAGCATCCTTTGTTGACATAGAGAATCGTCTTGATACCCTTAATCTCTTGAAGCAAAAGTATGGACCTACTCTTCAGGATGTTCTTAATTCTCTTGAAGAAAAGGAGAAGAGACTTGAGCAGCTTGAGAATTACGAAAGGTATTTGGATAAATTAAATGATGAATTAATAAGTGCCAAACGTATTGTTGATGATATATGTGAAGAACTTACATCAGTACGAAAAAAGTATTCATATGACCTGCTTCCTAAAGTAAGAGAAGCATTATCAGATCTTAATTTCTTAGATGTGGAATTTGATATGTATTTTACTAAATTGGATAATCCCACTTCTAATGGTATAGATGAGGCTGAATTTATAATAAGTACCAATCCGGGGGAGCCAATGAAACCTCTTAGAAATGTGGCATCCGGCGGTGAAATGTCTAGAATTATGCTTGCACTTAAAACAGTACTTGTAACTAATGATTCTATTGATACAATGATATTTGATGAGATAGATGCTGGTATAAGCGGAAGAACAGCCCAGGCTCTTTCTGAGAAGCTGAGTGTAGTGGCTAAGGGTAAACAGGTAATATGTATTACACATTTACCACAAGTAGCAGCTATGGCTGATAAGCATTTCCTGATACAGAAGGAAGTTGTTGGAACTAAGACAGTGTCTTCAATTCAGGGTATGAATGAAGAGGAGAGAGTAGATGAACTTGCCAGAATGTTATCGGGAAGTGAAGTTACAGAAGCTGTTCTTATTAATGCAAGAGAAATGATAGATTATGCAAAAAGATACAAGGGTGAGTAGTTATGGGATTCTTTAAGAAAAAACTTGACTTAGACAAAACTGAAGTTGATTATGATATTGATTATGCCTCCCTTGAAGCGAAGGCTAACAGGTTTACTGTTATTTGTCTTATTATCACGTATTTTATAATGGGAGTTATGTGGATTCTTAATTTGCTTGGTGTTTTCATAGTGCAGAAGAGTCTTATGAATTATGGATTCTTCCTGCTTTCTGTTGTGATGCTTATACTGGTTGCTGTATGTAATCTGGTAGGATATGACAAACCATGGTTAAAATACGTAATACTTACATTTGCTGTCCTTATGACAACTGTGCTAAGTATAGCATTAACATACCATATGATTATTGCAAGTGTACTTCCTCTTATATATGCTATTCAATATTCAGATAAGAAGCTTCTATTCTATACATATGCATTAAGTGTTATAGGTATTTTCGCTTCTGTAATGGGAGGATACTACTTAGGACTCTGTGATGCTAATATGGTGCTTCTAACTACTGGTACAATTGAAGAATATGTTGATGAAGCGGGGATAGCTCATTTTGGTTCTGTAAATGATAATCCTTGGGTTACACTTCCTTTGTTCTATGCATTTCCAAGGAGTATTATACTTCTTGCTCTTATTCCAGTCTTACTTCATGTGTCTAATGGAATGGCTAAGAGGGAACTTAAAGGATTATATCTTCAAAGAATGAGTGAAATTGATGATATGACACAGCTGTATAATAAGAATAAATATCTGTCAATGGTTAAAGAGCATTATCCTGCAATTAAGGAAGTTGGTGTTATTTTCTGGGATGTTAATGGACTAAAGGAGACTAATGATACCTTAGGACATGTAATGGGAGATAAGCTTATAGCGGCAATTGCTGATTCTATTCGTGGTTTTACTAATGATAAACGCAGAGCATATCGTGTGGGTGGAGACGAATTCATTATGATATGTGAAGATGAGAATGAATTAAAAATGAATGAAATCGTAAATGAATGGAATAAGATTATTGCTGAGAATAATAAAGAATCAGAGATATCTTTATCTGCAGCTGTAGGATATGCTGCTGGAAAAGGAGAGGATATCGGTGCAATTATTAAGCGAGCTGATGATAGAATGTATGCTAATAAGATTGCGGGAAAGAAGAATAGAAAATAATATATGAGTGTGAAAAGAAAGCCTCTTGCATGTAAATGCAAGAGGCTCTTTTTCTTTAATAAGTTATAGCATCGTCTTTTCTTGAGTAATAGTAGACATGATCGGACAGTATATCTTCTGTAGACAGTTCATCGGAATTAACTTCTTTAACCAGATCAGTAAGATAGTCTTTGTCGTATTCTATGTTATTAGGTAGTAGAAGAACTTCATGTACACTACTAGGAATAATATAAAGGTCGCTTCCTACTTTGCCTGCAAATTCTTCTAAAAGATTCTTGTAGAGAATACAGCAGGCACCATATAGCTTGATTTTGTTAGTAAGTACATACATTGAACTGTCTGTATCAAGCATATTGTCAGAGTCTAAGTTGATTGTAGGATTGTCTTCAATTAGTTCTTTTACAATGTCTGTAAGATTCTTAATGTCAGACTCTAGTAACCTTGGTGTGTTATTGGATGCTACATCGAAAAGGTCATCACATGTTACTCCCCAGTGATTCATATGAGAATTCCTGATTAGAATGGAACTTGTCTCGGCTGGGCTTTTGCTTAGCAGGCAATAGAATACTATGGCAAGATCCAGATAAACAATGTGGGGAATATCCTTTAACAGTTCTTTGTTCTTCTCATAATTAATAAGCTTATAGGAAATGTTGGGTTTACATTTCTCATAATCAGTAAATACAGTTATATCGAAATCCTCTTCTAAGGCAAATCTTTGATATTGAGTAATGATTTGCTTTGCAAGATATTCGATATCAAATCCCTTCTTATATTCATCATAATAATAATCCAAATAAATAGTTGGGGAAATGTTACAGAGCCCATTATTAATAATAAGCCCATGAAGAACAACACCATTATTTTTGTCTACCGGCTTTATCAAAGTCTGGTGTCCTTCTGGTAGATTTTTGTTGATTGTATCAACGATTTCTTTTTCAAATTTTTGATATGTCATAAATACCTCCATATTTATGACATGGTAGAAGTGGAATAAGATACATTAAAGTATCTAAGCTCCAAGTCGGACTTGAACCGATGACCCCTTCATTACGAGTGAAGTGCTCTACCAACTGAGCTATTGGAGCAAACGTTTAATTATGCAATAAAGAGTATAACAAATAATGATTCCATAATCAAACAAAGAAATCAACTTTTTGATATTAATGAATACTACTTATTCATGGCATCTTCAATAATCTTATAAGCTTCTGCAGCATCTGCTGAAGTTGCCTGTCTTACGCCTTCTAGTGGATAGGGGATACCGAGACTTTCGTATTTGTGTACGCCTAGAGTATGATAAGGAAGAACTTCAACTTTCTCTATACATTTATAGTTAGATAGATGTGTGCCTAATAATTCTAGAGATTCTCTATCATCTGTTATCCCAGGAACTAAGACATGACGAATCCATACTGATTTGTTATTCTTTTCAAGATAGTCAAGGAATGCAAGTATATTGCTATTGTCGTGTAATGTAAGACTCTTATGTTTCTTTGAATCAATATGCTTAATATCAAGCATTATAAGGTCTGTAACATTAAGAAGTTTATCTGTCTTATCCATTGAGTCTTTTTTTTTAGGATTAAAGCATATTCCTGATGTATCAAGGCAAGTGTGAATACCGTTATTGTGTGCGAGTGTAAATAGTTCTGTGACAAATGGGGCCTGAAGCATTGCTTCGCCGCCTGTTACAGTAATTCCACCAGAGGAGTAGAATTCTTTGTTGCGAAGGACTTTATCTAGAACATCTTCTGCTGTTAGAGTGAGATTACTCCATTCACATACGCCCATGGGAGTAGCATCTTGATTCTGGGAATCTAAAGTAGAAGAGTTATCTAAATTATGCCAAGGTATATACCATGTATCTGGATTGTGACAGTATTTACATCTCATTATACAGCCCTGCAAGAATACTACATATCTTATACCAGGGCCATCCACTGTCCCGAATGATTCGAGAGAGTGGATATAACCTAGTGTACTCATATTAATTCCTTTCGAGTGTCAATCTATAGTTGATTTACAATCTACATTCTCTCGTGGAAAGTACGAGAGATAACTTCGTCTTGTTGTTCTTTAGTAAGTTTAATAAAGTTAACGGCATAGCCTGATACTCTGATTGTAAGTTGAGGATATTTCTCTGGATGCTTCTGTGCATCTAGAAGAGTCTCTCTGTTGAATACATTTACATTTAAGTGGTGTCCACCCTTTGATACATATCCATCCAGCATGCCAACCAGGTTGTTTACTCTATCCTCATCATCTTTACCAAGTGCATCAGGAACAATTGAAAATGTATTAGAGATACCATCCTGGCTGTCTTCGTATGGAAGCTTTGCAACAGAAGCAAGACTTGCAATTGCTCCGTTAATGTCACGGCCATGCATTGGATTGGCACCTGGTGCAAATGGTTCTCCGGCTTTACGTCCGTCAGGAGTAGCACCAGTGTTCTTTCCATACATAACATTAGATGTGATTGTAAGGATAGAAGTAGTCTGTACACCATCTCTATATGTGTGCTGTCCACGAATGTCTGTTATGAACATATGTAGAACTTCTTTGGCAATATCATCAACTCTGTCATCGTCATTTCCGAATTTAGGGAAATCACCTTCAATCTCAAAGTCAACTGCTACGCCATTCTCATCTCTGATAGGCTTAACCTTGGCATACTTGATTGCAGAAAGGGAGTCAGCAACAACACTCATTCCTGCAATACCTGTTGCGAACCATCTCTTTACATATTTATCATGTAAAGCCATTTGGAGACGCTCATATGAGTATTTGTCATGCATATAATGAATTACATTTAACGCATTAATATATACGCCAGATAGCCACTTCATCATATCAGCATAGCGTTCCATTACTTCGTCATAATCAAGATATTCTGAAGTAATAGGTCTGAATTTTGGACCAACCTGTTTCTTGGATATCTCATCAATACCACCATTAATTGCATAAAGCAGGCACTTTGCAAGATTAGCTCTAGCGCCAAAGAATTGCATTTCCTTACCTACACGCATTGAAGATACACAACAAGCAATGGCATAATCATCACCATGCTTTAGTCTCATCATATGGTCATTCTCATATTGTATAGCAGAGTGCTTAATAGACATCTTAGCACAGAATCTCTTGAAGTTAATAGGCATTTTTCTTGACCAGAGAACTGTAAGGTTTGGCTCTGGTGCAGTGCCAATATTATTAAGTGTCTGTAGATATCTAAAGCTCATTTTCGTGACAAGAGGACGACCATCAACGCCCATACCGGCAATTGATTCTGTAACCCATGTTGGATCCCCGGCAAATATACTATTGTACTCTGGTGTACGAGCGAATTTAACCAGACGAAGTTTCATAATAAACTGATCTATAATTTCCTGAACTTCTTTCTCAGTTAATGTTCCTTCATCAAGATCACGCTGTGCATATATATCAAGGAAAGTAGAAGTCCTACCAAGACTCATGGCAGCGCCATTTTGCTCCTTTACAGCAGCAAGATATGCAAAGTAAAGTGCTTGTGTTGCTTCAATTAAGTTAGTAGCAGGCTTTGTTATATCTTTTCCATAGATTCTGCCAAGTTCTGCAAGAAGCTCTAGAGCTCTAATCTGCTCTGATAATTCTTCACGCTCTCTAATTACATCTTCGTACATAATTGTTCTTGTGCCAGCTTTTTCAGCCTTCTTGAATTCAATCAGCTTGTCAGTTCCATATAAGGCAACTCTTCTGTAGTCACCAATAATACGACCTCTTCCGTATGCATCAGGAAGTCCTGTAATTATATGATTAGAACGGCAAGCTCTCATCTCTGGAGTATATACATCGAATACACCAGCATTATGCGTCTTTCTATGTATTGTAAATGTTTCGGCTACATCAGGGTCAATTTCATAACCATTATCGCTTAAAGCTTTAGTAGCCATTCTGATTCCACCATAAGGTTGTAAACTTCTTTTAAATGGTTTATCAGTCTGGAAACCAACGATTTTCTCTTTGTCTTTATTAAGATATCCAGGGCCATGAGAAGTGATAGTAGATATAACCTTGGTATCCATATCAAGAACTCCGCCATTTTCTCTTTCTTTCTTAGACAGATCCATTACCTGTTCCCAAAGGTCTAGAGTATCCTGAGTTGGACCTTCTAGGAAGGACTCATCACCTTCATATACTGTATAGTTTTTTCTAATGAAGTCTCTTACACTTACTTTTCTAGTCCATTCATCCCCAACAAATCCTCTCCATGGATTATTAACTGCATTTCCCATCTTCTTCCTCCTTATTGTTTCCTGGTGTGATTATTAACAATATAGATGATTGCCTTGATTCTAATAAGTCAGTATAAATAAAAAACGCCTGGGCAACATCTCTGCCCAGACGGTCGGCTACGTATTCGTTATACTCCCTGTGGTTAACTCCACTTCCGTCAGTCATATAACATCTGTATTATATTATGGATTATGAAATTTAACAAGTTTTTTTCTATGAACAATGTGTGTTTTTGCAATAATACATGTCAAATGTTATAATACTTGAGTATTGCATAACAATACTCAAGTATTAAAGGTGTGTATATGTTGGAAATGGATAGAAATTATTTAAAACTAATATATAGATTTGTCTGTAAAATCATTCTTACTGTTGTTATTATTTTATTTTTTGCATTAGTATGGACCTTTAGTTTAGATGAGTTACGATTTCAAGCAGGCATCTGGGAAGAAAAATGGATAATGTATGCCTTATATGGAGTTGTAGTTGCCATATGTATTAAAGCCTTCGATGGATACATGATAGGTGTCAATAGAATATCAACATCTATTTTGTCACAGATTCTTGGATTAATTCTAGCTAATGCGCTCGAGTTATTGATTCTTGTATTGGTAATAGGTTCTAAGAGTTATGTGGGAACGATTGCCATTAGTTTGTGTAAGGTCTTAGTTGTTCAAGTTATATTTGCGTTCGCATTTACCTGGTTGACAGGTCATATATACAGAATTAAATTTCCACCGCATAAAATGCTTATGGTATACGGAGATTACGACAATAATCTTGGCGCCAAAATGAGCTCTCGTGATGACAGATACAGTATTGTATCGGAGATGCATTATAGTGAAGGTCTTGAAGGCATAAAAAAGGAAATGAATAATGTTGATGCCATTTTAATTAACGATATTCCCTCAGAGACACGTAACTTAATTCTTAAGATGTGTTTCTATGCAGACAAGAGGGTGTATTTTACACCTAAGATAGGTGATATTTTCGTAAGAGGGGCTGAAGAACTGAGAGTATTTGATACACCTATATGCTTTTGCCGTAATATAGGTTTTGATATTGGACAGCGGATTATTAAGAGATTAGGAGATGTACTTGTATCCATAATAGGAATAATAATTGTATCGCCAATTATGTTAATTGTCGCTTTATTGATTAAGTTATATGACCATGGAACTGTGTTATATAAGCAAGAGAGATGTACTATTAACGGCAAGGTATTTAAGATTATAAAATTTCGAACGATGCGAGAAGATGCTGAAAAGAATGGTGAGGTCAGACTCGCAACTATTGATGATGAGAGAATAACTCCTGTCGGAAGATTCCTTCGTAAGACAAGAATAGATGAGTTGCCACAATTCTTCAATGTATTGAAAGGTGATATGAGTATTGTAGGACCAAGACCCGAACGTCCTGAGATTATACAAAAGTATCTAGAAGATATACCTGAATTTGATTATAGAATGAAAGTTAAGGCGGGTATAACAGGCTATGCTCAGGTATATGGTAAATACAATACAACAGATTTGGATAAATTAAAGTTAGATCTTATATATATACAGAATTGTACAATTCTCTTAGATATTCAACTTATATTACTTACTCTAAGAGTGGTATTTGTTAAGGATGCTGCTGATGGGATTGAACCTCCTCAAAGTCCTTAACTAGTTGTTGGATGTGCGCTGCTTGAACATCAGTTAATTTAGATGTATCAATACAACTTTTGTTTTCATCAGATAACTCTAATAAATAATCTGCTGAACAAGAAAAGAATTTTGATAATTTGATTATTATTTCAACGCTTGGAAGAATATTATCATTTTCCCAATTGCTTACAGATTGTTTTGATACACCTAATTCTTTACCAAGCTCAACCTGTGAGAGTCTTCTAGCAGTACGTAATTTTTTTATTTGTGTCCCAATCATAATCTTTTTCATAATTCCTTTCTCTCATATGTCTGTATTATACAAATAATATATGTATAGTTTTTGATTTGTAAGTTTTATATCAAGCAATTCTAGTTTAGTATCAAAAAAATAGTTGAATAAATACTAAAGTATTGCTATAATGGACAATTGATGATTTATACCTATAAATATGGAAATGTTACCCTTTATGGGAACATGGTCTGAATGGTTTGTTTTTATGAAAAAGATACTGTTTATAACTACAATTGGCGGATTCTTATCACAGTTTGAAATGAATCAAGTTAGAATCCTTCAAAGTATGGGATATGAGGTGCATTATGCATCTGATTTTGATAATAGTTTCTATGAATTTGATGAAAAAGACTTGATAAAAGAAGGCGTGATTATTCATAGGGTTGATATTAAGAAGAAGCCTTATAGAATATTATCTAATTTGAAAGCCATTGGACAGATTAAAGAGATTGTCAATAATAAAGAAATAGACGTAATCCATTGTAATAATCCCCTTGGTGGAGTATGTGGAAGAGTTGCAGTGGTTGGCTCAAGAATTAAACCTTTAGTTATATATATAGCACATGGATTTCATTTTTATGAGGGCGCGCCATTTATTAACTGGTTATTGTTTTATCCAATAGAAGGATTCCTGGCACGTTTTACTAATGTTCTTCTTACTATTAATAATGAGGATTATAGAAGAGCACTTAGATTTGATATTAAAAAAGGTGGATTTGTAGCTAAAGTAAATGGTATGGGGGTTGATTCTAAGAGATTCAAACCTATGCCTGAGATAAGAGAAGAAGTTAGAGGAGAGTTAAACATTCCTAATGATGCATTTCATATAGTTACTGCTGCAGAACTTAATGATAATAAGAATCAGAGAATAGTTATAGAAGCATTGGTCAGGTGCCCATATAAGAATATCTACTATAGCTTATGTGGAGTTGGCGAAAATGAAAAAAGACTAGAAGAACTTATTAAATGTCTTGGGTTAGAAGATAGAGTAAAACTTCTTGGTTATAGAACAGATATGGAGAGAGTTCTTCAGTCTGCAGATGTATTTGCTTTTCCGTCAATTCGAGAAGGACTAGGAATAGCTGGCGTTGAGGCATTAATGTGTAATGTTCCTGTTGTTGCCCTAGATAATCGTGGGACAAGAGAATATGTAAGACATATGGTTAATGGATTGGTATGCAGGAATAATAGTGTTGATTCTTTCCTTAATGCCATTATGTGCTTGTATGAGAATCCTATATTCTTGAATAAATTATCTGCTAATGGAAGACAAAGTGTTAAGAGGTTTTCTAAGACTTCTGTTAATAACAGGTTTAGAAAAATCTATGCAAAGATAGATTCTTTATTATAAATCGCACTTAGGGGAGTATATAACTATGCCCGAAATATCGGTAATTATGGGAGTCTACAATGAGACTAATGAGAATATAATCAATTATGCAGTAGACTCAATTCTTGAACAGACGTATGAAGATTTTGAATTCATTATATATAATGACGGCTCGTGTAAAGAAACAGTAGATATACTTCATAAGATTAGTAAATCAGACGACAGAATCGTTCTAATAGGAAGCGATAATAATAGTGGGCTCGCTTTCTCCCTTAATGCATGCATTGAAGTCGCACGAGGAAATTATATAGCAAGAATGGACTGTGACGATTATAGTCATCCTAAGAGATTAGAGAAACAGATTAAATACTTAAAGTGCCATCCAGAAATAGACTGGTGTGGTACCAATGCATTTCTTTTTGATGAGAATGGTATATGGGGAGCAAGAAAGATGAAATCAACTCCTTCATTGAATGATTTTTATAAATACTCCCCATATATTCATCCTTCTGTTATGTACAGGAAATCTGTATTTGTTAACGAAGGCGGGTACTGTGAATCAGAAGATACTCTTCGTTGTGAAGATTATGAAATATTCATGAGGCTTCATTATAGAGGCTTACATGGTGCTAATATTCAAGAGAATCTAATTAGTTATAGAGAGACAAAAGAGACATATGCTAAGAGAACCTGGTCCACAAGAGTGGATGAGTGCAGGCTTAGATATAGAAATTATAAAGAAATGAATATGATGTCTATTAAAGCATGTCTAGCAATTATTAGACCCATAGTGGGAGGATTGGTTCCAAAAAGTGTTATCAAATGGCGAAAACATCGTGAAGGAAAAATATAAAATTATATTTCGAAGTTACTACGCACCTATATTATATGATTACGTATCTTGGGTTATAGAAGATGCAAGAAAAAGAAACATTAAAAAACTATACTTTCTATCCCGAGATGGATATCTAATGTATCTTGTTGCAGAAAGAATTCTTAGTTATAGAAAGATAGAAGATATTAGTATTAGTTACTTGAAGGTATCTAGGTATTCACTAAGAAGTGCCCAATACTATCTTCTGGGAGAAAAGAGCTTAGATTATATATGTATTAATGGAATAGATGTTACCTTAAGAAAAATATTAATTAGAGCAGGACTTAGTAAGGAGCAGCAGGAAGCTGTTGTAGAAACAATATCAATTATAAAGCTAGAAGACATTGATAGGGTGCTAAGTCGTAGTGAGATAAAAAAAGTCAAACGAATACTTTCTGGAAATACTATATTCTGGGAGTATCTTAACAATAATTCGAAAACTGCATATGAGAATACATTAGGATATCTAAGACAAGAAGGTGTAGATAATAATGAAGAAATCGCAATAGTTGATAGTGGATGGGTAGGCAGCATTCAGGAAAGTATTAAACAATTATTGAAGATTAATAGTTTGCAGGGATATTATTTTGGATTATATGAAATCCCTAGGGGTGTTGAAGAAAAAAACTATCATAGTTACTACTTTGGTCCCAAAGCAACACGTGGATTAATGCATGATAATTATGCTGATAATCAAAGGAAAGTACACTTCTCTAATTGTTTATTTGAGGCAATTTATTCTTCGCCTGAAGGTATGTGCCTAGGATATAAGAAAGAAGACAATAGATATATATCAATTGATGGAAGAGAGAATCCTAACAAGCTATATATGAATGCAGCATATGAGGTTATGAAAGAATATGCGGAAGATGAGCTTGGCGTTAAGGGAGATATTGATATAAATGAGGATGTCATTGTGGAGGCTATGGCTTATCCATCGTTAGAAGATGTAAATGTACTTGAAAAGTTACAGTTTTGTGATGATGTTATTGAATATGAGTATCAGTCTATAGTGCGTCCCTGGGCAATAAAAGATGTTAAGAAAAATACAGTGATATACAGGATATTTAATAAGTTGTTCAATCCTAAATATGTAGAAAATACAAGTGGATGGCCAGAAGGTTCTATTGTGAGATGTGGATATAAAGTAGATTATTATTTGAAGCAGGAAAGATTGTATAAAAAACTCATGTATATAAGAAAGGCAATTAAGAGATGAGTTCGCCTAATGATGATAGTATAACAAAATATGGTAAAAGTAATTGTTCCAATTCGGGCTTAAAGAATGTTGGCGATTATAGAAGGAGAAAACGTAAGAGCTTTATAAAAAAGACTGTAAGAAAACAAAGGGATTTTAAGCAGTATTTCTTTGTTATAAGAGAACTGACAAAGAGAGAGATAAAAAGGAAGTATGCTAGATCTGTACTGGGTATACTTTGGTCGGTGCTAAGTCCGCTGCTTTTTATGATTATAATGTCTTTGATTTTCTCGACTATGTTTCGCAAAAATATAGAGAACTTTCCTGTGTATTATATTATAGGACAGACAATATGGACTTTGTTTAGTACAGCAACTAATACTTCGATGTCGGCAATAGTTGATAATAAGTCTTTACTTATAAAATCTAAGTTGCCAAAGCAGACTTTTATAATATCTAGGGTATATACAGCGCTTGTTAATTTCCTTTATACATGTATAGCGTTGGTGGCGGTTATGTTGTTTTTTAGAATTCAACCAACGGTTTACACATTATTATTTCCAATTCCAGTAGTTTTATGTTTGATTTTTAGTCTAGGAATTAGTTATATACTATCAACTATATATGTGTATTTTGGAGATGTTAAGCATTTATACTCAGTATTTTTAACGATGTTAATGTTTTTATCTGCTATTTTTTATCCTCTTGAAAGTTTGTCAGGTCTTATGCAGAGAGTTGTGGGTAATAACCCGGTTTATATTTTCGTACATTGTGCGCGTGATTGTTTGCTTAATGGAGTTCTATCTGATGGGTCAGTATGGATTAAGATGATAATATGGTCTTTTACGATGTTGATAATAGGAATAATTGTATATAAGAGTAAAGAAAACGACATAATGCAGAGGTTATAAAAATAGACTATGTTTAGTGATAATAATATTAATCTAATTTCATATGTAAGACTGTATTGCCTTGTTATAATATGCAGTTTTATGACCATTTTCTTATCTTGTAATACAGTCTATGCAGCTAATGCTGATATAACATTTGGTTCAGATAGCTATACTGCAAATAGTGGTGGTACATTTCCCATCGGTGTATATCTTAACTCTAATGAATCCACTGGAGAATTTGTAGTTAATCTTACATACGATAATAAGAGGCTTGTATATGAGTCCGGCGCTTCATCAGTTGATGCAGATAAAGGCATTATTACAATAAAAGGTAATAGCATAAATGCTGGTAGCACAAGATATTGGCTTCAGTTTAGAGCTGTGAGTGGTGGAGATGCATTTATCAAGGTTAGAGACTATACAGTTAAGAATTCCGGTAATAATTCTAATGCAACTGTTACTGCCCAGAGTAAAGCACCTATTCATATTAGCGGAAATGACACAGTAGGATATGATGTAGAGAGAGCGTTAGAAGGTACGGCTACCAATCAGAATACAAATGAAACCGATTATACTGATGATGAGGAAGTAGATGATTATTATGAAGAAAATGATGAGTCGGATAGAGGCTTCTTCGCTAGCATCTGGTATGTAATAGCTGACTTTATGACAGCATTAGCTGCAAAGCCTGTTGCAGCATTATTTATGATACTAAGCTTAGCTAGTGTCGCTGTTATAGTATTTATACTCGTATATTATTTTAAAAATAAGGATAACTTAGTCAGGGATGAGAATATTGAAATAAAGTCAAATAATAAAGATGATAATCGTAATAATATTGTGATAAATACAGAATCGCTCACTTCTGTTCCCAAAGTCGTAGATAATAAGAGGCTTAAAGATATCGAGAGAGAAGGACGTGAGAATCTTGGTAAAATAGTTATTAGAATAAAGCATGTATCCATGGTATATACTATGTCCGGTTCTGACGCTTCAGGATTAAAGGAATACATAATTCAATGGATTAAACATCAAGTTGAATATAGTAAGTTATATGCACTTCGAGATGTGAGCTTTAATGTATACAGAGGAGAAGTTGTAGGAATAATTGGATCAAATGGCTCAGGTAAGTCAACACTTCTTAAGATTGTATCAGGTGCACTTAAACCTACATGGGGCAATGTAGATGTTAATAGAAGAAAGATACAGATTCTGACACTAGGTACTGGATTTGACTATGAATTAACTGCTAGAGAAAATGTATATCTTAATGGTGCAATAATTGGATATTCACGAGAATTCTTGGATAGTCATTATGATGAGATAGTTAAGTTTGCTGAGCTAGAAGATTTCATGGACCAGAAGGTTAAGACTTTTTCATCTGGAATGGTAAGCAGACTGGGATTTGCAATTGCAACAGCAGGTGATGCAGCAGAGATACTGATACTTGATGAGGTGTTGTCTGTTGGAGATGAATCTTTTAGGAAGAAATCTCTTGCTAGAATTAAAGAGATGATACATGGCGGAAGTACTGTTCTTATGGTAAGCCATGGTATGCAAACAATTATTGATAATTGTACGAAGTGTGTCTGGATTGAAAAGGGGATTCTTAAGATGATAGATGAACCTAAGATAGTATGTGAGGCGTATAGGAATTATGCGGATGGGTAAGAGATAAAATGTGTATTTAATAATTGGTTTGGAGGTAAATTGGGAGAGATATGTTAAAGGATAAGTTATATAACTATTTTGTGAGAAAAAATGGACGTGTATGGTATGAATACGAGCGTTATGTCAGAGAGCATATGGAAGAGCACAAAACACATAGGTTAAAACATATAGGTGTTTTGATTAAATTGAATTGGTTTTATAGAATTCGAAAAAAAGGTGTACCTTATTTGTATCCGGATGTTCCTGTTAATCCTAATGCGAAGGCTAAAATTTCTAATAAAGATAATAAAAAAAGTGATAATGGTGACATACGAATTCCAATAATGTCATATGTAAGTCGGTTAATGTCGTATGACGTAATTTCTTTTGATATGTTTGATACATTAGTATTTAGACCATTTGCAAATCCGAGAGATTTGTTTTTTTTGTTAGGGAATGAATTTAATGTCCTTGATTTTAGAAAAATAAGAGTAGATGCTGAAATGCAAGCACGCGAAATAAAAAAAGCTCGGTTTGGAACAACAGAGGTTACGTTAGAGGAAATATACAAATTGATTGAGTCTAGAACCGGAATAAATGCAGAATATGGAACAAAAAAGGAGATAGAAATAGAAAGCGATATGATTTTTCCCAATGAGTATATGTTAAAAGTATTTTCTATTTTGAAAGAACAAGGGAAAAAAATTGTTATTACATCAGATATGTATATTTCTGAGAATCATCTGATGCACATTCTTAAAAAATGTGGATATAGGGGGATACGTGCAGAGGATATTTTTGTGTCCTGTGATTATGGATGCTCTAAAAGAGATGGTGGACTATATGAGGTTGTAAAAAATAATAATAAGAAAATGGATAGAATGGCGCATGTTGGAGATAATTACACCACAGATGTTGTTGTAGCAAAAAAACATAACATAGATGCGTATTATTACAGAAATGTTAATGACATTGGTAAATTTCGAAACAGTATGGGAATGTCAGATTTGATAGGTTCTGCATATGCAGGCATAATTAATGCTTTTCTTTATTCTGGTAATAATGATATGTCGCCTTTTTTTAAATATGGATTTTGCGAAGGGGGGATATATATATTGGGCTTCTGCAATTGGATACATAATCAATGTGATATGTATGATGTTGACAAAATAGTTTTTCTTACACGAGACGGAGAAATATATCAGAAAGTGTATAATAAATTGTTCCCTAACGATAATACAGAACTTTTTTATTGGTCGCGAATTGCAAATATTAAATCAACTGTAAGATTTATGAAATCTAATTTTTTGAGTAGTTGTATAAAGAACAAGGCTGCTGATAAAATGAATTATTCGGCAAGAGATATACTTGCATCTCTTGATTTATGCAATTGTATTGTGCATCTTAAAGAGTATGGTTTGCGAGAGGATACAGTAATTACATGGTCTAATTATAAGGTGTTAGAAAATATGCTTATGGATTGTTGGGACGATGTTATCAAAGCTTATAAGCCGTACGAGGATGGTGCAAAGTGTGCTTTAAAAAGGATAATAAGTGATTCAAAAAAAATCGCAGTAATTGATGTGGGATGGACGGGAACAGGACCATTAGGCATAAAAAGATTAGTTGAAGATATATGGGGGTGGAATGTTGAGGTTGAGTGTTTTGTTGCAGCAAGTAGGGTTTGGGGACATACGTCAAATATAAATGAAATAACAAAAAACGTTATTAAACCATATATTTTTTCGAGACAATTAAATAGAAATTTATATGATTTACATGTTAGAACTAATAATAATACCAATAATATATATTTTGAATTGTTTACACAAGCCACATATCCTTCTTTTGGTGGATATAAAATGTTTAATAATAAAATAATGTGTCAATTTGATTTTCCAGAGGTTGAGAATTATAAGATAATAAAGGAGATTCACGATGGTATTTTAAAATTTTGCAATACTTATGTGGAACATTTTGGGAACTATTCTTGGCTTTTAAACATATCTGGATATGATGCATACATTCCTTATAGACAAGCTATTATTTCTATGAGCTTTTTAAAGAATTATTTTGGGGATTTTAAATTTGCAAGAGGTATTAGTTCAGATAATGCTGAACAGGAGATGGAGTGTTTAAAAGATATATGGGAAAAAGAAAGGATGTGAAAAATAACATGATAGTAATGCAGGCTGTTTCAACCTACCAGTTGTTAAGCTTAATTTCTTATAAACAACTTAAGTTACAAAAAGAAAAAGCTGTATTAGTGATTCCTTATTGGTTAAATAATAAGTTTAATGATAAGTCATTTTTTTTTGATAATAATATCAAGGTTTATGTTTTTGATTGTTCTCCGGATTATAAAAATATAGATGAATGTGAGAAATATATATGTAGATATTTTGATTCTTTTTTTAAAAACATAGGTGTGGATTTGAATACATGTACACAAATTCATATAGGAGGCGCACAATATGGTATGGGAGCCTATTTGTGTAAAAAAAGTATTTGTTTTGATTTGTGGGAAGACGCTTCTGGAATAGCGCACAATCCTAAAATATTATATGATATCGAAAAAAACATTTCGGTAGAGCGTAATGAGTATAATTATAATTTGGGATTATACGATGGCAGTAATGAATATATTAACAAAGTGTTTGTTGATGTCAAATATGAAAATGATAATTCGAAATTTGTGGAGTTTGATGTTATAAAAGCTTTGAACAGCATAAATCACTTCGATAGAAATGGAATCATCTCTTTGTTTTCAAAAGTATGCGAAATCATAATACCTGAAAATTCTACATTATTATTGACAGAGCATTTTGCGAATTGTAAACGAACCTCTTTTGATGAACAAATTCTTTTATATCAATTGATTCTCGATTATATGTTAGACAATGATAATGTTATTATAAAACCCCATCCAGATGATTTGATGTTTTATAAAAAAATATTTCCGACTTGTAAAGTGATTAATGATAAGTTTCCATCAGAATTAATTCCGTTTATTTTTTCTAATAAGCCTAAAAGATTAGCTACGGTAAGTTCTTCGGCAATTAGACCTTTAAGGGATATATTTGAAAATAGTATATATTTGGGTGTTGGATTTGAGAAACATTATAAATTTATACATAAATACTGGTTTGTTAAAAGAATAGCTACTTTTTTGGGTTATAATTTGTCTTTTTTTGGTGAATGGAAAGAGATGAAAAACTCTTTACAGTCATATGGTTGTAACAATTCACAGAAAAAAGAAGGAAATATAATTTTGATAGATGATTTTGTGTGTGATGAAGAACAAAAGGAATATATTCTAAGTATAGTTAATAATTCATATAGTAATATATATGTATTTTTGAACTCTCTTGATAAATACTTTTTTGCAGAAGTACATTCTATTTGGGATGGAATGGTAATTAAATCTATAGAAAAGAGAGTTATTGATAAAAAAAATACTTTTTCGGATTTAGATGAGGAATTAGTATTTATTTATACAAATTCTTCAGAAGATAAAGAAAGGATTAAACAAATGAGCTACAATAAAAAACTAAAAAATACTAATGTTGAAATTGTATCAAAGCCTATTTTATCGGACTTGGAAATGGAAAACATGATCTTAAGAGGAAAACTCGAGGCTACGGAAAAAAGATTATTATACTATATCAATAAGAATAAGGAAAAAGAAGATAAAAATAATTTGTGAATAGTATAAAAAAGTAGAAAAGCTGTATGAAAGGATGTGTTTATTTGAAAATAATAGCAATAATTCCAGCAAGGTATAACTCTACAAGATTGCCTGGCAAGCCACTAGTTGACATATGTGGCAAACCAATGATTTATAGAGTTTATGACCAAGTAAAAAAAATGAACATTTTCGATGATGTGATATGTGCGATTGATAGTATAGAAATAGAACATGTATGTAAAAACAACAATATAAAGTATGTGTTCACAAGTAAAGAACATCCTAATCATATTTCAAGAGTACATGAGGTTTCATCAAGGATAGATGCGGATTGGTATGTGTGTATAAATGGAGATGAACCATTAATTAGTAAAGAATGTGTTGAACCTGTAATATCAAATGAAATATTTAATAAACCGATTCTTTTTTGCGCAATGCGTAAAATGATTGAACCATCAGAAGTTATTGACTTTTCAAATATAAAAGTCGCTACAAATAACGAGGGCCGATGTATTTATATGTCACGAACCCCCGTTCCTTATCCAAGAGGAACTTTGCTCTTTAAGTATTATAAATACGTAGGAGTTGAATGTTTTAATAAAAAAGCACTTGATTTTTTTGTGTCAAAGAAAATGGGGAAGTTAGAAAAAATTGAGGATATTGACCATTTGAGATTTATTGAGAATAGTATGGAGATCTTTTTTAAAGAAGTTCAATCAGAATCTATTTCTGTAGATACACAAAAAGATTTAGAAAAAGTTCGAATGTTATACGAAGCAAAGGAACAATATGAATAAAATTAGTGTCTTAGATTGTACCCTTAGAGATGGAGGGTACATAAATGATTTTAAATTTGGAAATAAAACAATAAAGAAAATAATTTCATTATTAGGAAAAGCTAATATAGATATTATTGAATGTGGCTTTCTTAGAACTTGTAAAAGTGATTCAGATTGTACTATTTTTAATAGCGTTGAATCCTTTCGAGATGTTATCAATGAGAAGAAAGTTGGAAGTATATATGTTGGAATGATTCAATATGGTGCTATTTCAATAGATGAAATAGAAGATTATGATGCAACATCTATTGATGGTATTCGACTAACTTTTCATGAGCATGAAATAGATGGGGCTTTTGAAATGGCTTATCAGCTTAAAGAAAAGGGGTATAAAGTCTTTGTTCAACCAGTGGGGACAACAACATATGAGGATATTGAACTGATAAAGTTAGTTCAGAGGGTTAATGAACTCAAGCCTTATGCATTTTATATGGTTGACACATTGGGAGCTATGTATGAAAATGATTTGCAGAGAATGCTTTATATTATTGATGCAAATTTAGATTTTAGAATTCAATTAGGCTTTCATTCTCATAATAATCTTCAAATGTCTTTTGCTAATGCCCAAATGTTAATTAAATCGTTTACAAAAAGAGACTTGATTATTGATTCGTCCATACTGGGAATGGGAAGAGGTGCTGGTAACCTCAATACTGAATTGATTATACATTATCTTAATGAAAGCTTTGGACTTAAATACGATAGAGATATTATACTTAGTATCATTGATAAATACGTTTTACCAATTAGGCAGGAGTATAAGTGGGGGTATGATGCTGCATATTACTTAGCGGCAATTACAAATACACATCCTAATTACGCATCATATCTTATTAATTTGAACACTCTTAATGCTAGTGATATTAGTACAATTCTTAATAATCTGGATAAAGAACGAAGAGTTTTGTTTGATGAAGACTATATTACTGACAAGTATCTAAATTACATGGAATATTATATTGACGATATAGAAGTAATAAGATGGACAAGAAGATTAATTAATAATAAGAGAATAGTATTGTTAGCACCTGGAAAGTCATTAAAAGATAATGAAAGTATAGTAAATGAAATTATTTCAGAGGAAGATTTTTTTGTTATTAGCATTAATTTTATTCCGGAGAACATACCAATTGATATGCTTTTTGTGAGTAATTCCAAAAGATTCTCATCAATAAATGAATTAGAGGGTGTAAATAGTGTTGTTGTTACATCTAATATTTATAAAGAGGATTCAGAGAATGTTAGGGTGATTAATTATGCATCATATTTGAATGAGGATAAGAGTATTGTAGATAATGCTGGCTTGATGTGCATCAATTTTTTGAAAAGAGTTAATGCGAAAAACCTTTTACTAGTCGGATTTGATGGATTTTCAGCTCGTGTTTCGGATAATTATTATGAAGAATCGTTGTATTTTGATGTTGAGGAAGAGAGGCTATTACAAATGAATGTTGCAATAGCGAACAAGATTTCACAGCTGAAGAAACAAATAAATATAGAGTTCATAGGAAAAACTATTTATGAAAAAAGTAGTGATATTTGATTTAGATGGTACTTTAATTGATACATCAGAAGGAATATTTAATAGTGTTAGATATGCCGAAAAAATGATGGGGTTGGATGCTATTGACGAAGATAAATTAAAAGAATTTATTGGTCCACCACCTAAAGAAATGTATAAAACATTATATGGTTTGACTGAAGAAGACGCTTTGTTGGCTGTAAAATATCATAGAGATTATGGTGCGAGTAATGGTTATATTGAGTCGAGTCCTTATAATGGCATTAAAGATTTGCTTATAGAACTAAAAAGTAATGGAAACATATTAGCGATTGGAACGTTAAAAAAACAGGAAGTAGCTGAGTCTGTAATAAAGCATCATAAACTTGATGATTGTTTTGACTGCATTTTGGGAATGAATGATTCGGAGTCTTTAACTAAGGCCCTAATAATTAGTTCTATTGTAGATAAGTATGGCATAGATAAAGACAATGTAATAATGGTTGGGGATAGTGTATATGATTATGAGGGGGCTAGACAGGTTGGTGTAAGATTTATCGGTGTATTATACGGCTTTGGACTTGAGGCAAATAGAGTGCATAAGTACAGCGTCATTAATTCTCCTAAAGAATTATTAGGTATTATATGATGAGCCTGTGAAAAATGGCTTTAAGTATATAAATATAAGGCACCCTCCATGCTCCACTAGATGTGTGACCTTCTTCACGATATTTTCACACCCCTAAAAGAAACTCCCAGAGCTAATACTCCGAGAGTTTTTAATGTGTACATATCAAATGTCATCTAAGCTCCGCAGGAATATCTTTTTCTTTTAACTCAGATATAGCAAGAGCATCTTCTTTTGACATGCCTCTGTTTAGGCAGTTTTTGTATACTTGAATTCCATTTTCAAGTTTGCCTTCAAGTTTGCCTTCTAGTTTGCCTTTTTTTAGACCACTCTTGTATATAGTTTTAGCTTCATATTCTAATATCTCACCACCCATAACTTTGTCTGCCTCCTTCATAACTTTATTATGCTTCTTAGCAATTAGACCTAGTACGCTTCTCATTGAAGTTATTATACAATATTTTTCAAGGGAAGAAAGTTCTCCTACTTGATTTAGGTCGTTTAGTTTGCCTATGATATATTCATACTCATGTATTAGTTCTCTTAACTTATCTTCATCCCTATTATACAACGAAAGCTTCTTCTCGTGTACAAAAATATGAAAAGGTAGAAAGATAAGTAAGTTTTTTTCAAAAATTTCTTCAAGAGAGTATTTTTGTACTTTGATTACCGGAATTTCTCGATACATCTCTTTGTTCTCATCGTGTATACATATCTTTAATATGTCAGGTGTCTTCGAACTATGTCTAAGATATATAACAGCAGTTCTGGGAAATCTAACATGCATTGTATCACCAATAAATGTATGGCCATATAGAGCTACTTGCATATCGTATTGGAATATACGTACCTGTAATTCATTATTTCTCGGATTAGATTCACACTCGATATGATATCTGTCTTGATTTGAGCCAATGATAGCAAAGTTAGAATCAGTAATTCTAATCATCTGCTCATCTTCCGGTGAAGTAATCATTTGTTCATTCGGATATAACTCAATTGGTGAGTCTAGTGAATAATTAGTTTTGAATACCTCATTTACCAAGGGTATTAACAGTTTTGGACAATCGTTTTCCATAGTGCGAAAAGCGTTGTCGTATTCATGCGCCATAAAACTTTCCTCCTTAATAATTATTGGTAGAAGTGGAATTGAACATAAGCGAATGCTTATGTTATCAAAGCAGACTTGCTTTGATATAGGGAGTATAACACAATGCGTGAATTAATGTGTGACTACTTTATTAAGAATTTATTAAGGGAATAGAAAAAACTCTCAGAGAATTAGCTCCGAGAGTTTTTAATGTGTACATAACAAATGTCATCTAAGCTCCGCAGGAATATCTGCTTCTTTTAACTCAGATATGGCAAGAGCATCTTCTTTTGACATGCCTCTGTTTAGGCAGTTTTTGTATACTTGGATTGCTTTTTTTAGTTCGCCTTCCTGTTTGCCTTCCAGTTTGCCTTTATGTTCACCTTTGAGCTCTCCATTTTTGAATCCATTCCTATATATAGTTTTAGCTTCATATTCTAATATCTCACCGCCCATAACTTTGTCTGCCTCCTTCATAACTTTATTATGCTTCTTAGCAATTAGACCTAGTACGCTTCTCATTGAAGTTATTATACAATACTTTTCAAGAGATGTGATTTCTCCGACTTGGTTTAAATCACTTAGCTTACCTACTATATATTCATACTCATGTATTAGTTCTCTTAACTTATCTTCATCCTTATTATACAACGAAAGCTTCTTCTCGTGTACAAAAATAAGAAGTGCTAAGAGGATAAGTATTTTCGGCAACTGGAAAGTGAGCCAATATACATAATAGATAGGTGTTAGTCTGTTGTTTTTTTATAGGCATAGTTTTGTGCGGCAAGGAAGTGCATTTTTCACAAATAAAAAAGCGAATTTCGTAAGATTCTACCAAAGAAAAAATTTCCATGAAACGCTTATTGTCTTTCATAGATACTAATGCTATGTTGTTTGAAAGTAGTAGCATTAAGGGAGAAGGACATAAGTGTATGGACGAGTTGTATTCTGATTTTGCATATGATGATGCATTTCGCACAATGGTTGTTAAGTGTGATGAGTTGCTGATACCTTTTATTAATTACATGTTCGGAGAGCATTATAGTAATAAGGCAAGAATATATCGAGGCTCGAATGAACATTTCGTTGATAAGCACGGAGGGGCTCAAGAAAAAAGGATTACAGATTCTTTGATTAAGATTGTTGAGAATAATATTTCACATACTTATCATGTTGAATGCGAGAGCAAGGAAGATGTAGATGGAACCATAATAGTGCGTATTTTTGAATATGATGCCCAGATAGCATTAGATAGAAGTAGGGTAAGTAGAGGAAGGCTAGATGTATATTTTCCTCATACAGGAATACTATTTTTGAGTTCTACTGATTCAACACCAGATAGCATGGAGATAGTAATTCATACTTCGGGAGGGGAGTGCAAATACTCTGTTGAGGTTATTAAGGAATTAGATTTTGACTTAGATAAGATCTATGACAACAGTTTGTTTTTCTTGTTGCCCTTTTATTCATTCAATTATAAGAAGGATTTCGATAAGATTGAAGCGGACAGTTATAAGCAAGAGGAATTTGTTGAAATCTTTAGGAGAATAGTTGGTGAGCTAGAGAGCCTTGTCGATGAGGGGCTGTTGTCCGCATATTCAAAAGATGTTATAATTAGGTTGATTAATAAAGTAGTACATAAGCAGTTGATGAAGTATAAAAGTACACAGAAGAGAGTAGGTGATCTAATGGGTGGCAAGGTATTAGATTTGGACGTTATAAGAGCACATGACGAAGGAATAGAGCAGGGAATAGAGCAAGGAAGAGAATCTACTTTAGCAACATCTATTCGTAGTATTATGAAGAACTTTAAATTAACTGCAGAAGAAGCTATGGACAAACTGGATATTCCTAAGGGAGAACGTAGTAAGTATATGGCGATGCTATAATTGAATTTGATATATCGCTATGTTCGTCAACTGGAAAGTGAGCCACCCTTACCTCCTAGTTTTCTTGGTGTTAGCTAAACGAAAGGATTCTCCGTTCATATCATATATATGAGTGGTCAAGGAAAGCATGGAATGACCTATTGTGCAATATATGACAAAGCAGGCTGTCTATTGACAGCCTGCTTTTATAGATACATATAACAATTACCTAAGTTCTTTAGGAATATCTTCTTCTTTCAACTCAGATATAGCCAGAGCATCTTCTTTTGACATGCCCCTGTTTAGGCAGTTTTTGTAGACTTGGATTGCTTTTTTTATTTCGCCTTCTTGTTTGCCTTCCAGTTTGCCTTTAAGTTCACCTTTAAGTTCACCTTTAAGTTCGCCGTTTTTGAATCCATTCCTATATATAGTTTTAGCTTCATATTCTAATATCTCACCACCCATAACTTTGTCTGCCTCCTTTACAACAGTTTGATGCTTCTTTGCAATCAGGGATAATACGCTTCTCATAGATGTAATAATACAATATTTTTCAAGAGAAGTGCTTTCTCCGACTTGGTTTAAATCACTTAGCTTACCTACAATATATTCATACTCGTGAATTAACTCTCTTAACTTATCTTCATCCCTATTATACAACGAAAGCTTCTTCTCGTGTACAAAAATATGAAAAGGTAGAAAAATAAGTAAGTTTTTTTCAAAAATTTCTTCAAGAGAGTATTTTTGTACTTTGATTACCGGAATTTCTCGATACATCTC
>SVEY01000015.1 GCA_015057165.1 Lachnospiraceae bacterium | reverse complement strand
TGTTCCCATTCCTCAGTAAATCCCTTAAATCTAATATTAGGTGTGTTCCCCATAATTACACCTCCTCAAACGCAGCTATAAAACCTTTTACAGCCTCTTCCGTTTCTTTAGTATTAAATGTCAATTCAGAAAGCATATCTAAAAATTGAGCATTACATTCCTTTATTTCTTTGTCAGTTTTGCTCATTTCTTGTGTAAGACTTACTAAATCAATTGGTGGCTCTTCTTCAATTGTATCTACATATCGAGGAATATTTAAGTTATAATCATTTTCCTTTATATCATCAAATGTCGCCAAATAAGATTGCTTCTCAACAGTTTTTCTATCAGTATATAGTTCAAGCACCTTATCTATATGCTCATCTTTCATTACATTTTGCTTCTTATCTTTTTCAAATAAATTGGAGGCATCAATAAATAGCACGTCTCTACCTTCCCTATGTTTCTTTAACACGATAATACAAGTAGGAATTGATGTATTATAGAACATGTTAGAAGGAAGCCCTATTACAGCATATATTGAACCATTTTCTAATAAAATCCTTCTAATAGTTCCTTCTGCAGCCCCTCTAAACAAAACTCCATGAGGTAATACAATTGCCATCGTTCCTGTTTGCTTTAAATGATAATATCCATGTAAAAGAAATGCATAATCTGCCTTTGACTTTGGAGCTAGCTTACCTCCATAATCCATAAATCTCTCATCTTGTTTAAATCCCTCAGCTGCTGACCACTTTGCAGAATACGGTGGATTCATTGTTACTGCATCAAATTCTGTTTCCTCGTCTGTTGGCCAATCAGCATCAAGTGTATCTGCATTTCTTAGATGTTGATTCTCTGGTAATACGCCATGCAAAAACATATTCATTCTTGCAAGATTATATGTAGATGGCATCAATTCTTGTCCATAGTACTTAATATAATCAGGCTCATTAGAATAGTTCCTGCAACTCAACATAAGAGAGCCAGAACCCATACATGGATCATATACTTGCAATCCCTTCTTTTCTTCTTGTCCTGACATTGCTATACGACAAAGAATTTGCGCTGGTCCATGTGGTGTATAGAACTCTCCAGCCTTCTTCCCTGTCTCAGAGGCAAACTCACCAATCAAGTATTCATATGCATTACCTAATACATCTCCTTCAACATGTATTAAATCTGCCCCTTCTAACACTTTAATCACATTTGCTATTGTAGTACTTTGCTTTTGGTCTCCAGTACCTAATCTATTAGAATACAAATCTACGTCGGCAAACAAACCATTAAATAGTTCATCTGATTCTTGAATACGATTAAATGCTGCTTGTAGTTTCTCTCTATTAAAAGCATTATTCTTAGCATCATTTAGAATACTAATATATGTCATAGACGGTTCAAGTGTATAATGTAGAGAGTCTTTTAATTCATCAAGTAAGTCCTGTGCATCATCTGTTGCCATGATTTCCTCATATTGCATTTGTGCTTCTTCTAAACTATCTGGTTGTTCATCATTAAGTAAATCATATACCTTTGCTAGATAAGAGTCAGATAAATACTTATAAAATACTAATCCTAAAAGATATGTCTTATACTCATTAGCATCCATTTTCCCACGAAGTTCATCAGCCCCACTCCACAATACCGCTAATAAATCCTTACTATCGCCCATTATTTTTTCCTCCATTCTCTATAAATAAATTATAAGAAATCGTATAATAAACCTCTAAAGGATATTATACCAAAACAACTTCAAAAATGCTTATAATGTTGTTTACCTTTTAAGATTATATATTTTTTCTACTTATACATCTCCAACAACTCCGCTATTACTGCAAATGGGAGTATTAATAGACATAATAGAAATAACATAGTCTTTTCCTCCTTTCATTTGTTTTGGTGTGATCTCTTATGTGTATATATTATAGAGGTGTGTATGTCCTATTATTGGTACTAATAATCGAACATTTTATCGAACATATTGCGTACATTTGTTCTTGACTTATTGTTTTTTCGATTCTATAATGTTCTTGGAGGTATATTATGAGTGCTCATTTTGTAAGGCAACAGACATTAGATGTCATAGCACAATTTAATAGAGACGGAAGTATTATTCCTTTAAAGATACGTCTATACGATGAAGATGGAGAATTACAATCATATGTGATTAAAGCTGTTAGAGAAAGATATGTAAACTCAGCTACTGCTCCTGCTAACTATCATATCATTATATTTGACTGTAAGATTAATTCTTTTGGTCATGATCGTATCATTAGCATTTCTTACAGTTATGCTGACAGATTGTGGAAAGTACTTGATAATCCTTTAAGACAATAGATACATATATCACTTTAATAACACTCTTGACATCGGAGCCTTGTAATTGTGCTTTTTAAAGCGTAAGGATCAAAGGCGATAGCTTCAAGAGAATCTATATTAACCTTGTCTCCAGACATATTTGCTTCCTCAATAGAGGTTTTTCCGACTTTTCCGATAACTCCTATTCCTGTCTCATCGTTCTGGTATTCGATAAACTCGCATTCCATTGCGATAGGAAGCTCATTGATGATATCTATACGTTCAGAGCCCGGAAGCCCAAGATTATCGGCATCAACATCCATAATTATTGCAAATCATTTCCTGCATCCAATCTCTCCTGTACTTCCAGAGGAAGTATTTTCAGTTTTGGTGCATATGGCGCCCTGCTTCGGCCGCTTTTGCGGAGCTAAACGGCCGCGTTGCGTAGCGAGCGGCCAGTATTCTTTTTTTATTTAATCCTATGTTATTCCTCATAATGATGTTATATCCTTTTATCTTGTATTCCTGATATTCGCCATCCTCATCAATAACCCTTATTTTCATCGGGGTTATCTTCCCATCACGGGAAGACTGGCATATAACATCAATGGGTTTTAGTTCTGCTGCCATAATACCTTCACCTCTCCTGAAGATATTGCGGAACGTATTTTCGATTTTGTAAAGAAGTATAGAATCGCAACATAGGAATAAGCCAACACACATAATAATCTTTTGTTTTTCCGGGGGCCATCTTGTATATACAATTCCCTAAATTAGTGTTATAATTAAAGAGCGAGTTAGCACACTGAGGAATGTGGCTTACATATGACAGATTGTATATGGAGGTACATATAATGAGTAGAGAACATTTTATGCGGGCGAACAAGACCGTATATCGGGTCAATGTGATCATCGTAGTGGTTGCCACACTGATGGTATTTCTGGATATGGCCGTACACGGAGTGGGACCTGCACTGATCGCTGAGTTATTATTCTGCTTGGCGGGATTGGGGATCATGACCTTCGGGTACTTTAAGTTTAAGGACAAAAGACTCGGTGCGGTTTTGATCATGTTTGGCTCCACGGTGATGTATATCGTGGTGATGCTGATCCAGAATGATATGATGTTTTACGCATTTGCCGTTCCGGTGATGTTTTCCTGTGTGACCTATCTGGACCTGAGGCTCCTCATCGAGGGCCAGGCCATCTTTACCGTGATGCCCCTCATTGTTTTGATCCGGGGAGTGATCGCCACCCATGAACCGAACCGAGCACATATCGTGGCGGGATTTATCATCATCCTTACCGGCATTGCTTCCATCGAGAGCATGAAACTCCGTAAAAAGCTGACCATGGAGGATGAAGAGGAGATCCAAGAGAACGTATCCAAGCAGGAAAAGGCTACGGAACAGATGACGGCGGTAGCCGGGAACATTACAGAGCTTTTTAACGACGCAAAGAATTCCGTTGAGGAGTTAAAAGAGATCATCACCAATAACCGTGACGGAATGCATGAGATCGCCGGTAGTACGGAAGACACTGCCCAGTCCATTACGGAACAGACCCATATGATCGCCGATATCAACCAGCAGACGGAAGCTGCCGAGGAAAAGAGAAACCAGATGATGGAGGTTTCCGGAGAGACCCAGCAGGCAGTACAAAACGGTGTTGGTGTGATCCAGGACTTAAGAGCCAAGACAGCCAGCGTGATAGACTTAAGTCAGGTGACAGTGGATGCCACAAAGGCTTTGACGGAAAAGGTAAAGAGTGTGGAAAGTATTGTGGATACCATTCTTTCCATTTCCAGCCAGACCAATCTTCTGGCACTAAATGCTTCCATCGAAGCAGCCAGAGCGGGAGAAGCCGGCAAGGGCTTTGCCGTTGTGGCGGATGAGATCCGGGTACTGGCGGAGCAGACAGCTTCCGCTTCCAACCAGATCACCGAGATCATCGAAGAACTGACTCAGGATACGGAAAAAGCCATGGACAGCACCAATGAAGCAGCGGATTCCGTTCGGAATCAGAACGAACTCATCGAGAATACGGCAGAGACCTTCCAGAGGATCGACGAGAACGTAAACAACCTGATCCAGCGTTCCGATGATATCGGAGACAGCATCAGCGCCATCGGGAGATCCGCAGCGGAGATCAATGAGCGCATTACAAATCTTTCCGCCACCAGTGAAGAGGTGGCATCCCTTTCCAGTACGGGAGAGACGGATGCGCAGAATGCGGTGGATCGCTTTGGAGCATTTAATGATGTACTGAACAATATCTACGAAGAAGCAAGTCGGTTGCAAGCATAAAGAACTGCGGGCAGTGGCAGGGGTGAGCCATGGGCGGTGGCAGGGGTGACACCGTCCCCACGGCTCACCCCTGCCACTGCCCGCAGCTTCACAGCCTTTTTGGATGCTATTAATTGTCTTATATGATATACTCAAATAAAGTCATCCTCTTTCAATTTATATCAATCTCGGACTGAGAACCGGAGGAGAAATAATGGCCAACTCAGATAATACTGATGAAAAATTGACAACACAAGATGATTTTTCAGAACTATTCATAAAATACGTCGATGCTATGGTTGATTTTGAACATTTTTCCAGAGAAACCCTGGTTGATGTTCTTTGCAGATTGGCTCGTTCTTTTCGTCTGACCAAAGTTGTCACAGAGTTTTATAAGAGCAGTGTGGATGAAAAAGACGGAAAGGGAGAAATCCTCTGTGATTTCAATGAAGGTTCTGCGGACATTGTTGTGCTCAAAAAAGAACTCATTTCAAGAACAGGGGCTATAATTAGAGCCACAGCATATTCTGCCAAAGGCACAGAACATTTGAGCAATAAAGAAGAACAGCAGCTTGACATCTGTCTGCGTTCCATGATGAGTTACATAGGACGGAACCGTATGCAGACAGCAATCGAGAATCTCGCGTTTCATGACAACAATGGATATCCTAATTTTGCATATTTCTTCCGCCATCTTGAAAAAATGAATAAAACAGGTGGATTTAACGGCTTTACCGCCATTATGTATAACCTTAAGAATTTTTCTGTCCTAAATCATGATCTGGGATTCGAAGAAGGCAACGCCGTTATGAAAGCCCATTTCGATACTTTAAGGGATATGATTGGAAATAGTGGTACTGTGTGTCGTGTGGGCGGGGATAACTTCGCAGCTATATTCCCAAATGAAATGTTGGAGAAAATTCTCGCTTTTTTTGAAGGCACACCTATCATATATGACCGGCTGACTTCAAGCAGCGCAATCGTATCAGCATATGCCGGAGTATATATCATTCCGAGTGATTTCAAATATGAAAGGCCGGGCAACATTGTTGAAATGATCTTGCCCACTTGTCAGACTGCAAAAATATCCGATGAAACTGATGTTGTATATGCGAATATGCAGTATATAGAGGATAAAGAGAATGTTTCAAAAATCCGCAGACATTTTGAAGAAGCTCTAAATAATTATGAATTCCATGCATACTATCAGCCAAAAGTAAATGTTGAAACGGGCAGGATCATAGGCGCAGAGGCTCTATGCAGATGGAGCAGGGATGGAAGGATAATACCACCTATGGATTTCATTCCGATACTCGAACGTAACACGGATATATTCCGGCTGGATTTCTATATGCTTGATCTTGTTTGTAAGAATATAAGAAAATGGTTGGATGAAGGGAAAAACGTGGTTCGGATATCTATTAACTTTTCCCGTAAGCACCTGGCTGATCCGGAACTTTTGGATAAAATCGTCAGTATAATAAACCGATATGATATCCCATATGAATACATTGAGATAGAGCTAACCGAGACAACTACAGAAGGCGATTATCTTAAACTCAAAAAGCTGGTCGAAGGTCTTACAAAGATAGGTATACATACATCCATTGATGATTTTGGTATCGGCTACTCTTCCTTAAATCTTATCAGGGAGTTGCCATGGAACGTAATGAAGATTGACAGAAGTCTACTTCCGATATCTTCAACCGACCAAAAAGATCTCTCTACAGTTCTATATAATCACATAACAGCTATGGCATCTGACATGGGAATCGAATGCATTACAGAAGGTGTTGAAACTGCTGAGCAGGTTCAGATTCTTCGTGACAATTATTGCTTATATGCTCAGGGATACTATTATGACAAGCCGCTTCCTCTGGATGAATTCGAGAAACGGCTTGAAATCGGACAGTATCCTATCAATTAACATGGCAATAATTTCCAACGCTTTTCCGCTATCCATAAACCATGTTACAGTAAAATTAATGAGGGCTTGTCGGACTCCATTTGGTTGTCCTTTTATTGACCTTTTGCAAGAGTGCCCACTCTTAAAATGGGCTAAGCTGTAGACGGTCTTCCTCTTCACAAGGTCAAGATGTGAATTCCACCATGAGTTATGATTCAGTTAAAACCCACCTCATAAACAGGTGGCCGTTACTGCCGCCGAGTGGCCGCTGGTTATCGCATCAGTGGCCGACGGGCGGCGCAAAATGCATTTTGGCTTATGCTTATCAAACCACAGCATCTTCGGACACTGCATACCACGCATAAAATATGTTTTTGTTATTCCCATAATACCTCACTATCAAATACAGGCAACCTTTTGATTTTCTATAGCAAAATATCTTTCCGCAATATCATCAAGAGTTCTTCTAATATCAGCAAAATCCTTATTCAAATCCAAAGTCTTTACTGCTATTTCGTTTCCACTCATGTGGTATACATTATCCGGCTGTATCTGATCTACTGTCTTAGCATACAGTAGCATTCCTGATATTGTTACATTGCTATCAGCCTTTGCCGCTTCAAGATTCTTCACATATGTAAAGATTTGATATAGATTATGTGAATGTATTGTGTGCTTGTCAAACTGAACTTGAGTATTGTGAGTATGTTCTTGGAGGTTATTATGAGTGCTCATTTTGTAAGGCAACAGACATTAGATGTCATAGCGCAATTTAATAGAGATGGAAGTATTATTCCTTTAAAGATACGACTATATGATGAAGATGGGGAATTACAATCATATGTAATTAAAGCTGTTCGAGAAAGATATGTTAATTCAGCTACTGCTCCTGCTGACTATCATATCATTATATTTGACTGTAAGATTAATTCTTTTGGTAAGGAGCGTATCATTAGCATTTCTTACAGTTATGCCGATCGTTTATGGAAAGTACTTGATAATCCTTTAAGATAACAGATACATATATCACTTTAATAACACTCTTGACATCGGAGCCTTGTAATTGTGCTTTTTAAAGCATAAGGAGCGAACGTTCGTATCGCTTGGGGTTTCCCATAGCACAATTACTTTTCCAATGTAAAGAGGTTATTGAAGTTAAATATTCAAAAGTAGACAAATCAAATAAATTTTAACCAAACGGGACTCTTTCGAGTTCCTTTCTTTTTCGTTATGCTGCAATATTGTTTTTCCAGGAAGTTAATTCTTTCCCCAGTAATATTCCCACATCAATTCTTTCTACGTTCTTCGTACCCTCCTTATTAAAATATCCATTCACATATCTGCAAAGACTATAATACTTCGCGATTTTGCTATTGCAAGGGCAAGGCAAGTGCTTTCGCACCCTTGCAATATCATCCTCGCTTCGTATTGATTAGTCTATGCAGCATAGGCTGTGAATATATTTTTTTCTTATAAGGAGGGTACAAATATGAATAACCAATTAGTAGAAATCATTGATGTAAACATTACTTCTGATTATGTCGAGCTTACAGCTTCAGCTATAGAAGAGGCTCTTATGGCTGAGGATCTATTCGAAACCTATGAAATTCCTCAGATTAGATTCTCCTTCGACCGCCATAACAAGAGCGAAATGCTATATCTATACAAGCTCGCCACTACAAAGTCTAATACCAAGTTATCTCTTGGAGAAAGAATTGAAAAACTTCTTGGAAAAACAATATCCATCTCACCTAACTTTATTGAACGATAAAGTTTATCTAACTGGGAACTCGAAAGAGTTCCCTTTCTTTTATTTCTTAAATATATTTTCCCTATGGTATTTCATATATTTTGATTTCTTTTCACTAATACTAATCTCTTCCTTAAAATCAATTCTAAATCCATTAATAGATGATGTCTTTAACTTACTAGACACTACTATTTTCCCTTTATTATCAAAAGATATATATCCCTTATCAAATAGCTTATCATGGTTAGGGCAAAGCAATAATCCATTCTCTATATCCAATTTTTCTTCTGCATTACATTCAGACCAAGGTTTTATATGACTTGCTATAAGCAACTCTTCTTGGTCTATATTACAAAGTGCACATTTACATCTAACTGCTAATAATCTTTCTCTAAATACAGACTGATTTACTCTTTGCTTTGTTAATGCAATTCTTTCTTCTCCCCTAATATCATCAGGAATGCTTTCTATACGGTTAACATAATCATCTTCTTCTCTCTCATACTTCTCTATGTATTTCAGTACATCTTCTACTGGAATCTTTTCTCCAAAATAATACAGATTTCTCCCCATATGCTTGATTGGAAAATCTCTTCTTTCTTCTGAAACACATACACAATTATCAGATAATATATTATATATATCACCGTCTTCTAAATATCTTTTTCCAAATATATTATCTGGAAAAGCTTGATGTTCTCTATATACAGTTGCATTTTTATACCATCCTACAATAAATGTTCCTCCTTTTTCAGGGTTTTTAGAACACCATACAATAAGCACATCTTCTATATATTCATCATTTTTAGATAAGCTATTATCAATCTTTTCTATTGCAATATTTCCATTGGCTTGTACAAAACCATAGTATTTCCCATCATATTCTTTAAAATTAAAGCTTTCATGCCCTATATTATATACGTTATAGCCTCCTCCACCAATGGGTTTGTCATCAGTATATCCTTCATAGAATTTCTGCCAACCCACCCTACAGTACAATACTCTCATATCAAAATACCTCCTGATACCATTATAACAAAAACAGCTACTAATAAATAATGAGAAAAAAGATATAAGGTGACAAGTCACCTTAAGTATTGAAATCTCACTTATTCATTTCACCTTTCCATAGAATAAGCCTTACTCTAATCGACTAGGAATCTAAAAGCAAGGTCAAGCGCTTTGCGTTTCGCTGAAAACCTTGCTTTGAGACCGCTAGTCGATTATTTATCGGCTCCAAAATTTATATGGAAAGGAGAAATTATGAATAACATTAGAGATTCCAATACAAAAGTTAAGATAACTATTGTTGATTGTATATTAAGGAGGATTAGATTATGACTTACCAAGATTTTGAATCAAAGATTATTGAACTTATAGATACTGAATTATCAGATGAATGCACTATTGATACTAAGCCTGTTATCAAGAATAACGGCATTACTCTTCATGGACTTGTTATTAACAATGGCAAGTGCAACATCTCCCCTACTATTTACCTTGATTACTACTATAAAGATTTCGAAAATGGCGCAGACATTAATAAACTCGCAAAACAGGTTGTTGCTCAATACAAGAAATTTGAGCTAGATGAGGACTTCGATATTTCTATATTCACAGACTACGAGAAATGCAAAAAAAGGATTTCATATAAGCTTATTAATTATGAGCAAAACAAGGAGCTTCTCGAAGATATCCCTCATATCAAGTATCTCGACCTTGCAATCGTTTTCTATTACTTACTCGAAGGAGGACTAAACGAAACAAGCTCTATCCTTATCAGAAATAGCCATATGGAGCACTGGGAGGTTAATACAGACGATTTAATGGCTCAGGCTCAGAATAATACCCCTCGACTCCTACAAAGCGAAATAAGAAGCCTTACGGACGTTGTAAAGGAGATACTCGCAGACAATCCTATGGCAATTACTCCAGAAGATGAGCCAATGAACCAGACTATGTATGTCCTTACCAATAAACTTAAGCTTTATGGTGCTTGCTGCATCCTTTACAAAAGCTTACTTGAAGAGTTCGCAGAACAACAAGGCTGTGATTTATACATCATACCAAGCAGTGTTCATGAAGTGCTTCTTCTTCCTTGCTCAGAAGAACTAGATCCTGAATATCTTACTTCTCTTGTTCAAGAAGTTAATTCCTCAGAACTATCTACTGAAGACATCTTGTCTGACCATGTTTATCTATACTCAAGGAAGAATAAGGAAATAACATACTAAAAGAGAGGCTATACAGCCTCTCTTAGAAAGGAGTCCCTATGAATAATCTACAGCGAATTTGTGAAGTATGCATACTAAACGGAATATACACACCAGATGAACTTGAAGCTTTGCTTACACAAGGTAAAACACCTGATGTTCACACTAAAAACTATTGGAAGAAACTCGGTAAAATTCCAAAACCTAATGTAGAAGGCATAACAACAAAGCTTTGGAAAAAGAATAATGATAAAGAAGAATACTTCCTTATCAAATCAAAACTATACTCTGCTTCTATGGTAACGGATGCATAATTTTTCCCAACTAAAACAGGGTTGGGGTCGTCTGTTAAAGTTTTGACGAAAAAAATCAAAAAATGCCTAAAAACGTTGATTTTACGTCGTTTCTGGGCAAAAAATAAAACCCAAAATAATTGGGTTAAAAATTGGGTTAAATTTCAAATTGGCAAAATGGCGAGTGCCAAGAAATGGCTTAAATACTAAGAGCGCGAGACGGGGTTCGAACCCGCGACCCCCACCTTGGCAAGGTGGTGCTCTACCAGCTGAGCCACTCGCGCTTACAACAAGAATTATTGTATAGAATTACCCTCCCTTTGTCAAGGGCTTTTTATAAATTATTTTACTATTTATATTAAGGTCATTCCATTCCAGCTTCTAACTCCCCAGCAAAATCAGATATGGGATCTAAGTTAACCGACACCTTTGTTGGATTATCTTTCTTGTATGATGTGTATGCAGAATATCCGCCAAATGCTACAAATCCCAATAGTACTACAGAGATAATAACAACTGGTATATATACAGAAATCTTCTTTGCTTTTGCCTTCTTGTTATATTTCTTATAATTCTTTTTTCTTTCGTTGTTTGCTTCAACCTTTTCTCTACTCATAGTTAATCTTTGTTTTCTCCTAACATTCTTGATATTACAATTGCCATTTCCATGGCTTTTATTTGTCTCTTTGCTTCTTTTTCCGCTTCTAGCTTTCTCGCCTTCTCTTCTTCTCGGCGTCGCCTTGCTTCTTTCGCCGCCTTCTCTAATGCAGCTTCCTTTTCCTTCTTTCTTTTCTTATCTTTAAATTCATATCTCTTGGCCATGTCTCTGTTGTTTCGTTGAGTCTGATATCTCATCATTGCCTTCTCGTCCCCGCCTAGCACCTTTCTAGCAGGAACAGGGTTATTATTAAGGAAACTATAGGCTTCATTAATCTCCACAAAGAGATATGAATATTCTTCTCCAACAACATCTGGATGATACTTCTTTGACAATTCCTTATATGCATTTTTTATATCTAATTGCGACGCAGAAATAGGAAGTCCCAACTTCTTAAGGGCATCTACTCTTGTTGTAATTGCCATATATACCTCTTAACATTTCCAACAAAATAAAGAGAACCACAAACTACATATAAATCATTATATAATTCTACAGAAGATTTTTCACTATCTTTTTTCACCAAATTATTAATAAATCTTGCAACCTCCTCTTCACTACCAATATAAGAAGCATTACATCCATTAATAGTTAGTTCCTTCTTAAGTTCTTCTCCGGATTTTGCCCTCGTATCATCAATTGTAGCAGTCATATAGGTTTTTGCAATAGGTTTAAGAAGTAATAGTTCCTTCATATAATCCTTATCTTCTAACACCCCAACTATAATATGAATATTATAGTCTCTATAATCATCTGAAAGGACATCGTAAAGTGCTTTAAAAGCTTCAACATTATGTGCACCATCAAGGACAACCCTCTTAGATACATGCTCAAGACGTCCTTGCCACATAGTATGACTAATTCCAAGATTAATATTAACATCAACCCACTCATCAAGACTAATCTCGCACATCTTATCTTCAGTTACACATTTTGAGCAATCACTACCACAATGCTCTTCCTTACTCTTACAGAAGTTCATGTAGTTTACAATAAAACTGTCCTTGTCAGATTGTATGATACTCCGCAAAGTGCATATAGCAGTTTTAGCATTAGTTTTCTGATATCCAACAAGCTTATTTAGGGAATAGTATTTTGTATAATCACCATTTTTTACATAGAGAACATCACTTTCCCTTATGCCTGTTTTTCTACATCTATCTTCTATAACATTTAAAGCCCTCGGTGATATACAAGAAGATAATATAACTTTACTGTTAGGTTTAATTATCCCGGCCTTATTCTCTGCAATTTCTTCTATGGTTTCTCCCAGAATCTTAGTATGATCAAGTCCTATACTTGTTATTACAGATGCTATAGGAGTACAGGAAATCGCAGTTGTGGAATCGTATTTTCCTCCCAATCCTGTCTCTAATACAACGTAGTCACATTTTTCTTTCTCAAAAAAGAGTAGTGCCATTGCAAGACACACGTCGAACATTGTTATCTCAGATTCTATATTTGCTTTAAGGATTTCCTGTCCCAATAATAGGACATCGTCATGACTTATTCTTGTAAATGTGTCGCCATATCCCACCTGTATTCTCTCATTAAAATCAACAAGATGAGGTGATGTAAATAGTCCCACTTTAAATCCCATTCTTATCAGGCAATTAGCTACATATGAACATACCGAACCTTTACCATTAGTACCCGCAACATGGATAATCTTCATTTTATTCTCAGGATGGTCTAATGCATCAAGTAATTCTTTTGATACCTCAACACCTTTCTTCTTACCAAAACGACGAAGTCCCATTATTTGATTGACAAAATTCGTATATTCTTTATTACCATTTATATTATTCATAGCATATTTCCCATATCAAATCATACTTCACAACTAATTATAGTAAGATAATATCATTAAATCAAATAAAAAAATCCCCGCCACATAAAGCAACGGGAATATAATGAAAAAGAAATAAAAGGGTTAACTAACTCGTGTGGCTCCCCACAAATAAATTGCCACAGTTCCTGGGCCAGAATGGGAACCAATTGTATTACCAATATTCTTTATACTAATGTCTCCATTAATCTTAGGAAGTCTTTCCTTAAGCATAGATGCTACATTCTTCGCATCCTCTAAACAATCAGAATTGCTAATAAATACTTTACCATCGTAATCAACACCAGCAACTTCTACTGCTTTGTCCACAATAGCATTGTAAGCATTCTTCTTGCCTCGAACTCTTCCTTTAGCAACTAACTCTCCTAAGTAATTCATATATAGGAGCTGACAATAATCTATCATATTACTTAGAATTGTAGATCTCTTAGAGAGTTTACCACCTCTAAGATAAGTTGAAATATCGGTTGAGAAAAGAATATGATTCATATTCATTCTATTCTCAATAATCCATCTATATAATTCCTTAAGGCTAGCACCTTGGTCACGTTTGTCAGCAAGGGTTTCCATAATTAATCCGTAACCAGAGGATGCTGCCATGGAATCAACAATGTAAATTGTTCTATCAGGATACTTAGCATCTAACTCTTTTCTTGCTTCATTTGCATATGATACAGTATTCGAAAGTCCGCTACTAAGAGTTATGTGAAGTATATCTTTACCTTCTTTTAGAAAGCCTTCAAAGTATTCTACATACTCTTCCTTGTCTATATGACTAGTCTTTGTAATAGCTCCCTCTCTTATTGCCTGATAAAACTCAGGATAAGTAACTGATTCTCCAAGATCATCTATATATCTTATCCCATCTATTTCATACGAATTACTAATGTAATGTATATCTCTATTTTCGAAATCTTCTTTACTCAAATCTGCCGTTGAACAGCAGCTTAATATATAATCACCCATTAGAGTTCCCCTTACAACTCTTATGGATAGAGTTTTTATATTTCTCTATCAAAGTTTTTATTTATTTCTGTTGTGGTTTTCAATTCTACATAATAATATATCAGATGCCACATTTTGTAAAGAGCTTTTTCGAAAATATCCAAAATAAATCTGTTTCTAGGTCAATTTCTTAACAATAGTAAGAATATTTTGCATATTTTTATATTCATAACTTATATCATCGACGAGTTTTTTTGTCATAAATATACCTAGTCCACCTATAGCGCGATCCTCTACAGAAGCTGATATATCAGGATCTTCACTTACTAATGGATTATACTGCCTTCCACTATCTATAAATTGTATTCTAATAGATTCATTATTATTAACAAGCTCTGTCTTAATAGTTACATTACCTTTATATGGTGCATATGCATAGCTCGCAATATTAACAAATATCTCTTCTACTACAATCTCTAATTCCATAATTGCAGGCTCAGAACATTCCACGTTCTCAATCTTTCTCCTAATTGATGATTCTACTTCATGAAGCATGCTAACATCTGCCTCTAATGTTATATCCAAATCCTTGTCATCAATTTTAGCGCCATAGTATTCAAGACACAGCATTGTTATATCATCTGATTGTTCTTCTCCGTCAGCGAAGATATCAACTGCTTTTCTTACATTTTCTAATACTTCTTTTGGTTTAGATTTAATACTATTGTTTAAGGTACTAATCATTTTCTGTTGGCCAAATAATTCCTTCTTTTTGTTAGTTGCTTCAACAACTCCATCTGTATATATAAACACCTTAGAACCTTTTTTTAGTTTTATTTCATAATCCATATATTCGCTATCTTCCATTGCTCCAATAACAGTACCATGTGTATCTTTGTACACTTCAAACCCTTCACCTGGCATCATAATAGCAGGATATTCATGTCCTGCATTGGCGCACACAAGTCTTCCTGTTGATATTTCAAGAATTCCAAGCCACACAGAAACAAAAAGCATCTTTTCATTATGAGAACATATTTCTTTATTTGCCAATGTAAGAATCTTAGCAGGAGTCATATTAGTCTTTGCAAATCGCGCAATATTTGTCTTGGAGGATACCATAAAAAGTGCCGCAGGCACACCTTTTCCTGCCACATCTCCAACAGCCATACACAAATGATCATCGTCAAGCAAATAAAAATCGAAGAAGTCTCCACCCACTTCTCTTGCAGCTTCCATAGACGCATATATGTCAAATTCATTTCTTTTTGTAAAATATGGGAAATTATTAGGGAGCATTGCCCTTTGAATATCAGTTGCCATGTCAAGTTCATTCTCACGAACTTCAAGCTTAGTACTCTGTTCCGAGAATAGAAAACAATACATAACAATAATTGCAATAAGCGTTGCCGCACTCTGAAATACAACTAATGTCTTTCCAAGAGAAATCACATAATTAAGTGCAGGAATTATAATAAAAGCGAGAATAGCCGCCTTTTGCCTGGCATTTGTCTTTGACTTAATTAGACATATTATAGAAATGACACTTATATAAATAGTATAGATATCACTTAAATCAGGGAATTCCACCAGCCTATACAAACCATCTGAATCAATATAGAAAATTGTTGGAACAAATATATTAATAAAAGCATATAACACAGATGGCCAAAACAGGATCTTAGCAAACAAGTCAAAACGCAATGCCATTTTACTTTCAGATCTAAGAATATTTCTTACGTATCTCCAAAAGAAGTAGGAGGTTACAATTTCGAAGATATTCTTTAACGTTCCAATAATAACCATTTCATATTCAAACTGGGGCATCCCCTGCATACACCAGAAGAAAATCACAGCTATAAAAGAACATGCAACTACAAAAATCATAATAACAAAGGGTCTGGTAGAGTAATCAGTTTTCACTCTGCTTTCCCTCATACAATTAAAGTATAATGTTGCACATATTAACACTCCCAGAATGGCCATTCCTATATTTAGAGCAGCAAAGCCCTCAACATTAGAATAGGCAACATAAGCAATCATAACAATGCTTGACAAGCAAAAACTCACCAACAAAACAAACCCCGCAATAATAAATCCCGGAGCCAGTTTATTCGTTGTTTGCTTTAACTTTGTCGCCTTTTCTCCCATATAAGCACCTCAAGAAATCTAGCTAGTTATATGTAGCTTCTATGATAAGCAAAAACTATTCTATATTAAGGAAGTTAGTAAATCCTGTTACCTCCATAATATCGTATATAGAACTACTTACGTTCTTAACAGTCATATTGCCCTGATCCTTCATAGTTTTCTGAGCCATCAAGAATACTCTAAGGCCTGAAGAAGACACATATTCTAGTTCCGATAAATCAAATACTAGCTCTGTCAGATCCGGTAATGCTTTCTTTACTTCTTCTTCAAATGCTGGAGCTGCAAGGGTATCTAACCTACCTTTAAGAATAATTGTCAAAGATGTTCCATCCTTTTTCTTTTCTATAGTCATTTTCATTATTTCCTTTCTAATAATTCAAATTAATTATATCATATCTGTTTTATAATGTATTCTTTAACCTTGGTAAGACTGCTCTGTTTCCACGTGCCTTCCTCTGCTTTGAGGGCAAGATTATATATTATAATATAGTCTAGAATCTCACCTTCTATTCGTTCTAACCGATTAGGATCTAAGAAATCTTTTTTCCAGTCATCTTCATCAAAATCCTTGTACTTATCTGGAAAAATATATGTATATTGAGTCTTTGTGGCTGATATAAACATCTTAGCTGCAAGTGGGCTTAGCAAATTATATTCTTTGTCATTAACATCACAAAAGATATCTGGAAGTTCCCCTTTTACAATTCTATTATTATCTCTTCGTATCTCTATTCCCATTGATTCAAAGGTATAATTCTCTTCATTAAGATGTAACTTTAATAAAACTCCAACATTAGTATTATGCTGTGTCCTCTGATATGGTGTATCAAAAATAAAATTTCCCAGAGAATAAAAAATAGCTTTATTATCAAAAAGCTCATAATTAAGAGGTACATGAGGATGATGACATACAATAATATCTGCTCCCATATCAAGAAAAGACTTAAGTCTGTCTCTTACATAGGGAGAAGGAAGGGTAGTAAACTCCTCGCCACCATGACATACTATAATACACCATCTGCATTTTTTCTTAATAGTTCTTATAGTATCCTTTATAACCTCTTTTTCATCCCATGTAAGACATCCTGCCTTATCATTTCCTGCACTCTTACAGCCGTATTTTACGCCCCTGTAACCAATAGCAAACATTCCAACACCACCGGCTTCTTCATAAAGCAGAGGTTTCTTTGCTTCATGAATATTTTTTCCAGCTCCTATAGTTGATACACCGGCTTCTTTTGCATTTGACAAGGTATCTAAAAGTCCCTTTTCTCCAAGATCCATCATATGATTATTACAAATATCCCACACGTCAGCATGAAGATTATCTAGTACTTTTATTGCCTTTGGATTAATGGCATGAACCATTTGTGCAAGTCCTTTTGCCCCTTTATTATCCTCATATGCAGAGACAGGACCTTCCACATCTACAACTACATGGTCGCTGTCATGAAGAAATGATAATATCTCCTCAGATATCAATTCTTCATCTTCCCATTTCTTATCCATATATTTATCAAATGCTATGTCACCAGTAAATGAAATAGAAACATTTTTTATGTCTTTCAATTGCGTTCCTCCAATGCATCATATATAATTACAATCATAAAAAAAGGGGGTTTTTATGTCAAGACCAACAAAACTTTGGAATGCCAAATATCTTACTTTTATAGCATTACAAACTCTTAACTTTGCACTACTTTATTTTACATTTCCAGTTATACCAAAATATTCAGTATCCTTAGGATATGATTTGGCTCAGGCCGGCGTATTAGCAGGTGGATTTGCAATTGCATCACTAATAGCAAGGCCTATAACAGGATTCTGCATAGATAACTTTGACAGAAAGAAAGTATTACTAATTGCTATTACAGTATGCGGTCTTTCCACTGCTGCTCTTTCACTAACATCTAATCTATGGATTCTACTTGTTTTCAGATTAATATACGGCGCAGCATTTGCATTCAGTTCTACAACACTATTTAGTTGCGGTACTGATTGTATTCCAGAGAACAAGACTGCTGAAGGAGTTGGCTACTTTGGCTTAGGAATAGCAGTTTCTGCAGCTATAGGACCACCTATTGGTCTATGGCTTAACAATTTGGTCGGAGCCAGAATCCTATTCTATATTATGGCAGGTCTTAGTATACTTACTGTAGTAATTATTATGTTCGTACCTATTGATAAGATAGATAAGCCAACATCTACAACCAAGCAAAAACTCGGCGTAAATTCTTTCATCGAGAAAAAAGCAATTATTTTTGCTGTACTTGTTATTCCATTTGCTTTTAGTAATGGTTTCATTAACTCTTTTATTACAATGACAGCAGAAGAAAGAAATATATCAGGGATAAGCATATTCTTTACAGTTTTCGCAATTGCTATGATGGCGCTTAAGCCTTTATCAGGTAAGATGCAGGATAAATTCGGATTATCTTCTGTCCTTATACCTGCTTTCATATGTACAGGAATTGCTTCTGGAATAATCTCTGTTGCAACATCTCTTACACTAATGATTATATCCGCGCTACTTCTTGCATTTGGTCAAGGTGCCGGTCAACCCTCACTACAGTCTGCCACCATTAGTTCTGTAGAAAAGGCTCGTCAGGGTGTTGCTATCGGAACCTACTATCTTGGACTAGATATTGGAAATGGAATTGGTAATATAGCTGGTGGAACTGTTGCAGATACTCTTGGATATAGAGGAGCATATCAACTATGCGCTGCAACTCTTATTGCCGGACTAATCATATATATAATCTATGGAATAATTAGAAAAAGGAGGGCACATAGTGAACAATAAATTTAACGAAGAAGCTTTTATATCAATTAGTGAATCCGGAAAAAAATACTATGAGAACCACAAAAAAGCAATAGAAAATCCAAGGCAAACACAGATGGACTTTCTTATGGAGCTCATAAGTAACAACAAAAATACAGAATATGGCAAAGCTAATAATTTTGAAAATATTAAATCATATGAAGATTTCGCAAATGCTGTGCCTATAAGTGAATATGACAACTATCTTCCTTATATTACTAGGATGATTGAAGATAAAGAGACTGACCTTATTACTAAGGAGCAAATAGTTCACTACGCTGCCAGTTCAGGTAGTACAGGAGTACCAAAAAGAATTCCTGTATCACTTCGTAGCAAAAAGTATCTGTCCGCATATGCCGGAGAAATAGTATTCTATCACCTTAGTGAGCAAATCAAGAAGCAAGGAAAGAAAAATGGTCCTATATGTTTTCTTCCTGATTTCTATTGGGATTACATAGATGAGGATACTACTATAGGCTCAATATCCGCTCATATTGGATACAACTTTAAGGATGAATTACTCTCCGTCAATACATCACCAGAATCTCTTCAATATTTAAAAGAGCATTCATCTGATTCACCTTACTTAAAAGCATTATTTGCTCTACAACACAAAGATTTATCATGCATATATGCCACCTTTTCATCTGTTGTATACGAATTCTTACACACAATTGAAACCAGCTGGAAATCCCTTTGTGATGATATTAAAAAAGGAGATATTAATCCAGGTATTTCAATCTCTGATAGTCTTAGAGAAGAACTTTTAGGATACTTAAAGCCTAATCCCAAGCGTGCTGATGAACTCGAAGAAGAATTTAATAAAGGATTTGATAAACCATTTGTTCCTAGAATATGGCCTAACATGGCAATGTATTCTTGTATTGGTGGAAGCTTCTTTTCTGAATACACAAAAAAAATCAGACTTTGTTCAGGGGATATTCCAATGTACATGTTATCTTACACTGCTTCAGAGTCACAATTTGCAATTCCTCTAACTGTTGATGATACTATGTATTCACCAAATATTACAGGAGTGTTCTTCGAATTTCGTTCTCTGGCTGAAGAAGACGAGAACAGAATATATCTAATAGACGAATTAGAAGTTGGCAAAGACTATGAACTTATTATAACTAATATGTCCGGATTCTATAGATACAGAATGTTCGATGTATTCCATGTAGACAAATTAGAAGGAAATAGTCCTCTAGGTCATATAGCCTTTAGACTTAACCAGATGGTTAATATGGTTGGAGAACATGTATCTACTGAAGATATTGAATATGTTGTAAAAGGAATAAGCCAGCATGAAAAAACTGCCATAACCGAATATGCTTTATATACTGATTATTCCACTACACCAGGAAGATATATTATTCTTATAGAGCCAGAAGTTGACATGGGAAAGGGCGAAATGAAACATCTAAACGGTGTTGCCGATGAGCTTTTTAAGAAAGGAAATCGTTCCTACAAAAAGTATAGAGAACAAAGCACTTTAGGGGCTCCAAGTATCGTATACATTGACCCCGGAGCATTCCAGTTATATAAAGAGTTACAAATTGCTAGCGGTATTTCAGCAAACCAGGTAAAACCCGTTAGACTAATAGACAACAAAAAGAAAGAACAATTCTTCTTTGGATTATCTGAAGGACCATATAAAGCTATGCAGCGTGCCCTGTTTGATGCTGAAAGAGAGCTTATGGAAATGGAATTACTTAAGATTGAGAATAAGAAGCTTAAGAAAGAAAATGATAAATTAAGAAATGAGATTAATAACTTAAAAGAGAGGTAGGATACAAATCCTATCTCTCTTATTGTTATCTTATTATACCTCTGTTACAACTGCGCTATTTACACAAAATTCTACAGCTTTATTACATAGATAAATTTTCTCAAGATATTTCTTTCCAGATTCTTTATCATTGTTATCGCCATATGCCTTGTACAATTCATCTACTGAACTATATCCATTGTTTTTAGCCTGAAGCTCAGCATAAGCAATAAATCCTGCTTCATCAACAGTTATATTCTGTTCTTTGGCAATTGCTTCATAGATAAGCTCATTCTTAAGATTATTCTCTATCTCTTCTCTTAACTGCTCCTTGAATTCATCAATAGACAGTTTATAATTCTTAAGAATATAGTCCTCTAAGGTTCCACCCTTTTCAACATATTTCTCTTTATATTGATTCATATATGAATCAACTTTCTTATCCACTTCACCCTTTGGAAGTGAATTAACGGTGCAGTTAGTAGCTACAGCTTCCATAACTTTATTTCGTATATCCTGCTGCTTGTTGGATGCCATTTCCTTCTCAACTTCAGCTTTTGCAGCTTCTCTAAGTTCTGCTACAGTTTGATAACTACTATGCTGTTTTACATAATCATCTGTAAGATTATCAGATGGATCTTTTGCAATGGAATTAATTGTAAATGTGAATACTACATATTTACCAGCCAAATCAGACTTAGGATAATTAGCAGGGAATGTTACTCCATAATCTGCTTTTGTTCCTACTCTAGCTCCCACAACTCCATTACTAAAACCTTCAATGTATTGAGTTCCTGATTTTGCATCAGCATTTTTCTTAACATCAATCCATACGTTCTGAGCCGAACCACCATCAAAAGGTACACCATCAAGCTGTCCTACATAATCAACATTTACAATAGAATCACCTTTTACAACAGTCTTAGATGCATCTACTTCATAATCATTATTAGCACCACACATCGACTGCATCTTGGAATTAATCTTATCATCAGTCACCGCATAATCAGCCGCATTAAGCTGAATTGGTAATCCCTGATATTGTCCAAGAGTAACATAATCTAATGGGTTATAATCTACTACTTCACTAGTTGTTACGTTGCTACTGTCTTTATTACTACATGAACAAGAACATAGCCCCAGACAAAGCGCAACTGCTAAAGTGATTCCTAATACCTTTTTGACTTTCATATAAAACTCCTATACATTACTAATATTTATCCCTTAAGCTCCTTTTGCTTACGAAGAGCCCAGGCACGTAATCCCTTTTTCTTCTTTTGTTCTACAACAAGTTTTCCATGATTTCCTCTAAAGCCTGTAATGTATAGTCCACTTACTGTTGCCTTAATCTCTTTCTTAACAGGCAATTCATCGAATATTTCAGCCTCTACGATCATAGTCATAATCTGTGAGCCACCAGGTCCATTAATTTTAACTTTAGCTACTGGTAATTTCGATGCTTTTGCATACCATGGTATTTTGGCATTCATAACTGCCTCTGGAAGACCTGCATCCTTAAGATGCATACGCTTCTTATCAATAACAAGCATAGACACTGTCTGTGCCATAGCATCTAATTGAGCTTGTTGTTCGTCACGCTTCTTATCAGCTCTCTTGCCTAGAAAATAAAATGCAACTAGTCCTCCAGCCAAAACAACTGCTGTTATTATTAATACAATAGTTAATACTGACATCACTTTTCCTCCTTGACATAATCCTAAAAAGTATACCATTATTAAGACTATTTATCAATCAGAAAACTAGCCAATCTTTGGGAAAAACTAAGAAATTTTGATATATACTTCGTGCACACCAGTTTCCACACCATTCATTTCTAATGAATAATCAAGATATATCTCTAAGGACATATTCCCCAGCACTGTAGCATATCTTTTAGTGTGGATAACAAGGTCTATAGTTCCTGCACTTGTTAAGTATTTGCATACAGTATCTTCTTTGCATACGAACTTCATACTGCTTTTAACTTCACCAGATCTTGAAATTTGAATGTAATTCTCGTCTAATGTAACAAGAGTAGGTACTGGTTCTTCTATTCCTTCCAGCTTTTCTTTATAGCTTATATATATCTTTTTATTTTTTAAAGCACATTTTCCAGAGAAAGTACCACTTGTGCTTAAGCACTGATCATCTAGATATTCCTTGGAAAACATGGAAATAGTAACATTCTCTGGTAACATATATTACTCCTGACTAAGTATTATCTTCCTAACACATTCCATCTGATTAATAAGATGAGTCTTTGTTAAAGAAACTACTTCGTCTACATCCTTTGTACGCAGCGCTTCAAGAATACTTTTATGCTCCCTTATTAATACAGGATAAATCGTTCTATCTTTTACATATTCAAATCTGAATCTATACATCTGTTCTTTAAGATTAACGAGAATTGCTCTAAGCCTTGGATTATTAGATGCTTCATATATAACATTATGAAAATCTTCATCTCTTCTTACAACTTCTCTAATATCATTTCCTTTAGTTGCATTCTCAAATTCTCTGCATGCTCTCTCTAATCTATTGATAGCATCTTCATTCATATTGTTACACGCAAGTGATACTGCTAAAGTATCTAGGACTTCTCTTATCTCTAATACATCATCTAAGTCCTTCTCTGTCATCTTAGCTACCTGGGCTCCACGTCTTGGATAAGTAACCGCAAGCCCTTCTCTTTCAAGCATTCTTATGGCTTCCCTTACAGGTGTTCTAGAAACACCCAGTTTCTTGGCTAAGTGTATCTCCATAAGACGCTCTCCCGGTTGCAAATCACCTTTTAAAATAGCATCCCTTAATGTATTAAAAACTACATTTCTCAGTGGTTGAAAATCGTCCTGTTTTAAGTGAATATCGTTATTCATGTTCTCTCCTTTTCTAGTAAAGTCATTACGTCAATCTAATTAAGCTCATTATAAACATAAGTAAGTAATACCCTGTCACATAACCCACTTTTCTTTAGAGCACTTACCGCTCTTGAAGCCTGATGCTCATTAGGGAAAATTCCAAATACAGTAGGTCCAGATCCAGACATCATTGAATTATATGCTCCTTTATCCATCATAATCTTCTTAATATCAGATATAACCGGCAGAGCCGGAATTGTAACTGTCTCAAGCACATTTCCCATAGCTTTTGCTATTCCTTCTATGTCCTCATTATTAATAGCTTCTATCTGTTCATCTATATTAGGGTGATCTAACTCATCAATCTTAAGATTACTATACACATAACCTGTGGATACAACTTCTGGCGGCTTGGCAATTACAATAGGATAGTTAACTAGTGGTTTTAATTTGGTTATCTTCTCGCCTATTCCTTCTGCAAGTGCTGTGCCTCTCATAATACAATATGGAACATCTGCGCCAATTTTAACTCCGCGCTCCATAAGTTCTTCCTTGGATAGCCCAAGTTTGAACATATCATTTATTCCAATTAGAACTGCTGCTGCATCAGCACTTCCACCAGCCATACCTGCTGCTATAGGAATATTTTTCTCAAGATTAATTGTAACTTTAGAGGAAATATTAAATTCATTAAGAAGAAGACTGGCAGCTTTAACACACAAATTGCTTTCATCTAAGCAAAGGGAATTATCTGTGCAAGTCATTTTGATTTCTAAAGAATCAGAATCCTCGATTTGAATATCGATGACATCTCGAAGTTGTAATGTCTGCATTATCATCCTAAGGTCATGATAGCCATCTTCACGTTTTCTTATAACATCAAGACCTAGGTTAATCTTACTATAACCGCTATACTCCATAAAGAAACCCCCACTATAATTCTGTATACAAAAAATATAACAAAAATGATACTCATTTTCAATGCTATATGTACAAAATTGGTGTTTTTACCCATTAGGCAGTAAACTTTTTATAGAAATTGTCCGATTAGTATTTTAAGAGTTAGTAGGCACACCCTAACTAATCTTAGGAACGGAATCCAATAATCATCACACCAAGGAGGGTTAAGCATGGATTTAAACGCAATTAGCAATATTACTGCTAACAACTATTATAGTAACAAGAATTCTGTAGACTCCAAAGACAAAGATGATACAGAAAAGAAGACAGGCTTTAGTTCAGAAGCTGCTGTATTCGAAAAATCATCCAATGAGGTGGATTCAAGTGTCAAGAATCAAAAAGTTGACAGATCTGCTCTAGTTAACAAACTAAAAGCAGACCAGGAAGCTCAGAAGATGCAATTATTTGACATTGTAAAGAAAACAATTACCGGACAGGGAAATACCCTTGCAAAAGCAGATGACATGTGGAAATTCCTAGCTAGCGGCGATTTCACTGTTGACGCAGAGACAAAAGCAAACGCTCAGAAGGAAATTTCCGAAGATGGATACTGGGGTGTCAATCAGACATCAGATAGAATTCTGGATTTCGCCATAGCCCTTTCAGGAAACGATACTTCCAAAGCAGAGATGCTTCTTGATGCATTCAAGAAAGGATTCAGTGAAGCAACTGCTGCATGGGGCAAAGAATTACCTGAGATTAGCCAAAAAACCTACGATGCCGTATTAGAGAAGTTCGAAGCATGGAAGAACGGAACATACGGTCAAGACTCTTAGTTTTACTAGTAGGCTGATATCAGCAAACGTAACACGATTAAAGGCTTCTGGTTATTCACCAGAAGCCTTCTTTTTATTTGCCTTTTCTATTGAATCAAAATGAAGTTTCTCAGCTAACTTATGTTGTCTCTCTTGCTCCTTCTTCCTCTCCTGTTCTTCTACAGCAGCACTAATTGTATCATTAAGTTCAAGCATCTTAGCATCAAGCATAGATACAATCTCCGAACACTCTCTTAAGTCCTGACTAATATACTCAGGTGCACTTCCTTCAAATTTGTAGAAAATCTTATGCTCCAAAGAAGCCCAGAAATCCATAGCTATTGTTCTTATCTGTATTTCAACCTTTGTCTGAACTGGACCACTAGATAAGAAAATAGGAACTTCAACAATCATATGATAGCTCTTATATCCACTTTGCTTTGGATTCTTAATGTAATCTTTTACAGAAAGAACTGTTATATCATCTTGCTTACCAATCATATTAGCAAGTCTATATATATCTGAGGTAAATGAACATACAATACGAACTCCCGCAACATCGTTACAATACATAATCATATTCTCAGTTGTAGGTTCGTAACCATATCTAATTAGTTTCTTAACAATACTGTCTGCCGCTTTTATTCTAGTCTTAACATATTCAATAGGATTATATTTATGAATATGTTTGAATTCTTCACTAAGAATATCAATCTTAGTTGAAACTTCCTTTAGTGCTGAATTATAGCAAAGCATTGACTGTGCCCATCCATCTGAGCCTTCTCTAAATTCCATACCTGCCATTTTATTACATCTCCTTATACCGAAGTTCTAATCTTCTTCAAGAACTTCTATTTCAAGATATTCAAAATCTATTGATTCTACGAAATTGTCTTTATTAAATCTAGTCTTAGAAAATTTCTTAAAATCCCTTATGTTACAATCGAGCCAAATTGGACGACCAACATTTATTCTAACACAAACTTCATCTAGTGCGTCAAAAATTTTATGAGTTCTTGTATCATCAGTTTCATTTTCTATTGTATGAGATTCAAGTATATGATTCTCATCCCATACTTTAAACCATAATTTCATCTACTACCTCGATATTACTTCATATCGCACCTTTGCCTATGCATCTCATACATGATAATGCCACCTGCCATTGCGGCATTAAGTGATTCAATCTGACCTTCCATCGGAATATGAATTCTGTTAATCATATCTAAGGTCTCGTCACTGATTCCATTCCCTTCATTTCCTATGACTATTCCAATTCTCTTAGTGTAATCAACTTTATCATAAGAAATGCTCTTAGAAAGTGCTCCTCCATATAATGTAATACCATTATTTATAAGTACTTTTATTACTTCCTGCCATTCATTTCTATCTTTACATCGAAAATGTGGCATTCTGTATATAGTTCCCATTGTTGAACGAATTGTCTTAGGATTATATATATCAACGCAATCTCTGCTCATTATTATTTCATCAATACCTGCTGCTTCTGCAGTTCTAAATAATGTGCCCAGATTCCCGGGATCTTGAATATCCTCTAACAGAAGGAATGTCTCCTTAGTTGTATCAACTTCATAAGTCTTTTGAGCTACAATTGCAAGTACTCCCTGAGGCGTAATAGTATCTGACATATTTTTCATCACCTTATCAGATACCAATACCACATCTACATCATGGGCTTTGCAATTATCTAGTAATTCCTTAATCCTTGATTCCTTAATCAATAATGATTCACTTACAAATACACTCCTGATATCACAAAAGGGAGCATCGAGAACCATTCTTAAGCCTTCAACAACATATACATTATCTTCTCTTCTCTTATTTGATTTCTTGATAAGAGAATTAACATATTTGACTTTCGAATTAGAAGGACTCTTTATTACTTCTAAATGTTCCATACAATACCTTATCTTCCATTAAGAGATGTGCAAGTATCGATAAGGAAACTATCTATCTTTTTCTCCATATTAAGAGCTTCAATTATATCAAAATCAACAAACTCTCCATGACGATATCCCACGACTCTGTTAGTCTTGCCTTCACAAAGTAAGTCTACTGCCTTAGCTCCCATTGTGGACGCATATACTCTGTCCTTTGCTGTTGGAGAACCACCACGTTGCATATAGCCTAGAATAGTTGCTCTTGTTTCTATTCCTGTTGCAGCTTCAATTCTTTTTGCAAGAGAAGTAGAGTGACCTATTCCCTCTGCGTTTATTATTATGTGATGCTGCTTACCCTTTTTTCTACCTTCAATAATATGATCAACAAGCTTCTGCTCATCGTAATCATAGTACTCCGGTAGGAGTACATCTTCGGCACCATTTGCAATTCCACACCATAATGCAATATATCCTGCACCACGTCCCATAACTTCAACAATAGAACAACGTTCATGAGAGGTTGATGTATCTCTTATCTTATCTATAGCATCAATTGCAGTATTAACTGCTGTATCAAATCCAATTGTATACTCTGTACAGGCGATATCTAAATCAATTGTTCCTGGGACTCCAATCGTGTTAACACCAGCTTCTGCTAATGCTGTGGCACCACGAAATGAACCATCTCCTCCTATTACTACAAGACCATCTATACCATGTTTACCGCATATCTTTGCAGCCTCTTTTACAATTTCCGGCTTCTTAAACTCTTTACATCTTGCAGTCTGAAGAATTGTTCCACCACGTTGAATAGTGTCTGATACATCATAGCTTTGCATCTCGAAAATCTCTTCCTCAAGAAGTCCAGCATATCCACGTCTAATTCCTTTTACTTTCTTGCCATTATAGATAGACTGTCTCACAACAGCTCTAATAGCTGCATTCATTCCAGGTGCATCACCACCACTTGTCAAAACTCCAATTGTGTTCACTTCTTTGGCCATAGTTTCTGCCTCCAATTAATAATACTACGTAACTATTATACACTATATTAATAAAACATGCTTTATTTTTCTTTTATCTATTATAGTTTCTATTATTTCGTCTCAGGGAATCAAATTTCACTTTTCCAGGCTGTACCTTAATCTTATCATCTCCAAAAGACTTCTTAAGACTATTAATAATATCATCACCAATAGAAATATTATATCTATTATCGAGGCCCTTCGTCAAATGTCCATCTTTAATATAAATCCAAACATTATCATCGCCATAACTCTTATCTAATATTTCATATAGTTTATTTTCATTTTCCAGAAATGAATCTTTTGAATCAAAAATAATCCATGCAACTTTGTTGACCTCATTAAAGCCTTTAATCCCTTCGCATATAAGCTTTGCATCATTATCATCACTAGCATTTACACGACCTCTTATAAAAACCTTATTATCTTCACTAATAAGATAATTATATCTGTCATACATATCAGGGAAAACAATTACTTCTGCCTGTCCCACTAGGTCTTCAACAGTTATAAAAGCCATTGTCTTATTATTTTTTGTATATTTAATTGTTATATTAGTAATCATTCCGCCAATGGTAATATGAGAATCATCCTCCACTACACATTCTCCCGTGGACTCGTCGAGAACAAGATCGGAAGTTACATTAGTTACATTTGCTTCCATTATATCTGTGTATTCTTCTAGAGGGTGTCCGCTTACATATATATTGAGTGCTTCCTTCTCAAATTCAAGAAGCGTCTCTTTATCATATTCTGGCAGATTAGGAAGGGTAATCTCAAATTGTTTCTTATTATCCTCATTTGCAAAATCAAGAAAGCTCATCTGCCCATCAATAGATTTCTTCCTTTCTGCGTTAACATTATCGAGAATCCTTGTATATACAGAAAGCATCTGTCTTCTATTGCCATCAAGTCCATCTAACGCTCCAGCTTTAATAAGGCTTTCTATTGCTCTTTTATTAATATCAAGTCCGTTTACTCTATTAATGAAGTTATCGATTGTAGAATAGATTCCGTTTTCATTCCTCTCTTCTACAATCCTATCTACAACATTTCGTCCAACACTTTTTACAGCATACATACCATACCTTATACTGTCTCCATCAACAGCAAATCGTCCTTCTCCATAATTTACACTTGGAGGTAGAACCTTTATTCCCATATTCTTACAATTGAAAATATATTCTGATACTTTAGATGTGTTATCAATTACAGAACTCATAAGACTTGCCATAAATTCTAATGGATAGTATCTCTTCAAATAAGCAGTCTGATAAGCAACAACAGCATATGCTGCAGCATGAGACTTGTTAAATGCATATTTTGCAAAGTCAATCATTTTATCATATATCTCATTAGCAACATCTTCACTTATTCCATTGTTAATACAACCATTAACTCCTTCTTCCTGGTTACCATATACAAAATTAGCACGTTCTTTCTCCATAACCTCATCTTTTTTCTTAGACATTGCACGTCTAACAAGGTCACTTCTTCCCATGGAATATCCAGCAAGATCTCTAACTATCTGCATAACCTGTTCTTGATATACAATACATCCATATGTTGGTTCAAGAATCGGTTTAAGTTCAGGACAAAGATATGTTATAGATTCTTTATCATTCTTTCCTTTGATATAATCAGGAATAAAGTCCATAGGACCAGGACGATATAGTGATATTCCTGCAATAACATCTTCAAGATTCTCCGGCTTTAATTCCTTCATAAAGTTCTTCATTCCAGCACTTTCAAGCTGAAATACGCCCTCAGTTTTTCCCGAACCAATAAGCTCAAACACCTGCTTATCATCATAGCCTATTTTTTCAAAATCTATCTTAATACTATTATCTTTTGCTTCAGCCATCTTGATTGCATTGTCAATAACCGATAACGTACGAAGGCCAAGGAAGTCCATTTTAAGAAGTCCTAATTCTTCGATTGTTGTCATTACAAATTGAGTGGTTATTGTTCCATCCTGCGCTCTTGCAAGAGGTACATAGTTGTCCATTGGCTTCTCTGATATAACTACACCTGCAGCATGCATAGAAGTGTTTCGAGGAAGCCCCTCAAGCCTCATTGCCATATCGAGAAGATGCTTTACTGTCTCGTCTTCTTCATACATTTTATAGAGTTCAGGATTCTTCTCTAAAGCACCTTTAATAGTTATCTTAAGTTCCTTAGGAATGCTTTTGGCAATCTTATCTACATAAGCATAAGGAAGATCTAATACACGTCCTACATCTCTAATAACATTTCTTGCTGCAAGAGTTCCAAATGTTACAATCTGAGTTACACACTCCTCCCCATATTTCTCTACAACATAATCTATTACTTCACTTCTTCTCTCATCACTAAAGTCAATATCAATATCAGGCATTGACACACGTTCTGGATTAAGGAATCTCTCGAATAGTAAACTATACTTAATAGGATCTATGTCAGTAATTCCAGTTGTATACGAGACAAGAGATCCAGCAGCCGAACCACGGCCTGGTCCCACTGGAATATCATGCTCTCTGGCAAAATTAATAAAATCCCACACAATAAGGAAATAGTCAACATACCCCATATCCTTAATAACGCCAAGTTCATATTCAAGCTTAGGCATTAACTCTGCTGCTCTATCCTGGTATCTACTCTCTAATCCGTCTTTACATAACTTATTAAGATATGTCCATGAATCATAGCCACTTGGCACTTCAAAATGTGGTAGTTTCGTTACGCCAAATTCTATTTCAACATTACATCTGTCTGCTATTATTTGGGTATTGTCTATAGCTTGTAATGCATATGGAAAGAGACTTCGCATCTCTTCTTCGCTCTTAACATAGTATTGTCCGCCATCATATCTTAACCTATCTTCATCACTTACTTTTTTGCCAGTTTGAATGCAAAGAAGAATATCATGTGGCACTTCATCTTCTGCAAGGGTGTAATGAACATCATTAGTTGCAACTAACTCTATTCCCGTTTCCTTAGCAATTCGAAGTAATCCCTGATTAACATTTTGCTGCGTTGAAATTCCATGATCTTGCAATTCTAAGAAATAATTTCCTTCACCGAAACAATCTCTATGCCACAAAGCGGCCTTTTTTGCCTCTTCATACATACCACTAGCTAGAAGCCTTGCAACTTCACCAGCAAGACAGGCACTAAGACAAATAATTCCTTCGTGATATTTCTCTAGAACTTCTCTATCAACTCTTGGTTTGTAATAGAAGCCATCAACAAAACCTTTAGACACAATTTTCATTAAATTGCTATATCCCACATTATTCTCCGCAAGAAGAATAAGATGATAGTATTTGCTTTCATTTTCGTCTTTGGTTTTGTCAAATCTAGAACCTGGAGCAACATACACCTCACATCCAAGAATTGGTTTTATACCAGCACTTTTAGCAGCTTTGTAGAAATTAATAACTCCATACATTACGCCGTGATCTGTAATAGCAGCACTATTCATCCCAAGTTCTTTTACCCGTTGTACATATTCAGTTATCTTATTGGAACCATCTAGTAGCGAATATTCTGTATGGACGTGTAAATGTGCAAAAGACATATAATCCCTTTCCTTCATCATAAATGCAAAGGCTGGATAGAGACCAAAATCATTAGCCTCACCCAGCCCTGGCACCGTTTAGTTAGCCTATTACTTTTTACTTGGAATCAACAAACTTCTGTATATTAGAAGCGTTAACATATTTCTTGGATTTATCTCCATTAACAACTACAAGTGTTGGAGCCTGCATAATACCGAACTTCTTAGTCATGTCAGATTCTTCTTCAGCATCAATAAGAACATAGTCTTCATCACTTAACATTTCCTTTGCCAATGCGCAATTAGGACATGTCTTAGTTGTGAACAAATACTTAACTGTAGCCTTAGATGTATTATCAATTGATACTTCCTGTGTCTTTTCTGAAACCTTCTTGCCCGGCTTCTTCAAAATCGAATGTTCAATATCGTATAACTTACGGTTCTTGTATTCCTGACTCTTACCTTCGTTCCAGTTCTGAACTGGTCTATAGTAACCTGTAATTCTTGAATAAACCTCAGTTGATGCACCACAATGAGGACATGTAGCTGTCTCTCCTGAAAGATATCCATGCTCTTTACATATAGAATATGTAGGAGATAAAGTATAATATGGAATTCTGTAATTCTCTGCAATTGTTCTAATTAAATTTGCAGCCGACTTCCAATCAGCCATTTTCTCACCTAAGAATGCATGGAATACAGTTCCTGATGTATATAACGTCTGTAAATCATCTTGAATATCTAATGCATCAAAAATATCTGATGTATATTCTACTGGTAAATGTGAACTATTAGTATAGAAAGGTGTATCACCTTCAAAACCAGCAGTAATAATATCAGGGAATTGAGCTCTATCATGCTTAGCAAGTCTGTATGTAGTAGACTCAGCTGGTGTAGCTTCCAAATTATATAGATCTCCATATTGTTCCTGATAATCTGAAAGACGTTCTCTCATGTGATTAAGTACATCCTGTGTAAACTTCTGTGTCTCTTCATGTGTTAAGTCTTTTCTTAACCAATTAGCATTAAGACCAACCTCATTCATACCAATAAGACCAATTGTAGAGAAGTGATTGTTGAATGTACCAAGATATCTCTTAGTATATGGATATAAGCCTTCATCAAGAAGTCTTGATATAACTCCTCTCTTTATCTTAAGAGATCTAGCAGAAATATCCATTAATCTATCAAGTCTCTCGTAGAAATCTTTCTCATTCTTAGCCTGATAAGCAATACGTGGCATGTTAATTGTAACAACACCTACAGAACCAGTACTTTCTCCTGAGCCGAAGAATCCACCTGACTTCTTACGTAATTCTCTTAAGTCAAGTCTAAGTCTACAGCACATAGATCTTACATCACTTGGCTCCATATCTGAATTAATATAGTTAGAGAAATAAGGTGTTCCATACTTTGCAGTCATCTCGAATAATAATCTGTTATTCTCTGTATCAGACCAATCAAAATCTCTTGTAATTGAATATGTTGGAATTGGATACTGGAATCCTCTACCATTAGCATCACCCTCGATCATAACCTCAAGAAATGCTTTATTAATCATATCCATTTCTTTCTTGCAATCCTTGTATTTGAAGTCTTGCTCTTCGCCACCAACAATTGCAGGAAGTTCAGCAAGATCATTAGGAACTGTCCAGTCAAGTGTAATATTAGTAAATGGAGCTTGTGTACCCCAACGAGATGGAGTATTAACACCATATACAAATGCTTCTATACACTTCTTAACATCATTATATGAGAGATTGTCCACCTTAACGAAAGGTGCTAAATATGTATCAAAAGATGAAAATGCCTGTGCACCAGCCCATTCGTTCTGCATAATTCCAAGGAAATTAACCATCTGGTTACACAATACTGAAAGGTGAGAAGCTGGAGCAGAAGTTATCTTTCCAGAGATTCCTCCAAGGCCTTCTGTAATTAATTGTTTGAGAGACCATCCTGCACAATATCCTGTAAGCATTGATAAATCATGAATATGAATATCAGCATTTCTATGAGCCTCTGCAATTTCATCATCATAAATCTCTGACAACCAATAATTAGCTGTTACCGCACCAGAGTTAGAAAGAATCAATCCACCAACTGAATATGTAACTGTTGAGTTCTCTTTAACTCTCCAATCTTCAACTTTAACATAACTATTAACTACATCTTTGTAATCAAGAATTGTAGACTTCATATTACGCATTTTCTCACGTTGTCTACGATATAGGATATATGCCTTGGCAACATCAGTATAGCCTGTTGACTCTAATGTCTTCTCCACACTATCCTGAATATCCTCTACACTCACCTTGTTATCTTTGATCTTATCCTGGAAGTCAGAAGATACACGAAGTGAAAGAAGACCAATGATATCATCATTATAAGCCTTCTTTGTTGCATCAAACGCTTTAGCAATAGCGTCATTGATTTTGCCTAAGTTAAATTCAGTTACTTGACCGTCTCTCTTTACTACCTCAAACATTTCCCACCTCTAATTAATAAATATTTTGATACTAAATGGCGTCACTTCACCTCGTAACGCCGAACGTAAGAATATTGTATCACTCAATATTTGCTTCGTCAACACCAAAACACAACATATAGTGTTTTATTTTTGACGCCGAGCATACATATGGTAGAATTTCTAGCCTCAAAAAAGCCCATAATCTCGTGGATTATGGGCTTTTGTATGTTGTTTTTTACTATTTTCACAAATTAATTTCAGTAATATTGACGAAGTTAAACTATCCTACTTGACAAGAACTCTAATTCCCTTACAACATCAAAATCTTGTGGATATTCCTCTAGATATTCAGCAGCATATTGATAAGCTTCATTAAATTGTCCTAGCTTTTCTGTTGCTGCTATTCTATTCTTAAGAAGATCCCTTCTATTCTTCTTGATTATCTTATCAAGACCTTTGTTAACGTATATTAAAGCCTCATTAGGATTATTACGTTTTAATTCCATAGTAGCAATTGCATTACAAGCCATAGCACTTGGATTATCGTCCTTCTTAACACTTTCTAATATCTCATCACACTTTGCTTCATTACCTTCCTCTAGATATAGATTGGCAAGATAAATCTTTGCATCCTCAGCATTTTTGTCATCTGCTTTCTCAAATGCAGTCCTTGCTGCATCATATTGCTTCATCAAAGTGTATATTCTGCCTCGTGCAAGGCAATCCTCTGCAGAATCCCCGCTTTTCTCTAATGCAATATTTAAGAATTCCTCGCCTTCTTTTTCAAAATTCATAGCCTTTAAATTCTCATATATTGCTATATATAAGTCATAATTTTTCTCGTCGATTTTTATAGCATCTTTATAGTCATCGAAGGCCGGCCCCTTTTCTCCTGACTTAAGATACACACTTCCACGAAGAAAATATGGATAAGGATTATCCTTGTCATAATCAATAAGGGCTGTATATGTCTTAATTGCACCTTCTTTGTCATTAGCGTTGAATTGTGCTGCAGCTTTGCAATAACAAATATCTATCTCATTATCTGACACAGTACCTTCCGACATCTCAAGTGCTTCATTAAACAATTCTACTGCTTCAGCATATTGTCCTTTGTTAAGTGCTTCTAATCCCTCGCTTTTATACTGCTGTTGCTTCTCGCTACTAGTAGTACATCCCGTTATTGTAGTGCCAAGCGCTATAACAACGAGACTTCCCACCAAACATAATAATTTACGTCTCTTCATTAATAATGCATCCTATAAATGTTCGTCTCTCTCAACTTTATCGTAGTGCTTAAGGAATATTTTCTCCATTGAAGCCATTAATTTCATGTCTAAATTGAACATATATACAAGGAACGTAAGCACGAATAAACCAACAATAACTGCAGCTATTACAATTAAAGCAATTATCCATCCACTCATAGTCTTGTCACCTTTCCTTTCCGTCACAACATCTTTGTATTCATTTAATTTCTTTTTACAATAAATTAAATCGCGAATTTTCTTTTCTTTATCTTTCATATTACTTTGCCATTCCTTTTTGACGTGCAAACTCAGCTGCTCCAAGTGCTCCCATAAGCTGTGGATCAATTGGTAAGTCAATCACCTTAAGATTAAGAACCTTCTCAATTGCCTCTTTAAGACCATCGTTCTTAGCACATCCACCAGTTAAGGTAATGCTGTCAACTGCTCCTGCTTTCTTAGCCATTACAAAACATCTCTTTGCTACTGACAATTCAATTCCTGCTGCAATCTCATCCATAGGCTTACCTTCACCCACGAGAGAAATAACTTCTGATTCAGCAAATACTGTACATTGCGCTGTAATAGGAATTACGTTCTTAGCTTTAAGTGACAACTTAGAGAAATCACTAAGAGACATCTCGAAAGCTCTAGCCATAGCTTCGAAGAATCTTCCTGTACCAGCTGAACATTTGTCATTCATAGCGAAATTCTTAACTGTACCGTCTGTATCAACAGCGATACCCTTAACATCCTGTCCACCAATATCAATTATAGCTTTTACTTTCGGATCTGCAACATGAACACCCATAGCATGACAGCTAATCTCAGATATGTTCTCATCTGCAAAAGGAACCTTGTTTCGACCATATCCAGTACCAACGAGATAGTCAAGATCTTCTGCCTTATTAAGATCAGGCACCTTCTTAATTGCCTCATCAAGAGACTCCTGACAGCTTTGCACAGAGTTTATTCTGCTTTTTAATGTCACATCAGAAACCAGCTTTCCATTTTCATCAATAATTACACATTTTGTATAAGTACTTCCCGAATCACAACCACCATAATATTTCATATCAATATCTCCTTAATTATAATATGTTAGAATTAGAACGAATTTTCGTCCTCTAAAATCTCAAGTGTAGGGTCAACTGGCTCTTCACGCATAACAGTTCTCATATATCTGTTAACATCATCACGAACACCCTGTCTTGATACTACACGAGGGTCGAACAATTGATGCTGAACCCACATGAGATGAATTCCCTTCTCTCTTGCCTTCTCCTCGAACTGACCATGCATACCATCTAAGGCCTTACATGTAATGTGCTCCCATAGTATAACCATGTCTGCATTGAATTCCTCACAAATCTCCCACAATTCGTCAAGCAATACCTTATAACCACCGTGGGTTCTGTTACGCATAATCATATTCTCCTGAAGCCATGCCATATCATATATAGCTTTTTCTCTATTCTCAGGAGTATCTTCTTCTGCAAGCACTCTTGTACTAACCATAGATAACATATCTGTAAGAGGAATAATTCCCCAGCAATTCTGTAACCAGATTAAGAAGTCGAAATAATAATGAGATTGAACACCCCAGATAATCGCTCTGTGACGATATTCCTTAGCGGCCATCTTCTTCTCTCTATATGCTTTCTCAGCTAATGCTGTTATCTTCTTGTCAGCATCGGCAAATGCCTGTACACGACCGCATATCGCCATATAGTTAGTCTCGGTATAAAGTGCCAGGTTAGAGCCGAATACCTGAGGATAATCAGTCTTGTTCATATCCAGCCACTCTTGTCTGCAGCGCGTAGCCAGATTAACTCGCTTCGCACACTCGAAGTAAGCCTTCCAATCCCACTTGGCATCAGTATTTTCTTCTACGAACTTGATACAATTTCTAATCTCTTGAGCCGCATATTCTTGTACATCATCCTCTCTATGACGAAGAGGTGCTGCAAGCTGAAAACAGGGAACTCCTTCTTCCAGTTCAAGACGTTTAGAGATAACACCGTTACCAAGTAGCGAACCGTCACAGGTTGTATTACACTGAACTGCAGCTCTACCAATCTGTGGCGCATCACCTGCAATAGATATACCTGCCTCTGCTGCCGGCATAGGACATACATCACCGGGCATACCATATTCCTGGATGAGGTCAAGGTAGTATTCCATAGAATGCTGATTAAGAAGTACTGGAACATATGTAGATATTGTCTCTCTACTTAGTACCTCAAGATCAGGAAATCCCATCATAGGTGCTGTCATCTCATTCTCATCAACAAGAAGAACCTTCTTATTATATTCTCTGTTGTTACCTGTTCTTGCATCAGCCTTGAATACCTTGTCAAGAAGCTTGGCAACGTCATCTGTAATAAGGTCGAACTCTGTACGGGCAATTCTTAGATGCTCACCTCTAAGACCCTGTGTATGTCTGTCAGTCATCATAGGAACTGCTAAGTAGTTAGCCATCCATCTATAGCGAAACATTGCCTTAACATTACGAGGCTTAACTACGAACTTACCAAGAATCATCAAAATCTTAAGCCAGCATTTGTAATCATACATTGTATCCTTAAGTCCACGCCACTCACGACGTTTTCTAACTTTACCACCTGGGATATAGAAATTACCCAGGTTCTTGCCGCCTATATCTCTTTCTTTACTCTTTTTACCCATTATTTCGCACCTCCCTGGATTTTCTTAATCTCAATACTTTCCACGAAAGCTTGAACTCTTGTACGCATTTGTCCTGACATACCAAGTGCATAAGGTCTGTCAACCATAAGCACAGGATAATTATAATCATCACGAAGAACTGCTGTACCAACCATTCTCTCATAAGCCCATGGGTCGCAGAACTTCATTTGCTCATATATAATACCATCAGCATTATATTCCTTAGCGATATCAGCAACATATTCCCTACGCTCAACAATCTTCTTCTGATTCATATAACGAGGGCATTGGCCTCTATTCATATATGCTCTACATACTTGAGTTAGAGCATACTCTTCATCATTTAATTCTATAGGATCTCTTCCTGGAAGTGAGCCATAGCAGAATCTGTCTGCACATACATAAGCGCCTGAATCTTCTACTAATTTGATAACATCAACATCATCTACTTCAGATCCAACAAATACCACCCTCGCTCTGTGCTTTGTCTTATCTGGCTCTCTATTCTTTACTTCCTCTAATGTCTCAACTAGTTTATCAAGAATCAAATCCTTAGGAACAACATAAGTAACCATTGTAATAATATGGTATTCATATCCTGTTATTCTAGGGTATTCTTCTTTTCTAAAATCTCCCAGTTCTCTTATTATATTACACACCTTATTATGAAGCTCTACTGATTCTCTAATTGCTTTATCAGATACATCTACTCCGAACTTCTCTTTCATTGGCTTGAGGATATGATTCTCACATTGAAGCTTATATAATGCTAACCCATTATCATCAGCCTTCATAGGAATTTCCATATATTCAAAGAAGAAATCAGGCTTATCAATTACATCTAATAGTTCCATATTCTCAATACATCTATTAAGCATAGAACAACCATCTGGTGTAACTAGACCATCTGCAAAGTTAAACCCGCCTTCCATTGCACGCTCTAACAAAGCTCTTGTGTATTCACACAAAAAACTTGTCATATAATAGGTACTCATATCAAGACTACCTGTTCTTGGTGCTCTTAAACGAACTGAAAAAGCCCCGTCTAAATTACATAGGGGTTCAGGAACATTCTCACATACAGTAGCAAGACATTTTCTCCCCTGACTTTGGGCTTCTCGAACCAGATCGTTATGAGCTTCTTCAAGCAACTTCTCAAAATAGTATAAGTGCTTTAAATCCTTCATAGACCCTCCTCCATAACTATATGTACCTCCAATTCCCCACAATAATATATTAGTCTAGGAAATCCAAGAAACATATAAAAAACTACTATAAACTTTTCGTTTTACATACATTAAATTGTAACATATTGATAAAATCATAACAATATATTTTACACAGAAATCTGATTTTATTTATTATCTGTATTAGATTCATCAACATTATTACTTTCGTTCTTATGCTTATTAGTAATCTTCTTATAAGCAATTGTGCCAACAACATATAATGCTGTTATTACAACCATCATAACTATGAAGATTGTATACTTCTCATCACCTATTGCGCTTCCACCTATTGTTGACATGAGTATTGCCGGGAATCTTCCTACTATATTAATCATGGCAAAATAAGGTACAGAAATCTTAGTAAGACCCGCAACATAGCACATCAAATCTTTGGGTAAGCCTGGCACCAAATAAAAGAAAAACATAAAAGCCTTAGACTTAGGATTATCCTGCAAAAAGGAAAGATTCTCAACTTTCTCCCTGTCTGTAAACAGTTCCACAAATTTCATACCAAACTTTTTTACAAGTGAAAAAATAATTACAGAAGCAAGAGACATTGCAAAATCACATATAAGTGCTCCTTTAACAACTCCAAAAGCATAACCTGCAGCTATCTCAAAGGGTCCCCCTGGAATTACAGCAAGAAACACTTGAACCATATTAATTCCAATAAAAATCAATACACCAAGTGCTCCATACGACTCAACCCACTCTCTAAACTTGTCTGGTTCTGATACAAATTGAATGAGTGGCTTTCCTACAAAATAAGTAAGTGCCCCCAGAAATACAATCACCAAAACCGCTGTAATTATACCTATTATTCTTTTCTTTTTCCTTAATTCATCATCCTGCATATTAATTCCTTATACAAAAATGTAATAATAATAGTAATAGTATTTACACAAGATCATTTCCATCAGCATCAGTAGTAATACCTGTATCGCATAGAATACAAAGACCTTCAATAAATCCCCAGATAGCACCACCTAATGTACAAGTAATAAGAGACACTACTATCTGTGCAATTCCAATTCCTGTATATCCAAGATAAAACCTATGAATACCAAAGGCTCCAAGAAAAACACCAAGTAGTCCTGCAGTCTTCTTGTATTTTGGTCCATCTCCTTTAAAGTCTGCATCTAGATAATAAGAACCCAGGCTCTTATTATCACTCTCATTATCATCATTATAATATTGTATCTTACTGACCCTATTTCCGCAAAACATACAGTATTTTGATTCATCCGGAACCCTAGAGCCACACCTATTGCAAATCATTTGTAATCCTCCATCAAAATAATTTTATCACAACATTAAATTATGGTAAATCAGCGATTATTCTTACATATAAAGAATTTTTATTTTGAACATTCTCGGTATTCGAGAATTGTTTGACTCCCAATATTTTCTTAATTATGATGAAGAAGAGGGATACTATGAACAAAGAAGATATAGGAAAGACACTAAAACTATATAGAAAAAAGAATAATTATAAAGTATCAGATGTTGCTATACTGTTAAGCGAAGATGGCAAATATGTTGCCGAGAAAACTGTCTATGGATGGGAAAGTTCACAATCACTCCCAGATGCAGAGTGCTTAATCAAATTATGTCAATTGTATAACATAAGAGATTTAAATGCTGCATTCTGCAACAACAGTAACTCTTTCGAAGCAACTAAGCATGAAGAAGAATTAATTCGCTCATATAGAATTAATAGTGAAATGCAACCTGCCGTAGACAAACTGTTAGGTTTAAATCGAAGTAAAAAGATTAACTTTTAATGAATTATTAGTTTGTTACCTTATTATTGATATGTGACACTATATCTTTAAGTCCTTCATTACTAAAACTCGCCTCATAATATTCTTTCAAGCTCTCATCTGTAGCTTCAAATCCGTAAGGCTCAGGCCATGTTGTACATTTTAGAAAGACCTCGTCTTTGCTTTCAATTTTCTCAATTCGATATCTAATGCCTTTATAACTACCATGAAAAGGTGATTTCTTATAAAATTCCAGAGATAATACATCTTTTACATCTAACATAAAAAACTCCTCATATCATATTTATTTTATGTATTATAACATATCAACTCTTTTTTTATATTCCAAAAAATGTTAAAATCCTTTTATACCTAATAGCATTTATACGAAACGAGGATTTATTTATGAAAAAAAAGATTAAAGTTTTACTGAGTTTGTGTTTAGCACTGCTGCTTGCATTCACATTTGCTACTCCTAGAAATGCTTTTGCAGCCGAGGAAAAACAGCAGGATAACCAATATCTTAATTGGATGTCGAAGCTCTCTGACAAAACCAAGTTAAGCAATATCTCTATTCCTGGTACTCACGATAGCGCCACAGAATATTGTACACTTCCATATTGTACAAGCTGTCAAGATACATCTATGTATGAGCAAATGAGAAATGGCTATCGCTATCTGGATGTTAGATTACAAATCAACGACAAAAAAGATGGATTCATTTTCACTCATGGTGGCTTTAAGTGTAAGGAAAGCTTTTGGCCTTGGGCTAACAATATAACATTTACCAAATTATGTGAGGATGCGTATTCCTTCTTAGAAGACAATCCAACAGAAACTGTAATATTTGCAGTGAAATTAGAGAATTCTAGTGATGATGTGGCTTTAGCCGAAAAACTAATTCTTGACGAAATTAATCAGTCACCAGATAAATGGTATACAAGAAATGCAATTCCTACCCTTGGAGAAGTTAGAGGAAAAATTGTTCTTGCATCACGATTTGAAGATGTCCTTAATGTGGGCGATGAATTAAGTGGTTTACATTTCTACTGGGTAGATCAGGGCGAAAAAGAAGTAGTTGATATGCCATACGCACTCTCAATGGTTAATGCAAATGAACAACTTTGGGTGCAGGATAGATATAAATATTCAATTCAAAACAAATATGATGCATTCAGAGATGGTTTATTAAATTGTCAAGCAGGCAATGATTCCTTCTTTATTAACTTCCTTTCTCTTTCAGGACAAGGTCTTATCCCACATCCTAAGGGAAATGCCGATTCACTTAATAGAATGTTTAATGAAGAAAAACTGCAAAACAATACATGCTACGGAGTAATTGTTCTTGACAGAGCTGATAAAGATATGGCTTACAAAGTATTTAGTACAAATTTCTAAAAAGAGGTAATTATTATGCCACAATCAAATCCACAAGCTGGTGAAGTATATAGACATTTCAAAGGAAAAATGTATAGGGTACAGGGAATCGCTACTCATTCAGAGACTGGTGAAGCACTTGTAATATATCAGAGTTTATATGGAGATTTTGTTGTCTATGCAAGACCTTATGAGTCTTTTATAGAGCGTTTGGATAAAAAGAAATACGAAGGTGTAGTCGAAGAATATAGATTCACATATATTCCTATGACAACAGAAATGCTAAATCAAGATTCTTCTTCCACAAGTAACATAGGAGATGTTACTTCACAAATTAGTTCGTCTTCTAAGGAAGCTTCTGTTTCCAAAGGCGACGTACATATTGAAGAAGATAAGCTTGAAGAAAAAGAACAGCAGGATTCGCCAATGCTCAAATTTCTTGATACTGATGATTTTGATGAAAAATATGAGATACTCTGTAATATCCCAAGAGTTGATATTACTGATGTATTAATTGATAATCTTGCAGTTACATTAGATGTTGTGATTCCTGATGGACCTATAGACCAGAGGTTTTCGGAGCTAAAGACTTGTGTGAGGACAAGAAAAAAATACGAAAGCATAAGATTAAGGTAGGGTATATATATATATTAACCCCTCTTAAGGTATATGTTTTCTTCAACTGAGCGTAGCTCAATGTTTCAGAAAACTATACCTTAAGAGGGGCTTTTATATATCCTACCTCAATTCATATGTCTTTCTCAACTGAGCGTAGCCCAATGTTTCGAAAGACTAAACTATCCTTGCAGATCTCTTTGCTGTCTGTCCATGTCTTCTACTACGATATCGTAGATTTCTCCATGCTTTCTGCAATATGAGAGTACATCCCATGGTTCGTTGGTGTGATAATGAATCTTAATAATTGCTTTCTCGCCGAACTCATCTTCGCCGCTATCAGCAGCTACAACCATTGAATCACCTTTAATATTCTCAAGAAGATAATCTCTTATCTCATCTAGTAGGTCATCAGCTACATCGTCAGCATCATCTCCATCTTCTACATACTGATCAAGTAATAATTGTGTGTCATAACGAAATTCTAATTCTTCCATTTTTATCTCTCCTTATTATTTATTTTGAATATATGATTATCATTTAATATCTAGACATATTTTTCAATTCATCAAAAAGCTCTATATCAGATTGCTTAACTTTCATATTAGTAGTAATTGTTTCTTCTCCAGGTTTTGTAACAGATATTTCAATTATTGTTCCTTCTTCAACTCTCTGTCCGAAAACCACTTGAAAGAATTCAACTACTTTAGGATGATTACTGCGAAATGTATTAAACGCAGCCATTATTTTCATTGGATTCATATACTACCTCCTATGCACAACTTATAACTTTGTTGTAACAAAAATATCATAAATTGATTTTATAGCTTTATCAAAATCTTCATTTTCTACACCAATAATAATATTAAGCTCGCTTGAACCCTGGTCAATCATACGAACATTTACATTGGCATGACTAAGTGCTGCAAATATTCTTCCAGCTGTACCACGAGTAGATTTCATACCTCGACCAACAACAGCAATCAGTGCAAGATCGGATTCAATTTCAACAGAATCTGGATCACATAATCTGTGAATTGCCGATACAACCTTTTGTTCTTTGGCAACAAATTCATCTTCGTGAACAACCACTGTCATTGTATCTATTCCTGAAGGCATATGTTCAAATGAAATATCATTATCTCCGAATGCTTGTAATACTTTCTGTCCAAATCCTATTTCAGCATTCATTAAAGCCTTAGAAATCGATACGGCACAGAAGCCTTTCTTTCCAGCAATTCCTGTTATTACATATTCCGGTTTGTGACATGTGCTTTCCACAATCCATGTTCCTTCATCTTTCGGACTATTAGTATTTCTTATATTAATTGGTATTCCAGCAGAACGAACAGGGAAAATTGCATCTTCATGAAGAACTGAAGCACCCATATATGAAAGCTCTCTAAGCTCTCTATATGTAATCATATCAATTCCTACAGGATCATCTACAATACGTGGATCAGCAACAAGAAAACCAGATACGTCAGTCCAGTTCTCGTATACATCTGCTCTAATAGCACCTGCAATAATTGAACCTGTTATATCTGACCCGCCTCTTGAAAATGTCATAACCTGGCCTTCTTTATCACTTCCATAAAAGCCTGGAATAACTGCATGTTTTACTCCTTTTAGGCGCTCTGACACTTTCTTCTCTGTCTTATAGGAGTTAAGTCCTCGCTCCTCATTAAAGAAGATAATATCCTTTGGATCAATAAATTCATAACCAAGGTACTTCGCCATAATTAAACCATTAAGATATTCTCCTCTACTTGCTGCATAATCACATGTAGGATTATACTCAAGTTCAGTCTTAATTGCATTAAACTCCTCATCAAGAGAAAAGTTCTTAATCTTTAACCCTTCAATAATTTCATTATATCTTTCTTTGATTTTGCTTATCTGACTGTCCAGATTCTTTCCTTTAGAAGCTAATTCATATAGCTTAATAAACATATCAGTAACTTTAGTATCTTCATCAAATCTCTTACCTGGTGCAGAAGGAATTATATATCTTCTATCAGAATCTGCCTTGATTATATCAATTACCTTTTTAAACTGCTTTGCATCCGCAAGGGAACTTCCACCAAACTTAACTACTTTTGTCATAACAACCTCTTCTCTTTTCTAATTAAATCTCATAAACCACTGTGTAAAATGGTAGCATTTTACAGATATAAATCTACCAATTGCTCCTGGCTTACTAACTGCTTGTCCAAATATTCCAAATCTAAGATGAAGAAAAACTCTTCTATCTTTTTCTTTTATATATTTCCACAGATCCTTCGCCTTTTGATAATTAACAGGGTCTTTAGAGACATGTGCAAGACTGGTTGACACAACTGTTATCATCTCAAGATATGCTAACATATATGATCTTAGATGCGGTTCTTTGACATCTTCATACAAATCAAAGGCATCTATCATTCTATAATTAACTGCAAGTTGTTGGTCCAGTCTTTTTATCATGGTTTTCTCTGTTATAGACTGACCTTCTCTTCCAATATAATATCTATACAAATCCACATCAAGATAATAGAACTTCTTAACATATGGTAATGGTTCATATACAAATAGATTGTCTACATAAAATGTATTCTCTGGAAGTTTAAGTCCTATATCCCTAAGAAGTTTTGTTCTATATGTAACAGAATGCATAAGAATGGAAAACCCCTTAATATTATGCTTCATATCTTCCCAGCCAATCACTTTATTCTTCGGAAATAGTGCAGAATATATCATTCTTCGTCTATGATTCTCTGACGGCTTTTCATATACATAGTTTGTAAGAATCATGTCAATTAGCTGTTCAGACTCAACAAGCTGTTCTATTGTATTAAGATATTCTTTATATGCATTTTTCTCAAACCAATCATCTGAGTCAAGGACTTTAAAATATAATCCTCTTGCATGTAAAAGACCTGTATTAACTGCAGATCCATGACCACCATTTTCTTTGTGTATTACCCTTATTATATCAGGATATTCCTCAGCAAATTTATCAGCAATACTTGCCGTATTATCAGTGGAGCCATCATCTACAATAATTATTTCAACTCTATCTCCCCCTGGGAGTATACTTTTGATAGCCTTACTCATATATTCTTCTGAATTGAAACAAGGCACTGTAAAAGTTAAAATTTTCTGTTTCATTATGATTCCTTTTACGTCAATACTTTACCTACTTAGACATTTCAATAGATTTATCTACACAAGCTTTTTCTGCAGCTATAATAGCATCTCTAAAACCTAATTGCTCTAATGTAGCCACACCTTCTATTGTTGTTCCACCTGGCGAACATACAGCATCTTTCAACTCACCGGGATGTATTCCAGTTTCAAGCACCATTTTAGCAGAGCCAAGAACAGACTGTGCTGCGAACTTATATGCCTGACTTCGAGGCATTCCCGAAAGAACAGCACCATCTGCCATAGCCTCTATCAGCATATAAATATATGCAGGTGATGAACCACTGACACCTATTACAGCATCCATTAATTTCTCAGATATATATTCTGCCTCTCCAAAACTTTCAAATATTTGAAGGGCAAACTCTCTGTCTTCATCTGTTACATTTCCATTTACGCAAAGTGCCGACATTGCTTCACCAACAAGTGCTGGTGTATTAGGCATGGAACGAATAAGTTTAATGTCTCTGCCAAACAATTCTTCAATTCTCTCAATTGTCATACCAGCAGCAATTGATATAATAAGTGGCATCTTATTATCCGGTATAGAACCACTAATCTCTGGTATAATCTCAGAAAACACATTAGGTTTTACTGCAAGAAAAATAATATCGGACTTTCCTGCAACTTCCTTATTATCAACAATTGTTACACCGAATTCTTCTGTTATTCTATTCTTAGAACTATCTGAGCGACATGACACTAATACATTTTCTTTCTCTACAATCTTAGCACTGAGCATTCCTCCTAAGATTGCAGAACCCATATTGCCGCATCCAATAAAACCAATTTTTTTAGCCATATAGCACCTCTGCTCTATAATCTATTAATCTTCTATTAGTTTCTCAAGTGTTGCATATTTTGCACATACAGCAAAAACCTTAGCCGCTTCTTCTAGTTCCTCCATAGATGGATAAGAAGGTGCAATTCTAATTACAGAATCCTCTGGATCCTTATGATAAGGGAATGGTGCTCCCGCTCCTGTAAGAACTACTCCTGCCTCTTTAGCAAGTTCTACAATTCTGGTTGCACAACCATTCTTTGCTCTGTATGTTATAAAGTATCCACCTCTTGGTACAATATACGTTCCAACATCTAATCCCTTTAACTCTTCATCAAGAATTTTATTAACAAGTTCAAATCGAGGTCTTAATTCAGAAGCAAGAACCTTCATATGTTCAAGCACGCCCTTTTTATCTTTAAAATATCTTACATGGCGAAGCTCATTAATCTTATCAGGACCAATTGTTTGTTTTGTAATTGTCTTCTTAATATCTTCAAGATTATCAATTGAAGATGCAATGGCAGAAATACCTGCGCCAGCAAAACTAATCTTAGATGTTGAGGCAAATTCGTAAACCATATTAGGATTTCCTGCTTTAGCACATTCCTCAATAATATCAAGAATCTGTATCTCTTCATCATAGAGATAGTGAACAGCATATGCGTTATCCCAAAAGATTCTAAAATCTTTTGCTTTAGGACTAAGATTTGCAAATCTCCTTACAACTTCGTCTGAATAAACAACTCCCTCTGGATTAGAGAACTTTGGTACACACCAAATACCCTTAACAGCTTCATCATTATTTACATATTTTTCAACCATATCCATATCTGGACCATCTTCATTCATTGGAATATTAATCATCTCTATTCCAAAGTGTTCTGTCACTCCAAAATGTCTATCATATCCAGGTACAGGACACAGGAACTTTACTTTATCTAGTTTACTCCATGGAGTAGAACCCATAATACCAAAGCAAAATGCTCTAGCAATACAATCAAACATAATGTTTAGCGAAGCATTACCGGATATAATAACATTTTCAGCCTTTGTATCCATAATAGCCGCCATAAGTTCTTTTGCTTCTGGTATTCCATCCACAAGGCCATAATTTCTTGTATCGAATCCATTTGATGCATGATAATCATCCTTTGATGTCAAAACATCCATAATAGGCAAACACTTATCTAACTGATCACTAGAAGGCTTTCCACGAGACATATCAAGCTTTAATCCCCTGTCTTGATACTCTTTATATAGAGCCTCAACTTTACTTTTTTCTTCTAACAATTCTTCTTTTGTCATTTGTGAATAATTCATTTTTCTTCTTCCAATCTTTTCTTTTTTCTTTTTTGGGCATATTAAACCTATAATATTTTACACCATTTTAATTTATATTACACTTGTTTTTTACACAAAAATAAGGCGTAATCCCCTTATAATAAGTATATATGTACTAAAGAGAGGGGGCGCGATGGGTATACTTTATTCCCATCGCGCCCCCTATATAATACTATACTCACACTATTCTGCTTCACGCCTTATTTTATCCAAATGCTCTTGTAGTTTCTTCTCGTAACCCATATCAGATAATTCGTAGAAGGTCTCCCCCACCACTTCATCTGGCAAATATTGCTGCATTGCATAATGGTTCTTATAATCATGGGCATACTTATATCCAATACCTCGTCCAAGTTCCTTGGCATTAGGGTAATGGGCATCCTGAAGGTATGGAGGAATATGATATGCCGGGTTAGACTGTACATATTCCATAGCCTTACCAATTGCACATACAGCTGAATTGGATTTCGGTGCAAGGGCAACGTAACTTGCTGCCTGAGCAAGTATGATTTGACTTTCTGGCATTCCTATTCTTTCCACTGCCTGGGCTGCAGACGTTGCTACAACTATAGCATTAGGATCTGCATTTCCCACATCCTCAGATGCACAAATCATAATACGTCTTGCAATGAATTTGACATCCTCACCTGCACATAGCATTCTTGCAAGATAGTAAATTGCTGCATCAGGATCAGAACCTCTCATACTCTTAATGAAAGCAGAAATAGTATCATAATGATTATCTCCATCCTTATCATACTTTAGTGCTCTTTTCTGTATACATTCACTTGCAACATCTAATGTAATATGGATTTTACCATCCTCATCAGGCTTTGTCGTAAGCACTCCAAGTTCTATTGCATTAAGAGCATTTCTTGCATCTCCATTTGCAGCATCAGATAAGAAATCCAGGGCATCATCATCAATATATGCATTATATATTCCAAGGCCCTTCTCTTTATCCTCTATTGCCCTTTTTATAAGTATTCTAATATCATCTACGGATAAAGTATGAAGTTCAAATATTATAGAACGAGAAACCAAAGCGGAGTTAACTTCAAAATACGGATTCTCTGTAGTTGCTCCAATAAGAATAACTGTTCCATCTTCTACAAAGGGAAGCAGATAATCCTGCTGCGCTTTATTAAATCTGTGAATCTCGTCTATAAAAAGTATTGTTTTCTTGCCATACATTCCAAGATTATCTTTTGCTTTAGAGACAACATCCTGCATATCTTTCTTTCCGCTTGATGTTGCATTAATCTGCATAAATTCAGCCTTAGTAGTGCAAGCAATAACCTTCGCTAATGTTGTCTTACCTGTACCAGGCGGTCCATAGAATATGATAGAGCTGATTTTATCTGCTTTAATTGCCCTATATAACAATTTATCTTTGCCAATAATATGTTCCTGCCCAACAACTTCCTCTAATGAAGTAGGCCTTAGTCGAGAGGCTAGGGGAGATTCTTTCTCCCCTTGCCGTTCTCTCATATAATCAAATAAATCCATCTTTATATTTCCTTTTAATCAAATACATTTACATTCTATATGTTCCTGTATTGTAAAATATAACTTACTTAAATGCAAATAATTTGATTATCTAATAACAAGGGCACCGTCTATATCATCAACTACAAGGGTTGTATCCGCAGACATATCACCTTCGAGAATTTTCTTTGCTGCAAGTGTTTCCACATTTCTTTGTATAAATCTCTTAAGTGGTCTGGCTCCAAATGAAGGTTCAAATCCGTTATCAACAATATATTTCTTAGCAGCATCAGTTAGTTCTACACTTATCTGCCTATCCTTTAGTCTGTCATTAAGTTCTTCTAGTAATATATCAACAATACTTGCTACACTGTCCTTATCAAGTGGCTTAAATCCAATAATCTCATCTAATCTATTAAGGAATTCAGGTCTAAAGTTTCTTCTAACCTCACCCATAACTAAGTCTTTAGCTTCCTGCGAAATATTACCATCATCATCCATTCCTTCAATAAGATAAGTTGAACCCAGATTAGATGTAAGAATAATAATCGTATTCTTAAAGTCAACAGTTCTTCCACGAGAATCAGTTATTCTTCCATCATCAAGAACCTGCAACAGCACATTAAATACATCTGGATGAGCCTTCTCTACTTCATCAAAAAGTACAACGCTATATGGCTTTCTTCTTACAGCCTCGGTTAACTGACCACCCTGATCATATCCAACATATCCTGGAGGTGCTCCAATAAGTCTGCTTACTGAATGTTTCTCCATATATTCACTCATGTCTATTCGTATCATATTGCCTTCATCGTCAAATAAAGTCCTAGCCAAAGTCTTTGCAAGTTCTGTCTTTCCTACACCAGTAGGTCCTAAGAAAAGGAAAGAACCTATTGGTTTGCCTGGATCTTTAATGCCTGCCTTCGACCTAATTATAGCTTCTGATACTTTAGTTACAGCATCGTCTTGTCCGACTACTCTCTTATGTAACTCTTCTTCAAGATGAAGTGTCTTATTTCGTTCAGATTCTGTTAACTTTGCCACAGGGATTCCTGTCCAGCGAGAAATAATTCTTGTTATCTCATCTTCAGAAACCTTTTCATGAACAAGGGTAACATCTTTCTTACTTAAGATTTCTTCCTGTTCTTCTAATTCTTTTTCTAACTTTGGCAACTCTCCATATTGAAGTTCTGCTGCCCTATCAAGATTATAACTTTGCTCTGCAACCTTAATCTCATTTCGAACATTTTCTAATTCTTCACGAAGAGTTGTAACCTTATTAACAGCTTCCTTCTCATTATCCCAAGTAGCCTTCTTACTTGTGAATTCATCACGAAGCTCTGCTAATTCTTCCTGAAGACTCGCTAGTCTTTCCTGGCTTAGTTTGTCTTCTTCCTTCTTAAGGGCCGTCTCTTCGATTTCTAATTGCATAATTCTTCTATTCATCTCATCTAGTTCTGCAGGAAGAGAATCTAGTTCTGTCTTAATTAATGCACATGCTTCATCAACTAAATCAATTGCTTTGTCAGGAAGGAACCTGTCAGTTATATAACGATCAGATAAATAGGATGCACTAACAAGAGCCGAATCCATAATCTTAACACCATGAAATACTTCGTATCTTTCTTTCAGACCTCTTAAGATAGATATTGTATCCTCTACTGTTGGTTCATCAACAAGCACTGGTTGAAAACGTCTCTCTAGCGCTTTATCTTCTTCAATATACTCTCTATATTCATCTAATGTTGTTGCACCTATACAATGAAGTTCACCTCTTGCAAGCATAGGCTTTAACATATTACCTGCATCAAGAGCACCATCGTTTTTTCCTGCTCCAACAATAGTATGTAATTCATCAATAAATAGTATTATTTCACCATTAGAATTTTTGATTTCATCAAGTACCGCTTTAAGACGCTCCTCGAATTCACCTCTGTATTTTGCACCAGCTACTATTGATCCCATATCAAGAGCAAATAACCTCTTATCTTTAAGGCTTTCTGGTACATCACCTCTTACTATTCTTTGTGCCAATCCTTCAACTACCGCTGTCTTACCAACTCCAGGCTCACCTATTAGAACAGGATTATTCTTTGTCTTTCGAGATAATATTCTAATAGCATTTCTTATCTCGCTATCACGACCAATAACTGGATCTAACTTTTGAGTTCTTGCTCTTTCCACCAAATCATATCCATACTTTTCCAAAGTATCATATGTCACCTCTGGATTGTCACTAGTAACTCTTACATTACCTCTTACCTCTGACAACGCCTTTAGGAATCTTTCTCTTGTAATTCCATACTCTGCAAAAATATTATTAATAGCTTTATTAGGATACTTAATCATACTAAGCATTAAATGTTCAACAGATACATACTCGTCTCCCATTGCTTTTGCTTCATCTTCCGCGGTGATTAATACCTTATTAAGGTCTTTACCCATAACAAGCTGTCCACCACTAACCTTTGTTCGAGCCTCTAATGCTTTTATTGCATTACCTTTGAAATGGTCGAGATCAATTTCCATCTTCTCAATTAGCTTAGGAATCAATCCATCCTGCTGACGAAGAAGAGCAAATAATAAATGTTCCTGCTCTAGTTCCTGATTACCATACTCGTACGCAAGTTTTTCTGTATCCTGTACAGCTTCCTGTGATTTTTGTGTAAATTTGGAAATGTTCATAGGATCGCCCCCTATCCCTTAATTAATTGGACTTTCAGTACTAATATCTGATGTCCTGAGGATATATTAACACCTATTGTTAGCACTGTCAAGTGTCGAGTGCTAATTATATTTAATTCTTTTTCTTTTACGCCAAAAAAGGGTTGCTCAACAGAGCAACCCTATAAGTTCATAATTTATGCATCCGGATCTACAGTTTCAGCCGCATTTGCAGTGGAGAAGGTATCAGCTACTTTCTCTAATTTCTCACGACTTTTTCTGAAGCATTCTGTTATCTTAGGAGAGAACACTCCACAATCACCATTAATAATCATATGGAATGACTTATCTTTCGGATATGCACTCTTATATATTCTCTCACTTATAAGAGCATCATATACATCCACAATAGAAACAAGCTGTGCTTCAAGAGGAATGTCATCCCCCTCTATTCCATAAGGATATCCACCACCATCATATCTCTCATGATGATACTTACATATATTAGAACAACATCTCTTGAAATCATCTGACCATACACCATCTACGCTTTCAAGCATTTCTGCGCCTCTAATAGTGTGGGATTTCATAAGCTCATATTCTTCCTCTGTTAATCGCCCCGGCTTAAGTAAGACACTGTCTGGAATAGCTATTTTCCCTATATCATGAAGAGCAGAAGAAGAAACAATAGTATCTATACGCTCCTTCGTAAGACTCTTATCGTTATATGTCTTCATATAACAATTTGCCATTATTCTTGTGAACTCTTTAACTCTAAGAACGTGATCACCTGTCTCAACATTTCTATATTCAACAATAGAACCTAATACATCACCCATCTTCTCTTTACTATTCTTAATTCGTTCTGACTGAATCATTAGAAGCCTGTTTTGTTTCTGAAGGGTATCCATTTGTTTTGCAACTTTAGCTTCTAATTCCTTCTTGTAAGAAAAGATTTCACATGCATTCCTTGTACGCACCTGCACAAGCACAGCTTCCACAGGTTTTTTAATATAGTCAACGGCTCCCATCTCAAGACATTTCTTCTCCACATCATTATGACGTTCTCCAGTCAGCATAAGCACAGGTATCTTCTTGATGTCATTAGTCTTGTTCATGTGTTCTAATACATCAAGTCCATTTCCATCTGGCATCATATAATCAAGAATGATTACTGAGATAACATTATGCATCTCATCTATGGTATCCATAGCATCATTTCCACACTCAGATTCTATTATATTATAATCATCAGATAAGACGTCACATATCATCTTTCTTTCCATCTCGTCATCATCGACGATAAGCACAGTTTTATCCATATGAGCCCTCCATATAGGTGTCCCAATAAAGGTACACTAATTCTTAACAATAATGATATTATTCGGCGTTCCTGTCATCGTAATATTGTAGTTCTTCTCTGAATTCCATACTTTGCCATTAAAATTAAATCTAACGCCCTCATACAAATGATTGCGAATGTCCACTTTTGCCTTCATCATCTCTTTTATTCTATCAACATACGCCTGTCTTTTCTCTTTTAATCCTGAAAGCTGTAACTCTTTAGTATATATTGCATTCTCAATTTTAAGATAGACCTCCATTGAGTTTCGCTCTTCAGGAGTGTACAATGCTTTGAATTGTTCACAAGCATTTTCAAGAATTTTAATCTCTCCACGAACAGTCTTAATTTCGGCCTGTATCTCCTTGCCTATGCTTTTAATCCTGTCATTCATTCCGATAATAAGCTTTGTTGGTGTAGATAATTTATTACCTATATTATTTACATTTACCCGCTCTTCTACTACCGCAACGCCGCCAAGAAGAAGTCCCTTCTTGCTAGACAAATCCAGCTTTCCTTTTGTATAAATATCACAATGCAGACAGTAAGTTGCTTCGATTCCAATATCCGCTTCCAATTTCATATTCTCGAAGAACCTACCCATAATCTGTCCCGAAGCTTTAATAAGACTCTTCCCACCTTGACCATTAGCTCCATTCTTAAGGATAATATCACCACCGGCTTCAATAAAGCAATTCTCAACGAATCCATCTACCATAACATCTCCCGTTGCTTTAATCCTAGAACCCTGGCCAACATTATGTCTTACATGAACATTTCCTTCAAAATCAATTGCTCCTGTTGCATTAGTTACTTCATCAACTTCCAAGCTCTCAGATATAATTACCTTATTACTCTTCTCAACAAATTCAATTATTCCGGATACAGCAGCAAAGTATTCTGTACCATCTTCGCTCTTAGTAAACCCCTTACCAGTTAGTACTTTTTGTTCGGTGCCATTTCTACCAGTAAGCTTTGAGCCTGTAACACTTTCTCCATCTGTTCCGCGGGTTGCTGGATGGTAAAGCGCAATCCTGTCATTCTCTTTTACTGTCTCATACCAATCAACATTTACAAAATCAAGAAATCCGTCATCTAGCTCTTTAGGCTCTCTCGTAGGATTAATATCAAAGAAATACTCGTATCTTCCATCCTCTCCTTGTACAGGAGGTGTACCCTCAGCAATTACAATCTCTTGTCCCTTAGATATAGTGTTAACTACTCTTTCAATATCCTTCTCTTTTAGGCCGTATACAACATGAGCATTGTGAATTGCAGCATCAATTGCATCCCTTGTAAATCTACACCCCTCCGGACATGTCATTATAGCTTTCATTCCATAGTCTGTAACAATAACACTTATATCACCAACTGCAGTTCCCTCAGCACCTTCCTCGCCAAGATTAAATGCAGCGGCCTCTAGATGCTTTCGCCTGTTCTCCATCTCCTTATAAGTAAAGGAAAGTTTCGCATAACTACTTACATCAAGACCAAGTGTAAGACCGAGACGTATCTGTCTCATCTGGCGCCACTCATAAAAATGATTATTATATAGCCCAACGTCAAGCTGATTCTCAAGGCCAAGCCTTATCTCACGCATCTGTCGCCAGCTATATTCCTCATCTGCATATACGCTTACATCAATACCTGATTCAAGACCTTTGCAAATCTCTCGAATTGACCCGCCTCTATATTCGATTGCTATAAATTCTTGAATCTCAAGACCTTTTTCTAGGCCTTTTCTAATCTCTGCAAGTTGCCCAGCATTATACCCTTCTAGTACGTATTTAGAAATATCTATACCAGAAACTGCAGCCTTACGAATCTGCCTTAGTATATCTGCATTTCTGTCAAGCTGGCTTGTAAGATCAATTCCTACCATAAGCGCCTTACGAATCTGACGCATCTTCATATATGGAATATCTGGTGAAGCATATTTATCTACGTCAATATGATTCTCAAGACCGATCCTGATTTCTTCCATCTGAAACCAGTCGAATTTGGGATCGTTATATCTCGAAACCATTACACCAGAAAGAAGCCCAAGTCGAATCTGACGCATCTGAATTGCCAGAAAATCCTCTCTAGCATATAAAGACACGTCAACTCCATCCTTGATGCCTAATTGAATCTCATCAATTTGATCGTCTGTGAAATTAGAATTAAGCAACTCTTCTTTCGTCATATCCTTCTCCTAGAATAATATTTATTTAATCATTCTCCATTTTCAATAAATTCATTAATTGCATCGATTGTAACTTTATAGTCCTCTTTTACCTGAGGCATATAAGTTTCAGCTGTATCCATATCCCCAGATCTTAATGCTTCTGTAACTTCGTTGCTTGACTCAAACAATCTGTCAAGGCCAAGATTTTGGCAAACCCCCTTAAGGGTATGTGCTGCTCGAAAACCAACTTCCACATCGCCCTTATCCATACTTTCTACAAGCTCCCCATAGCTTGGATCATTTGGAAATTTAACAAGAAATTTCTTGACGAAATCCTCTTTACGAAGTCTCCTGATTACCTCACCATAATTACCGCCCATTTTCACATAACACTCTTGTATCGTCATAACAACCTCCATTTCAGATATGCATTAATGAAGTTATCAATTTCACCGTCCATTACAGCATTTACATTCGAAGTTTCCTCATTTGTCCTTAAGTCTTTAACCATTGTGTATGGTTGCATTACATAGGAACGAATTTGATTACCCCAGCCTATCTCTGTAACTTCACCTCTAATCTCTTCTATATCTTTTAAGTTCTCTTCAATCTTCAACATATATAATTTGGATTTGAGCATCTGCATTGCTTTTTCCTTATTCATATGTTGAGAACGTTCATTCTGACATTGTACAACAATTCCTGATGGAAAATGCGTAATTCTAATAGCCGAACTGGTCTTATTAATGTGCTGTCCACCAGCGCCGCTGGAACGATAAGTATCTATTCTTATGTCATCGTCTTTGATTTCTACATCTACGTCTTCTTCAATATCTGGTATCACATCACAGCTTGCAAAACTAGTCTGCCTTTTCCCTTGTGCGTTAAATGGTGATATTCTTACCAGCCTATGAACCCCCTTCTCAGACTTCAGATATCCATACGCATTATGACCTGTTACCTGAAATGTAATATATTTAAGTCCTGCCTCATCTCCATCTAGCGAATCTAATACCTCTAGCTCAAACCCCTTGTCAGAAACCCATCTAGAATACATTCTATAAAGCATGGAAACCCAGTCGCAACTTTCTGTTCCTCCAGCTCCTGCATGAAGAGTTACAATAGCATTGTCTCCATCGTATTCCTCTGTAAAGAGAGTCTTCATGCGAAGAGCATCAAATTCTTTTACAAATTCATCTAGAAGCTCTTTCGTTTCAACTACAAGTTCCTCATCCTCTTCTTCATTACCAAGTTCTATATAAGCCTCAATATCTTCATAAGCATTTAGAAGATTCTCATAGGACTCTATATCATTTTTCAAATCTTTCAATTCTTTCATCTTAATACTTGAAGAATCAGAATCATCCCAGAATGTAGGCTCTTCCATTTCTTTTTCTAATTCTATTATCCGATTTGACTTGTTAGCTAAGTCAAAGTGAATCCCTCACTTCCTGTAGTGGAGTTTCATAAGACTTTAAAGTCTTCTTATATTCGTCAAGTTCAACCACAGTTTCACCCTCTTTCTATATTATAATTTACTATTAATAACTTCTATTGCTTTAAGCACCTGGTTATCTTTCATTTCATCATATGAAGAACTAGTGTCACCAGTATACTCAAACTCTAATTCAATATCCGGTTCAATGCCTTTTTCATTAATGCACTCTCCACTTGGTGTATAATACTTACCGCTTGTAATACTTATTACAGACCCATCCTCCAATACAGAAGATGCTTGTACCACACCTTTTCCATATGTCTTATATCCAATAAGTGTTCCATAATTATTATCTTTGATAGCTGCTGCAAAAATTTCTGATGCTGATGCTGTCCTGTTTGACACAAGGACAGCAATTGGCATATCCAGTTTCTTCTCATCATCAGAATCATATGTCACATCAGGCTGATTCTTAATCTGCAGACTCACAATCTTAGCTTTAGGAAGTATCTCGTCAAGTATTTGTGCAGATGATTCCACAAGTCCACCACCATTAAATCGAAGATCAAATACTACGCCTTTAACACCATTTGCCTTAAGGTCATTAATGGCATCCATATATTCAGAATATGTGTTTTTAGAAAACTCTAAAATCTCAATATAGCCAATATTACCATCAAGCATCTTATGGGATACAGATGGAACTTTGATTTTCTTTCTTGTAACCTTAGTCTGTCTTGTGTCATCCCCTCTTCTGTATGTCAGATTAAAGGATGTATTCTCTCCACCTTTTGTATAGGAAGTAAAGTCTGAAAGTTCCATATCTGACGCCATTTTATCATCAGCAGCAACAATAATATCGCCACTTCTAAGTCCGATTTCATCAGCAGCAGACCCTTCGTATACTTTTAATACTATTACATCACCGGAATCCTCTTTCGTAAGAACAGCACCAAGCCCACAGAGTTCTCCTGTAACATATGACTTGAATGAGTCAGCTTCCTCTGCCGAAAGATATGTACTGTATTCATCTCCCAGTCCTTCTACCAGACCTTTATACAGTCCCTCTTGAAGCTTATTTATATCTACATCCTCGTAATACTTCTCTTGTATATAATTTGTAAGGTACGATACCTTAGCCTTAACTCTCGGTGTTAATACTGCCGAACTTCTATATACAAATACAAAAATCCCAGTAATAAGCAGAGCACTTATGAAAAGCGCAATTATTAAGCCTGTCAACAGGCCTTTTCTGAATATTTTCTTATCGTTATAATCCATTACAAGTTATACCTTTAAATGTCTCTTAAGTGTAAATCTACTTCCAAAATAACCAATTCCAACTCCAAGGAGAATAGAAACCGGAATAAGAACAGCAAATATTTCTCCTAGTGGAACAAATGTCAACATAGAACTTAATAGATTAAATTCTTTTGCCACATATGACATTATAGATTGGTACATAAAGAATAAAAGTATCAATGGTATAGCAGCTCCCACCAAACCAATCACTATACCTTCTACTATAAAAGGTGCTCTAACGAAAGAATCTTTTGCGCCTATTAATTTCATAATGGCAATCTCTTCTTTCCTTACTGATATACCTACTGTTACTGTATTATTAATCAGGAATACTGCAACTAATATTAATATTAATACAATAGCTACAGACACAACTGTAAGCAATTTATTAAAGTCGGTCAAAACGTTTGCAGCAACCTCTGACTGCTTAACTTCTCTTACACCATCAATTTCTTTTGCGAAATTAACAAATGAAGCTTGCTTTGCCACATCTGCTAATGTCACTTTATAATTAGCAGAATTTATAAGCGGATTATCTCCATTAAAACTTGCTGCTATATTTTCATCCCCTTCAAAATAAGAATCCTTGAATGATTCCCATGCCTTCTCAGGACTTATATACTCGTAACTGTCAACTTCTCCTCTAGAAGCAATCTGCTGGCCTATAGCATCAATCTTACTTTGATCTATACCTTCATCAAAGAAAACCGTTACCGTTACGCCTTTCTCTGCTGTTTTGACCATGGCCTGAAAATTAACACCCAAAGAATAGAATATACCTAGAAGGAATATACATGCAGCCATTGTTGCCATGGAAGCTAAGCTAAACATTTTATTTCTCCAAATGTTTTTTAGTCCTTGTTGTATGTTATATAGAAGCGTACTAAATTTCATTCTTAAAACTCTCCTTTGGAGTCACTAACAATGACACCTTTCTTAATTCTAATAACTCTTTTATTCATTGCTTTGACAATTTCCATATTATGAGTAACAACGACAACAGTTGTTCCTCTATGATTGATCTCATCAAGCAAATTCATAATATCCCAGGCATTCCCCTCATCCAAATTACCTGTTGGCTCATCAGCAAGAAGAATCTTAGGCTGATTAACAAGCGCTCTTGCAATTGCAACACGTTGCTGCTCACCACCAGACAAATTGTCAGGATATGAACGATACCTGGCAGCAAGACCTACAAGCGATAACATCTTTGCTACCTTCTCATTAATCTGTCTTCTTGGAGTCTCAACAACTTTAAGGGCAAAAGCAATATTCTCATATATATTTCTATCCTGAAGCAACCTAAAGTCCTGGAATACAACTCCTATATTTCTTCTAAATTTAGGTATTTGTTTCTTATTAAGTCCAGCAATAGACTTTCCATTAATCAGTATTCTACCTTTAGTAGGTTCTAATTCTTTAAGTAATAGTTTAATCAATGTTGATTTACCTGATCCACTATTACCAATCACAAATACAAACTCTCCCGGCTCAATATGAAGATTAACGTCATTTAGAGCAGGAACACCTTTCTGATATTCTTTGCTAACATGTTCTAGCTTAATCATAAATTAAAACTCCTGTGTTTCCATATATTCCATATATTTTACAACCATAAGCGCAATCTTAAATGTTATTGCGTCTTCGAAAACTCTAAGATCAAGACCTGTACTTTTCTGCAATTTATCTAATCTATATACAAGAGTATTTCTGTGAATATACAATTGTCTTGATGTTTCTGACACATTAAGGGAATTCTCAAAGAATTTATTAATAGTCATTAAAGTTTCTTCATCAAATTGATCTGGCGACTTTCCTTCAAAAATCTCTTTTATAAACATTTTACATAATGGTATAGGCAATTGATATATCAATCTTCCTATTCCCAGGACAGAATAAGCAATTATTTCTTTTTCATCGAAGAAAATTTTACCAACATCTAAAGCCATTCCTGCTTCCTTATAGGAACGAGACACTTCTTTCAACTCATTAACGATAGTTCCATAAGATACTCTGATTTCATTCTTTTTATCTTTAAAGGATTCTATAATTACTTTTGCAGTTTTCTCTATATCCTCATAAGTACCATTTTCTCCTAGATCCTTTAGGACTATGACGCTAGTTTCATCAACAGCTGTGACAAAATCTTTATTCTTACCACCGAAGATACTTCTTACTCTCTCAAACTCATCTCCATCTTTTTCTTCTTCGAATTTTACAATCATAACAACTCGACGAGCTTCAATATCAATATGCAACTTCTTAGCCCTATTATAAATATCTACAAGAAGCATATTATCTAAGATAAGATTCTTGATGAAATTATCTTTGTCAAATCTCTCCTTATAAGCAACAAGAAGCTCCGATATCTGGAAGGATACTATCTTACCCACAGTTGTATCCTGACCTTCTCCAAATGCAAGAAGCACAAACTCTAACTGACCACCGTCAAAAACCTTATACATATTACAAGGTCCATTGAATTGAGAATCCATATCAGACTCTGCAAATTCAATTGTTTCTTTAACATAGTCATCTGCGCTGTTAGTGGTTGTTGCAAGTACTATTCCATCTGTATCAAGTACAGCATAATCCTTTCCGGTTATCCCCTTGGCTCCATCAATAGTATTTTGCAATATCTGATTAGAAATCATATTCCCCCTCCTTAGTCCCCATATATACACATTTGACAATTATCAAATGTTGATTTTAACGTATTTGCACATACCTATAAGAAGATTTTAATACATTTTAACAAATAAATAAAGGATTTATTTATATTTTTTTATGCACTTTTACAAAACACTCCTCATCAGCATTCAATTGTCAGATAATTCATAACATTATAGAGCAATAGTTTTACATCTCAAAAGTCAAGCTTCAATTATATTTAATCTATTTTTTGTATAATTCTAACAAAACTGTAAGGTTTACTTCCAGTGTCCTTTTGCACCTATTTTTATACATTTTTCGTGGATAAAGTGAATAAGTCCGTTAATAAATGATTTTTCGTTGGGGTTATCCACAAAAATATATGATTTTATATGTGGATAACTTTTAGTTTCTTTTTTCTCTTTTTTGACCTCGAAATATTTTTGTGCACTTTTCATATTGCTATACGCGACAACAAAAAATGTGTAGTTATACCCAAATACAACTACACATTCACAAATTGGACACATTTTCAAGAAATTACTTGTTTACTGAATCATAAATTAACTGTTTATTAATTCTGTCATATTCTCCAACAAGGGTTCCTAGAACCACAAATCTCATATCATCTCTATCTGTACAAGTAGATAGTGTAACTAACTTCTTATAGTTCTGAATAATCTTCTCATTATCAGTAGCATTAGGTTCTGACACATCCGGTACATCTATCTGCTGTTGTGACAACTGCTTTACCATATTGATATACTTAACATATTCGTTATCTGACGCAAATGAAAGTGTGTATACATCACTTGTATCAGACACATCATTATAAGCAAAGACCTTATATCTATATATCTTATCCGCAGTCAGCACTTGAAAATATAAATGATCATTATAGTAATTATCTTCGTATTTGTATTTCTGAAGACGTCCAAACATAGACTGATCTCTCATATTGTGACCATATATGATGCTATTCTTATCGCTAAAGTCACCACTGTTAAGTGCCTCTAAGAATATACTGCCAGCTCTTAACTGTTGTCCATCAAAGGAAGTATTAAGATACTTATCATCATCTGCAGCCTGAACAACCGGATAACTTATCTCTTCATTTTCAAAATAAATCCATCCTCTGGTATCTGGATTCTTCTGCTTTAACTCAGCAATATTAACATCTATTTTGTTATACCACTCATCGCCATTACTTGCAGTGTAGTCCTTATTAATATCATCATATATTGATTGTCCCCTCTTATAATCAACCAGATAATATACAAGCCATGCAACTCCAATAAGAACAACTACAACAGCAATAGTAATTATAATTCTTGAACGCAAGCTCAATTTCTTTTTTTCTTCTACCTTCTTATTCTCATCCACTTTATTCTCTTTTGCTTTATTATCTTCCATTAGTACCTCCTATATGAATTAATTGCCACATATCACACTTGTAATATGAGCACTATATATCAAACATCATCTCACATAATTATACTCGTATTATTGTTTTTTAACAAGAATATAATATGTTATAATCATTATAGGATTATATAGAAAATGCGAGGGGTTTGTATGACAACTATAAGTCTTGTAATGATTGTAAAAAACGAAGAGAAATTTCTAGAAAGGTGTCTTGACTCAGTAAAAAACCTTATGGATGAAATAATAATTGTTGACACCGGTTCTACTGATAAGACAAAAGAAATTGCGAAAAAATATACCGATAAAATATATGATTTTGAATGGGTAGATGATTTCTCTGCTGCAAGGAACTTTGCCTTCTCCAAAGCAACAATGGATTATATCTATAGTTGCGATGCTGACGAAGTAATTGATGAAGAGAACAGAATGCGCTTTATGAACCTCAAAATGGCTCTTGTCCCAGAAGTTGAAATTGTCCAGATGCATTATGTAGAAAATGGCAAATCTTCTGTCTTAAATTCCAAGTCAGAATATCGCCCAAAACTATACAAACGCCAAAGAAGCTTTACCTGGATTGAGCCCATACACGAGACAGTAAGGCTCGACCCCGTTGTATTCGACAGCGATATTGAGATTCTTCATATGCCTGAAAATCTTCATCACAAAAGAGATTTTAGCATATTCGAAAAGACATATAATAAGGATAAGTATCTTAGCGACAATTTAATAACAATGTATGCAAAGGAACTTCTAAAATGCGGAGATGAAAAGGATTTCTCAAATGCAACATCTGTCTTCGAAAACATTCTTATTAATCAGAAAGTAACAGAAGAACAATTATGCAGAGCCTGCTGTATTCTGGCTAAAGCTGCCAGATTAAGAAAAGACGAAGCATCATTTCTCAAATATACAACTAAAGTACTTGTAACAGATGCATGTTCAGAAATATGCTTAGAACTGGGAGAATACTTCTTAGAAAACAATGATAACGAAGAAGCAATTGTATGGTTCTACAATGCCGCTTATGAAACCGAGCCAATTCTGGATGTGGGCTCACAAGGAAAAGCTCCTCGCCTTGGCTTAGCACAATGCTATGCCAATATTGCAAAGGAGCTTGGTTACGATAACTTCTCAGATGAGCCTCCTAAGGAAGAGCCACCACAAGATGTATCAGCTATATTAGAATTACACAAACAATACCTAAAAGAAGCAATGGATTGGGAAGTTCCAAATGAAGAGTAGCTATATAGTATCTTAATTTACTATCTATAGCACTCTTCAACAAATCGTCTAAGTACAGGCATAGAGCGCTTTACTTTCTCAGTATCAATACAATATGCCATTCTGAAGTATCCAGGACATCCGAATGAATCTCCTGGCACTAGTAACAAGTCATATTTCTTTGCTTTATTGCAAAACTCAATAGATGATTCTTCTAAAGCCTTAGGGAATATATAAAAAGTTCCTTGAGGCTTTACTACTGAAAAACCAAGATCAACAAGTTCATTATATATAATATTGGCGTTTGTCTCATATACAGATAAATCCGACAATTTAAATCCTGTCTTAACAAGAGCAAGTTGTTGCGTTGCAGATGGACAGTTGTGTCCTATTCCACGACTTATCTGACCACAAATAATTGCAGCAATATCAGAATCAGTACATTTGGGATTAAAGGCCATATATCCTATTCTCTCTCCTGGAAGACTCATTCCTTTCGAATAAGAGTAACAGGAAATAGTATTATCATAATAATGACTTGGATATGGCGTCTTCTTACCATCAAAGGCAATCTCTCTGTATGGTTCATCTGATATCAAGAAAATATCGTGATTGTATTCTTTCTGTTTTTCCTCTAATAATGAAGCAAGTCTCTTTAAAGTCTCCTCCGAATATACTACTCCTGATGGATTATTAGGAGAGTTAATTAGAATCGCTTGAACATTAGGATTTAACTTCTCTTCTAATTCATCAAACTTAATCTGGAAATCTGATGTATCTGCAGAAACAATTGTAAACTTTGCTCCTGTAGCGCTAATATATGGCACATATTCAGGAAAAAATGGTGCAAATCCTATTATTTCATCCCCTGGTTTTGTCACAAGTCGAAAAGCATGGGCTAGAGAAGATGCCGCACCGCTTGTCATGAAAATATGTTTTGTCTCATATGGTATATCAAATCTTTCGCGAAGTTCCTTAGCAAGATATTCCCTTGCAGACGTATTACCAAGAGACGGAGAATAACCATGTATCTCCATTGGATCTTTACTATTATAAATGTCAATTACAGCCTTCGTATATTCATCAGGACAAGGCACACTAGGATTACCTAGGCTATAATCGAATACATTCTCGTATCCAATCTCTTTACCTCTTGCTGTAGCATATTCGCTTAGCTCTCTAATAACTGACTTGCCACTAAGCATTTTCTTAAATTCTTCGTTAATCATTTTGTTTCCTTCCTATTCTAGTATCTATTATGTACATCTTCTGCAAAGCACATAAGATCTTTTATCTCTAATTTCGTGCCATCATCTAGTATAACATTTCCAGACATTCTGCCAAATACCTGATGCTGATCCGACTCAATTATTCCTGCATTAATCCTTGCTGCCCTATCTAGTACAGGAACGAAATCCATCTCAAATCTTCCATCTGAGGAAGTAATTGTCCATGGATCCGTGTAGCTGCTACTTGGAATGTTAAATGTAACATCGTCTAATTTGTGACATACCCCATCGTAGAATAATATGTTCTCTGATGCAGCAGAAGTATTGCCAAAGCCATATCCTATATTAAAACCAAAAGGCTTCCCATTGATGGTTCCATTACCAGAGCCCCAATACCATCTATTATCATATGTCCATACACCTCTACCCCAATCAAGGGTTCCATAATTAATTGAAGGATCAAATACAAACTCATCTTCACCTAACTTCATATATCCATATGCAGGCATACAATTTATCTTCTGGTTATAGTAAAATGCAGTAAGCTTCTCCTCCCATGGCGTAGCAATAACCATTGTATCCATCTTCGGTTGATAAAGCTTAATATCTGCAGAAAATGTCTTTCCTTCATAAAAATCAAACATCACACAACTGATGTGACGTATCTTACATCTTCCAAGCTTCTTATCTTCAGAAGTTATGGCATCTCCATACATTTTAACTGCATCATCATAGGACACTGTCTCATGCTTATAACTAAGGGACAACTTTTTGTCTTCATATGCTATATCCCCTTGGGCGGATGTTTTTGGCATCTTCATTTTACCAAGTGGAAAAGCATTAAGTATAGTCTCTGTGTGTTCCCAACCTTCTTTCAGATTAAGAAATGATACAGACTGAAGCCCAATGTAGCCATCATCAGATAATGTAAAAGCTCCAGCAAAGTCATCATTTAATACAAGATAATAATCCCACTCTTTGATTTTGAATTTTGATGCTTTAATTTGCTTTCTATCATACCTTTGTATTAGTGCCTTAGACCACCCCGGTTCTATTAACATCCCCTTCTCGTCTAATAGGTTGTGGCTCTCTGTTACTTCGTGATTTCTCATACTCTTCGCCCCCTTTAGAAGTATCTGCTTCCATAAACTTATGATTCTCTAAGCCCATTGCCAGATTAGGACTATAGAAAGGATCCCCCTTCATAAGTTCATCTCCCAGTTTCTCAACCAATCTATTATGTGATCCTTCTTCACTAATTATATTACTATTATTTTTCTTTGCAATAATTGATGGTTCAATTACTACTCTATATCCTTTCTTTCGAGCTCTTATGCAAAAATCCAGCATTACATCTCTTCCAGACAAAGATGTATCAAATCCCCCAAGTGAGCGATAAGCTTTTTTACTAATCATGCAAAATGCTCCATCAACCATTCCTATTTCTCGAGGAATAAGTTGCAAGTTATCATAGCCTGCATCCTTTAATCTATAATTATAAAATGCAGGATAAGCATTTCCATCCGTATCGTAAATATAACCACAGTTCTCAGTAGTCCAGAAAGGCTTGGCAAATCTAACTCCAACAACAGCTACATCTTTTTGCTTAATATAACCATACATTTTCTCCAGATAATTTTTACCCGACACCTTAACATCTCTGTCCTTCAAGAGCATATAATCTTTGCTTCTTATAGACGCCCCAGCACCATCATATTCGACCTTCCAGAATCTTTTAAGTGGTTCACTATCAATCTTAGCCTTAATGTTATTACGGGTAAGATAAGCTTTAACACTTGCCATATTCTCTTTATATATAAGTTCTTCCTTGTCAATATCAACACCAGTAACAGGATTCTTCATGAAATCAGGAAATACACTTCTTATTATTCCCATAATCGCCCCTTCCTTTTTCTCAGGAATCACGATTTCATTGTTCTGCATAATAGCGCTATCATAAATATCTGATGAAAGAATTCTCTTATAATACAAAAACTTCGGTATATGATAGAATCTGCATTTATTCTCCATGCATCTAAGAAGATACTCATACAAATAAGCCTCACTTAGAACCTCACGCATGAGACCAATTTTTTTGATAGTATCTCGCTTAATTGCCACCATATCGCCTATATAATTATTACGAATAAACAATTCTTTATTAAAGTCCTGCTTAACATGAATCTTGGTCTTCTCTATTCCTTCCAGGTCAATATGGTCGGAATACAGAATGTCTGGTTCTGCCGCATCAAATATAGTCCCTGCCATATGATATAAGCAATGAGAATCTAACCTGTCGTGGCAATTAGTAACAAGAACATAATCTCCTTCAGCAAAATGAAAGCCTATGTTAATCCCATAGGCCTTCCCTTTATGATTCTTTAATTTACGATAATGTACCCTAGTATCCTCAGGGAAAAATTCTTTAGTAATATTCTCCAGATTAGAAGAATAATCATCATCTAAAATATACATTTCCCAATTGTCATAGTCCTGTGCTACAACTGATTCAAGAAAATCTCTAAAGAAAATCTCTCTTGTATTAGAGCATACAACTACAATGGTAAAACCTGTTATCTTCATATGGTCCCCTTAAGAGCACTACTTCGATCCTTTACCAGAAAATACAACGCCAATTGTCTTAAAAAGAATCTTAATATCTAATCCAAGATTCCAATTACATATATATTCTGTATCGAAAGCAACAACTTCTTCAAAGTCTGTTATATCACTTCGTCCACTAATCTGCCACATTCCTGTAAGTCCCGGCTTAAATCCAAGACGAGCTTTATGATGGAATTTATACATCTCATACTCATCTTCTGTTGGTGGCCTAGTTCCTACAAGGGACATGTCACCCTTTAGCACATTAAAGAACTGAGGTAATTCATCAATAGAATACTTCCTCATAAACCTTCCAATTGGAATAATACGCGGATCATCTTCCATCTTGAACATATTACCATCCATTTCGTTTTGGGCCATAAGTTCTTTCTTTCGCTCTTCAGCATCAACATACATTGAACGGAATTTGTAGAAATTGAATCTCCTTCCATTCTTACCAATTCTAACCTGCTTAAAGAATACAGGTCCTGGAGACTGTATCTTAATTATCGGAGCAAAAATAATAAATGCAATGAAAGTAATAACCATGCCAATCAGAGAACCCACAATATCCATAAGTCTCTTGAAAAACAATTGTCTGGTACTTGCAATATGCATGCTTGTAGTTAGAACAACGTAACTTGCATAATTCTCAAGAATTGTATTAGGCATTACAAAATTAGTATGAACTAGACTAATATGAACTGTTACGCCAAGTTCCACTAATGTTGTTGCCAGCGCTTCAGAACTAGCTCTTGTATTACCATCAATATATACTTCATCAACAACGTTGGTTCTAACATATTCAAGGAAGTTGTCAGCGTTGGCAATAACCGGTACACCTTGTATCTGCTGTCCTTCCATATCTTCATCCACTACAACAACACCTACAACTTTAAAGTCAGTGTATTTGTTATGAGCTATCTCTTCTAGGCATCTCTCCACCGTCATGGATTCTGCCACAACAATCATTTCTGATTTATTCTTATCAAGAAGCTTTCTTCTTCTAATAACTCGTTTCCATAAAACTCTTGCGAAATACTCAAGTATAATTACAAGAACAAGATATGTAAACAAAAGTTGTCTTGAATAAAGAATCGATTGCTTTGTAGCGTACATATATATTAGATATACGCCAAATACTACAAAACAATGAAGTATTGTTGCACGAAGCTCTTGATATTTATTACGTCTAAGGATTCCGGAATAAGACTCAACAAAGAATATAACAAAAATGTCTATTAAGACTAGCATTATAGCCATCCTAACGTACAAATCAACATTTACATTAGTATCCAAGTCAAAATTCCACTCAAATCTCCATACATAAGCTATAGAGAGAGCAAGCATCATACATAATATATCAAGTAATGTAAAATCCAGATGCTTAACCCAGCTTCTTTTCCTTTTACTATACATAGTTAATCTCCTACTCCTCAAGGAGTATATAAATGGCTATAACTCAACACCATTTGCCTTTAGTAATTCTCTTGCACTATCTAAGGAATCAACACCATGTAAATTCTTAATAGGTGCAAATTCTTTCTCTCTAACTACTTCATAAGGAACACTATCATTCATCATAGCAACCATATCAACTACTAGAGTTTCAAATTTATATCCATTAGGCTCAGTAGGTTTGATTAATTCTCCCTTATCATCAATATAAGGTATCTTCTTCTCAACTACATGTACAGGCATTCTGTTATTCATTATCTCTTCAAGTCTGGATACTTTGAAAACATAGTTAAGGATTACTCCAAATGCATATAAGTAATTGCCATTTTCATCTGTAGCTTCAGCCATTTCATTACTAAGCTCATAATATTCTACTATATATGGCTTTCCACCTTTCTTGCACAAAGCTCCCATCTTCTCATAAGCATCAACTTTACGAACAACCTTGCTTCCCGAGTCCGCTCCGCTAAGAAGCGTAGCTCCAAAGAAGGCAGGATCACCAATACGCTGCAGTACATTATCAACAGCGAATATATTAAGCCATTCTACTCCTCTCTTCTTAACATCCTCTAGGAGACCAGCTTTGGCAAGTGACGAGAACCATCCTCCGTTACCATTTGGCGAGGTAGCAAGACGACCTTTCTCTTCTAATAACAATTTTCCATCAAAATCAACTGCTGCTGCCATCTCTTGAACAAAGAATTTAACATAATCCTTTGGGTATCCAAAATAATTATTCTCTTCAAAAAATCTAATTGTCTCATCATTATTCTTCTCAGAAGTCATTATATACAAAGGTATATATGCCTTTGCTTCATTCGTAACATCTAGGAGATTATTTATTAGGCAATTAAATATACATAATTCTCTTGTAAGACCTACATTAAGCTCTCCCTTCGGCTTATCAAGTCCGAGGCGAGTCCCCATTCCCCCTGCAAGAAGAACCGCTCCTAGCTTTCCTTCTTGTATGGCTTTAATTCCTGTCTCAGTAAATTCTTCTTTTCTTTCTTCTATCTCAGATATTTCTACCGCACCAAGTGGTTCAATATCACCTTTTGACTCTTCTTTGTCTTTTCCCACTAGAGCAATAGTTTCCCAATCAACTTCACTTATCTGTCTAATTAGTTGTTCTTTCTGCTCATTCGTTAGCTCGTCAAAACCTTCCATTACATGCTCTTGACCATGAGCTTTTAAAGTATCAAGTGCTTTTTGTCTATCCATTTTATTACCTCTCATACACTATATATTCTCACTCATAATATTATAGATATTTTAGCATATTTGTATATGTAAGTCCACTAAAGCACATTATGTTGTGGAGGATTGGGCACAAAAAAAGGGGCTGTAAAAAAACTCCCCTAACGGAAAAGCAGCTATGAGCTCGCGCTCATAGCTGCTTTTTGGTATAATT
>SVEY01000028.1:11202-17857 GCA_015057165.1 Lachnospiraceae bacterium | reverse complement strand
AATAGAAATGCAAAAGAAATATCAGAAGCTATATATAAGTTACTTTGCGATTACAGTGTTGAAGAGAAGATAGATAAGAAGGTGACGGAGTATACTAGTTTAAATAATGATATCAAAGCAAAAGAATACTCTCAGATTTATAAAATAATGATTTCTATTCTGGATAAAATCGTGACATTGCTTGGTGATGAAGTTATAGATACACGGGATTATATTGATATTATGCTTTCTGCCTGTGAAGGTGCTAAGGTTGCAACAATACCAGCATCTAGTGATTCTGTAGTTATAGGTGACTTAGAACGTACTCGTTATGATAAGCCTAAAGCTATATACATATTAGGAGTTAATGATGGTTCTATACCTTCGAATTTCTGTAGTACAGGTATTATATCTCAGACAGAAAGAATAACTCTTAAGAAGGCTCTTATGAAAAAGGATTCTTATCTTGCGCCTACAGATAGAGAGAAGTCCTTTATGCAGAGATTCTATATCTATATGATTCTTACTAAGGCAAGTGATAAAGTATGTATTACTTATTGTGCAAGTGATAGTGAGGCTAATGCATTAAATAGATCTTACTTAGTAGATGAACTAATAGAAATGTTTGAAGATGTTAAAGTAGATACGATAACTGATATATCTCCTAGAGATTATCTTGTATCAATAGATTCAACAAAACGATATGTATCCGCCGCACTTAGAAACTATGTTCATAGAGATGGGGAATATGATAAAGAAACGATAGTTGATTTTGATGATATAGATGACTTTACAGCTACTCTTGGTTTAATTGATTGCTGTAAAGATTCTGGTGATTATAACAATATTATTGATGGCGCATTTTTCTACCATAACAAAGAGACAATTGATTCTCTTCTATATAACAAGTTAGTTGATTCTGAGAATCCTGTAGGCAGTGTTTCGAGGTTAGAGTCATATAGGAAATGTGCATATAATTATTTTGTGAATTATTGTCTTGGAATCAAAGAACAGGAAAAAGGTAAGCTACAAAATTTAGATTATGGAAGTATTTATCATGATATTTTAGAAGATTTTTCTAACAGACTTTCAGATAAGGGTATTAAATGGAGAACTCTTGATGATAGTATGCGAGAGGAATTATTAGAAGAATCCTGTAACAAAGTATATAAAGAATATAATAGAATAGAACTTCTTGATTCACCGAAGGATAAGTATAGCTTGCATAAGATTAAGTCGACTGTGAATAAAACTGTAGATGCATTAGTAAATCAAGCTAAGCATAGCAAGTTTGAACCATACAAATTCGAAGTTGAATTAAGCGAAATAGCAAAACCTTCTGATCTTCGAATAACCCTTGAAGATGGAAGGGATATGATGCTCAAAGGAAGAATAGATAGAATAGATACTTTTGAAGAAAACGATACTGTCTATGTCAAGATTATTGATTATAAATCAGGTAACACAGATATTGATTACACTAAGATATATAATGGCCTTCAACTACAACTCATATATTATCTTGATGTGTCTGTAAGAGGAATGTCGTTAGGCGGTACTAAGAATGTTAAACCAGCAGCTATGTTTTATTATCATGTAAAGGATCCTATAGTAGACTATGTCAATGATTCTATTGAAGAAGCTGTTAAGAAACAAATGATTCCTCAGGGCTTATTTTTTGAAGAGGAGAATGAAGTTGAAGTTAATAAATATATTAGCAGTAAACAATATGATCCTAACAAAAAATACACTCTTCCTAAACACTTAAAGACAGATATTGCTAAGGCATTAGACTATGAATGTGAGAATGGTAATAAGTCGTTATATGCGCCTTTTGCATATACTAGTAATGGTACATTAGATGGACGATATTCAAAGTGTTGTTCTATAAATGATATTAATAAGTTAGAGAAGCATGTACTGTCAGAGATGAAGAGATTAGGAAGCGATATGTATTCAGGAAAGATTGACGCATCCCCAGTCAAAGATATTGGATGCAAGTATTGTCCTTATGGTTCAATATGTGGATTTGATATAAGACAGCCTGGATATAATTATTCAGAATACGTTAAGTTGAATAGTCATAATAAGAAAGACGATATATACAAACTAATAGATTAGAGGCTTTTGACTTTAGAGTAAGGAGATTATTATAGATGCCTAAATGGACTACAGACCAACAGAAGGTTATTGATGAGAAAGATAATAATATACTTGTTTCTGCTGCAGCAGGTTCTGGAAAGACTGCTGTTCTTGTTGAACGAATAATTAATAAGATTGTTAATTTCAATGTAGAAGTAGACAGTCTGCTTGTGGTTACATTTACTAATGCAGCAGCTAGAGAAATGAAAGAAAGGATTAGAAAAGCATTAGATGAAGCAATAAAAAAGAATCCAGACTCTGAATTTCTTATAAGGCAGAATACATTAATTGCTAATGCTAATATATCTACTATTGATAGCTTCTGTGGAAGACTTGTAAGAGAGAATTACAATGATATTGGAATAGATCCTTCATTTAGAATATGTGATTCAAGTGAAGAGACTATATTTTTTAATGATGCAATTGATATTGTGTTAGACAATAATTTTACAAGTGATAATAATGAATCATTTATGAATTTAATTAATTTGTATTCTAATACATCTGATTATTCTATTATAACGGATGTGATTAACAGATTAAGTCAGAAGGCATACGCATACCCTTGGCCAAAAGAATGGCTTGAGGAAATTAAGAAACCATATCTTATTGGTGATGATTGTAATATAAATGATTTGTTCTGGATTAATGAATTATATGAATATTATATTGATTCTTTCAAAGCAATTAGAACAGAATTATTATGCTTTTGTGATGATTATGAAGAACTGTTTGTTAAGGATGGAAACTATGTAAAAAAGCAAATAGAAAATGCTGTTTCTTCCATTGATAGGATATGTGAGACATCCAATATAGAAGAAATATATTCTATGTTTGAAGACATTTATAAGATGAAGGATGCAGAGAAATCAGTAAAGAAATCTTTTAATTGTGATGAAGATAGTGATGAAGTTGACAGGTTATATTCTTCATATAAAGGTATGGCAGCAATTTATAATAAAGTACGCAATGATATTATAGATAATAGAGTAGATGACATATTATCAGAGTGTAAGTATGTGTCAGAATATGCTTTGCAATTAATCTCTTTAACTGAACAGACAATGGATGTTTTTGATGAAATAAAACGTGACAATAATGCATACACATTTAACGATGTGGAAAGATTTGCACTTAATATTTTGAGAGATAATGAAACAAAAGAGATAACTGATGTTGCAAAAGAAATTAGGGCTTCATATACGGAAGTGATGATTGATGAATACCAGGATAGTAATGACTTGCAGGAGATGATATTATCTACTTTGTCTAATGGTTCGAATATGTTTATGGTAGGTGATGTGAAGCAAAGTATATATGCATTTCGCAATGCTAATCCAGATATATTTGTTAATAAATGCCATATGTACGAAAACGACAGTGAGAAAGGAGTTCTGATTAATCTTAAGAAGAACTTTAGAAGTAGAAGAGAAGTACTAGACGTTGTTAATGACGTGTTTGTAAATGTTATGACTAGTGATACCTGTGGCATAGAATATGATGATAATGCAAAGCTCTATTTTGGTGCAGAAGAGTTATATTCTGATGATAAAGAAACAGATGTAGAAATATTAATTACAGATTCTAAATACTGTAAAAATAATGATGAAACTTTTGATGATGACTATGATGATGGTGAGGCAGATAGTGAAGTATACGAGTCAACTAGGAAGGTTGAGGCAACTATAGTTGCACAAAGAATACTAGATCTTTTCGATAGTGGATATAAAGTTACATCAAAAGATAAAGATAATAAAATAATTAACAGAGATATTAGATATTCTGACGTTGCAATTATTCTTAGAGGTGCTAATTCTAATGGTAGAGAATATGAGGAAGCATTACTTAATCATAATATTCCATGTGTATCACCTAATACTAAAGGATACTTTGATACTGTTGAAGTAAAGCTTATGCTTTCATTTCTTGCAGTTATTGATAATCCATGTAAAGATATTGAACTTGCGGCTATACTACACAGCCCAATATTTAATATAAGTAATGATATGCTTGCTAGAATTAAACTCTATTCAAAAGAAAATATAAAGAATAAAGAAGAGGTTAAGTCTAATTATTATTTGTATTATAAAATAGAAGACTTTATTAGCTTTTACAAAAGCGATGAAAAAGTCGCGAATGATGAAGAATTTATAAGGCTAGTTAAAGCATTAGATTTAATAAATGAGATTAGGCTTATGGTTAATGATACACCAATTCATGAACTCTTAGAGATAATATATGATAAGACATCATATCTTGACTATGTTAGTTCTCTCTTTAATGGAAATGTTAAAAGAGCAAATCTTATTGCACTGATAGACAAGGCTCTTGACTATGAGAAGACAAGATTTAAAGGTGTATTTCGTTTCTTAAGATACATTGATTCCATGGGAGAATACCAACTTGATTCTGGGGAAGCATCAATTTCTAGTGATAATGATGATGTTGTTAGAATTCTTACAATGCATAAGAGTAAAGGACTTGAATTTCCTGTTGTATTCGTAAGTGATTTGGGGAGTCAAATAAAAAATATGGATGCAAATAATACAATTCTTGTTCACAACAAATATGGAATTGGAATGGAACTTCGAAAAGATATAGGTGGTAATAAATATAAGAAGAACACTCAATATAAGAATTATATTAAGAAGACAATGTTAATTGATAATATGGGGGAAGAAGCAAGATTATTATATGTTGCAATGACACGTGCAAAAGAGAAACTTATTCTTACTGCCGTCCTTAATAAGCCAGAAGAAAAAGTGAATGATTATTCTAGAATTAAGATGAATTACAATAGAATGATTAATGCGAAAAATAGAATGGAATGGATTATAAGAGGAATATGTAGTGTCAATAAAGAATATCTAAATAGCATGATTAAGTTCGTAAAACCTCGCGACAATATGATTAAAGATATTGCCGAATTTACACATATAATTGATAAAAAAGAAAGGCTTAATGAACTTCTTTTGTCATATCCAGATAACCTTCGAGAAATGATTAAAGACAGGTTGTCATTTAAATATCCATATGAGATTAATGATGACATTAAGACCAAGTATTCAGTGTCAGAGATAAAGCATAATGCAATGGAAGAAGCATTTGAAGAAGAGAAGCAATCTATGATTCCAAGCTTCATTGATGGAGATAATGATTCAGAAGTAAATACAGGTGCTTTGTATGGTACAGCTATGCATAGGGTGCTAGAGTGTTATGACTTCCTAAGCGATGATTATAATACATCACTTGATTCTCAAATTGATTCAATGAAGAAATCTAATCTAATTACTGAAGAACAATTTGGGTTAATTAGTAAGGACAGATTAAAGAACTTCCTTGATTCAGAAATTGCAAATCGTATGCATAAAGCTATTTTATCTGATGCTTTATGGGTTGAACAGCCATTTGTAATGCAAGAAGAGCCTGGCAATTTGTTTAAAGATGTATCTTCGACACTTGACCCAATAATAGTACAGGGTATAATCGATGTATTTTTTATAGAAGATGATGAGATTGTTCTTCTAGATTATAAGACAGATAATGTAAAGGAGCCAGAAGAGCTTGTTCTTCGATATAAGGCTCAGATTGATTTATATGCGAAAGCTCTAGAGATGTCCTTTGGGAAAAAAGTAAAAGAAAGAATTCTTTATTCATTTAGTCTAGAAAAAACGGTAAAGATATAAAAATATTGTATTGTATATTAGATAACTTTGCATTACAATTGATACTTGGTAAAAAGTGTAAGATTTAAGGAGATATAAATGAATAAGAAAAAGGTGATAGCGCTTTTACTTGTTACATTGTTGTCTGTGCTTTTTGTTCCAGGTTGTGCAATAGGTGATTTACATATCTATGCATCATCGACGAGTGGCATAGGCAATGTATTTAAGATTGGGCCCCTTTCATGTAGCAAGAAAGAGTTTAGAGTTTATCTTACTAATTATAAGAATTTATATGGTACATTTGATGATACTTCTCTTTGGAATGAAGGTGAAGTTGAAGAATTAGAAGCAGGAATAAAGTCTGCTGTTCTAGATCATCTTACAAGAATTTATAGCCTTGATTTATATGCAAGAGATAATGATATAGAACTTACAAAATCAGAAGAGGAAAATTGTGCTAAAGCTGCTGAGGAATATTATGACTCTCTAACTGATGCTGACAAAAGTTATATGGGCGCATCTGAATCTGATATTGAGAAAATGTATATGCGATATGCCCTTGCTGAAAAAGTTTATTATGGGCTAATGAATTCTGTAGACGAAGAAGTCTCAGAAGATGAAGCTAGAATGATGGAAGCAGAAGTAATATTTACACCTAATAAAGCAGATGCTGATGTGATTGATTCTCAACTTAAATCGGGTGCGTCTTTTACTGCTCTTGCACAACAGTATTCTAAGGCTGATAGTATAAGTGTTGTGTTCGGCAGAAATGAATATCCTAAAGAAGTAGATGCAGTGGTATTTAATCTTGAGAATGGTAAGAACACTGGTATGATTACAACTGATGATGGTTATTATTTCTTCCATTG
>SVEY01000028.1:0-11102 GCA_015057165.1 Lachnospiraceae bacterium | reverse complement strand
GCAGTGGTATTTAATCTTGAGAATGGTAAGAACACTGGTATGATTACAACTGATGATGGTTATTATTTCTTCCATTGCATTAACAAATATAACAAGGAATTATCTGAACAAAATAAAGCTAATGTTATTGCTGAAAGAAAGAGTCAACTAATACAGGATATGATCAAAGAACAGGAAGAAAAATACTATTCTCACTTTAGTGAAAGCACATTAAAAAATCTTGTTGTTAATAAAACTGATGAAGTAAAATCAGATTCGTTTTTTCAAGTGCTAAATAAATATGTTTCTTTTAAATAAAAAATATGAGTGCAAATTAATTATGTAAATAGTTCAAAAAAAATAATAAAGTGTAAATATTTTTGTTGTAATTTTTTTGCAAAACGTATTGATAAAAAACTGTTTTGTTATTATAATAACATTGTTTAGTAAAATGTCTGTTATGTATAACAAATTTATTTTTGGAAGGAGACTTTTAAAATGGCAGAGGCAACAAAGAAAGTTAACGTTAAAGAAGCTGCAGTTAAGACAGCAGCAACAACTACAGCAACAACAGCTAAAGCATCAACAACTAAGACAGCAGCTAAGGTAGCTCCAGCTAAGAAGGCAGCTCCAGCTAAGAAAGCTACAACAACTAAGAAGGCTACAACAGCTAAGAAGACAGCTGCTAAGAAGACAACAGCTAAGAAAACTACAGCTAAGAAGACTACAGCTAAGAAGAGCGCTGTACAAGAAGTAGCTTATGTTCAATTTGCAGGAAAGAGCTTCTCAAGCACAGAAGTAATTGATATGTGCAAGAAAGACTTCAAAGAGAACAATAAGAGAAAGGCACTTGAAGAAATCAATGTATATGTTAATGTTGATGATAGTACTGCATATTATGTAGTAAAGAGTGCTGGTACAGAGTATCAAGGTAAAGTTGCTCTTTAATATGTTAATATAATTATTATTGAGATAGTCACATTTTTGTGGCTATCTCTTTTTTTAATATTTATTGCCCAAAATCCCCAATATAGTTTATAATGTATGTATTAGTGATATGGATGTATCAATACATTTTTTTATGATATGTCTAAATATATATTTGGTGGTTTTTATGAATAGAAAATTTGGCTTGAAAAACAGGGTCCTGGCCAGAGATATTCTTGCTGGTATATTGACTCTTCTAATTATTCTTCTCTTTGCTTATCTTATATGGGGTGAAAGTGTTAAGAGACCGAATAATCAACCTGCTCTTGATAATGTAGAAAGTATTACTGAGTGGACTGCACTTAATATAAATGGTACAGATAAACAAGTTACAGTTCCTAATTCCAAGGAATTACTGGGTAACAAAGTTGTTACAATTACTACCACGCTGGGAGAGGTTTCTGATGAATATAATTCTATGCTGGTTTGGAGTAAAGGTCAGAAAGTAGAAGTATTCTTTAATGATAACTTATGGTATGTATACGAACCTGAACAGGCTGATTCCTTTGGAGTGGATAGTACATATCTATATTTGTTTCTGCCACTTCCAGATGATGCTTCTAATTCCAAAGTTACAATAACATATTCTGCAATTTTAGATAGAGATGGTGGCAAGATTGGTGATGTTCTAATAGGTGATGAAGTATCTTGTCTTCTCTATGTTGTTAAGATGAATCAGTTAGAATTATTCTTTGGAATGTTTGTAATGCTTCTTGGAATAATAGCACTTATTATATCTACTGTTCTTCATATTGTGTCTAAGAAAGAAGTAGATATGTATTATCTTGCATGTGCAGTTTTTATAATGGCCTTTTGGATTGTTGCAAATTGTACCGCAAGACAGTTCATATTCCCTAATGCATCGGTTATTAGAGATTGTGCGTATCTCGTTCTTCCTCTTATGCCAATGAGTTTTTCTTTGTATCTGGATAGAATACAGAAAGAAAGATATCATATTATTTATTTTGCTATTGAACTAATCTCTCTTGTTAATCTTATTGTGATTAGTATATTAAATTATACATTTGTTGCTGGATTTTCTAATACGAGAAGTGTCTCTCTTATAATGATTGTACTGACAATTATCGTTGTAATAGTTACTATTTGTTATGACCTTTTCAAGAGAAAAGACAGAACATATGAGGTTGTTGCGGTAGGTATAGGGCTGCTTGCTCTATGTGGAGTGATTCAGCTCGTAATGGACCAGATATTAATGCTTACTGTTATATCAGGAACATTTATGTCTGTAGGACTTATTATTCTTGTTATATGCGGTCTTCTTCAATCTGTTAGAAGAATTGCGAAAATGGATGATGACAGGGCAGTGGCTATTGAGCAGGTTGAATCTCTATCAAGATCTGCTATGGAGGCACTTGCCAAGACTGTTGATGCTAAGGATAGATATACATCAGGTCATTCAATGAGGGTGGCAAGAGTTGCGTGCCTAATTGCTAAAGAACTTGGCTGGGATGATGAGCAGATATTTGAACTTAGATTCCAGGGTATGATGCATGATATTGGTAAAATAGGTGTACCGGATACTGTACTTAACAAACCAGGTAAACTAAGTAGAATTGAATTTGAATTAATCCAGGCTCATACAACAGTTGGTAGTGATATTCTGAAGAATGTTACTTCAATTCCAGGAGTTGAACCTGCAGCCAGAAATCATCATGAAAGGTACGATGGTAATGGATATCCAGATCATTTAGTCGGGGAAGAAATCCCTTTGAATGCTAGAATAATTGGAATTGCAGATGCATATGATGCAATGAATTCTGATAGAATTTATAGAAAGGCACTTCCCAAGAGTAAGATTAGAGAAGAACTAATTAAGGGTAAAGGAACTCAATTTGATCCAGACATTATTGATGTCTTTATTAAGCTTCTTGATGAAGATAGAGTAGACGTCTTTATAAATGATGATTCTTTTGTTGACAGACATTCGCAAGAATATGACTCTACGGAGTTTGCAGCAGAATTAAAAGAGAATATAGAACAAGTACTTGATAATCATGATTTAGAAGAGGTGGAGCGTGTTAAGCTTGGAGAAGTAACAAGTGTGTTTAGACAGCTTAGAGATGAATACTCTGATAATTTTGTGGTTATAGTTTTCTCGGTTCGTCCTAGAGAAGGATATAATGTATCTGAAATTTATATGGCTAAGGCCCTTGATAGTATGGATATAGCAATTCAGAAATCAGTTAGAGAAGCTGATATTAATATTAGATATAGTAAGACGCAGGTTATGACAGTGCTTTTTGAAGCTAATCCTAACAGTATTAATTTTATTGTTCAAAGGATTCTGCTTGACTTCTATAAACTCTTTGATGCGAGTGCTCTTGATGTATCATACAAAGTTCTTGATATTGATGAGGAATATAAGATGGGAATAATAGTTACGGGAGAATAGAGTCACATATAATTAATAATAAAAATTCCCCGGCATTGATATGTACCCAAAATCATGGACACATATCAAACGCCGGGGACTTTTTATATCAGACTAATCCGTTTTATTTAGCAAGTAACATCATTATCTTGTTACTTCTCTCAATGAACTTAGTCATTTCTTCTGGTGCAAGCGGAGCATTGGCTATACTTGCAAGGTCGTATAACTGCTGGCAGAACAAATCAACATTTTCGTTATCCTTGTTGTTAAGGATATATTCTACAAGTTCGTTATTAGCGTTAAGTACGAGAGTTGATGAACTTGGGAACATGTTAGGATCCATTCCATACATATTATACATTTTCATCATATCCTGCATACGTCTGCTTTCTTCGCTTACAGTTAACATTGAAGCAACATCCTTGTTCTTGAATTTAGTAACTTTGACATCAAGACTATCATTAGATAATGCCTTCTTGAAAATCTCTGTTAGAGCAGTAGTTGTTTCTTCAAGTTCTTTGTCATCTGTTTCTTCAACAAGAGAATCAGTAACGTCTGCGTCAATTCTTGCAAATTTATATGTCTCATTTCTTTGCTCAAGTTGTGATATAAATGATGTATCAATATTGTGGTCTAATATTACAGCTGTAAGGCCTTGCTCTTTGAACATTTTGATATATTGACCTTGTTGTTCTTTGTCGGTTACATAATATACAATAGTTCTTGTATCCTCAGGCTCTTTGCTTTCGTCATCAGATTTATCGTTTGCATCTGATTTGTCATCATCAACAACTTCAGCTTCAACTTTGTTGCCATCTTCATCTGTTGCTTCCTCTTTTTCTTCCTTGACAAGAAGTTCAGGAAGAGTAACGTATTTGTCATCAATATCCTTAAATAGAATATAGTCGTTCATACGGTCGCAGAATTTCTCATCCTTTAAGCAACCGAACTTGATGAATGGACTGATGTCATCCCAGTATTTCTCATAGGATTCTTTCTCAGTCTTACATAGTCCAGCAAGTTTGTCTGCGACCTTCTTAGATATATACTCCTGAATCTTCTTGACGAAACCATCATTCTGAAGAGCAGAACGAGATACATTAAGTGGAAGATCAGGACAATCGATAACGCCCTTAAGAAGCATTAAGTATTCTGGAATTACTTCCTTGATGTTATCTGCTACGAATACCTGATTGTTATAAAGCTTTATTGTACCTTCGATTGAGTCATATTCTGTATTGATTTTAGGGAAATACAGGATACCCTTTAAGTTGAATGGATAATCCATATTTAGATGAATCCAGAATAGTGGCTCTTTGAAATCATTAAATACATTTCTATAGAATTCTTTGTATTCATCTTCTGTACAGTCATTAGGATGCTTTGCCCAGAGAGGATTCGTGTCGTTTAATGGGACAGGTCTTTTTACAATCTTAAGCTTATCCTTGGCAGGAGATACTTCCACTTTCTCCTTCTTTCCATCTTCATTTTCTTTCTCTTCGTATTTTGCTTCCTCGTGAATTTCTTCTACGACTTTATCAGTATCTCTCTTGTCTTCTACATCAATTGTCTCATATTCTTCCTCAGCATTTGCTTTAGTAAGATAAATCTCTGTTGGCATGAAAGAGCAGTACTTCTCAATAACTTCTCTTGCACGATATTCGTTGGCAAATTCAAGAGAATCTTCATTTAAGAATAGTGTAATCTTTGTTCCAACTGTATCATAGATTCCATCTTTCATATCGAACTCTGTTCCACCATCACATTCCCAGTGAACAGCACTTGCGCCCTTCTGGTATGATAATGTATCAATATGAACTGAGTCTGCAACCATAAATGCTGAATAGAAGCCAAGTCCAAAGTGTCCGATTATTTGGTCTTCATTAGCCTTGTCTTTGTATTTCTCTAGGAAATCAGTAGCACCAGAGAAAGCAATTTGATTAATATACTCATCAACCTCTTCCTCAGTCATACCAAGACCATTATCGATAAATGTAAGTGTTTTCTCTTCTGGATTAACAATAATATCCATCTTTGGTTTGTAATCATCAGGGAGCTCATATTCACCCATAAGGTCAAGCTTCTTAAGTTTAGTAATAGCATCGCAACCATTAGAGATAAGTTCTCTAAAGAATATGTCGTGATCTGAATATAACCATTTCTTGATTACTGGAAATATATTTTCGCTTGTAATCGATAGATTTCCATGTTTTTCACTCATTTTATATCTCTCCTTTTATTGTTATTTTCTTATTGGTTTGTAACCCTAATTGGTATAGTAACACTAAAATATACAAAAATCAATAAAAAATTAGCACTCTTAAAAAATGAGTGCTAATAATTGGGCGGAAAATTGAAATGTTTTTGTTACACTATTGTAATAATGTAACATTTTCGTTAAAATATTAGTTGCAGACATTAGAATCTTCTTCTTAAATAGGAGAGGATTTATGAAAAGAAAAATTAATATTTGCTTTATTTTGTTAATACTTTTATTTTCGATTGTAACATTTTGCTCGTGTTCGAAGAAATCATATCTTGATAGTGACTCCAGCGCTGATACGCAACTTGATGACAAATCTTCAAATAGCAGTAAGGGGAGTTCTTCGAAAAGTTCTAAGGATAAGACATCTGATTCTGCAGGAAAATGTTTTGTACAGGTTGTAGGTGCAGTTAATAAACCAGGTGTCTACGAACTCGAGGGAGATGCAAGGGTTTTTCATGCGATTCTAATGGCGGGAGGTCTTAGAGAAGATGCTGATGAATCTTGTCTTAATCAGGCACAGAAGATAAGTGATGGTATGAAGCTTGAGATAAAGACGAGGGATGAAGCCATGGTAGCACAGGAAAGCAGTTTTTCTGATAATAAGATTGATATTAATACTGCAGATGCAAAAACCCTTATGACCCTTCCTGGAATTGGTGAATCCAAAGCTAATTCAATTATCAAGTATCGAGAAAGTAAGGGGAGATTCAATAGTATTGAGGATTTAAAGAATATAACAGGGATTAAAGAGGGAGTCTATAATAAGGTAGCGGACTCAATTAAGGTATAACATTTTATATAGAAAGGTTTAGATGAAATGTCTAAGAAAGTATTAGTAGTAGATGACGAGAAGTTAATAGTTAAGGGAATAAAGTTCTCTCTTGAACAAGACAGTATGGAAGTTGACTGTGCATATGATGGTGAGGAGGCATTAGACCTTGCTCGCAAAACTGAATATGACATGGTACTTCTTGATGTTATGCTTCCTAAAATGGATGGTTTCGAAGTATGTCAAAGTATAAGAGAATTCTCTAATATGCCAATTGTTATGCTCACAGCCAAAGGCGAGGATATGGATAAAATACTTGGCCTTGAATATGGGGCAGATGATTATATAACTAAACCCTTTAATATTCTTGAAGTTAAAGCTAGAATTAAAGCTATTATGAGAAGAACAAGTGCTTATAACGATAAGTCATTAGTGTCTTCTGATGTTATTAATAGTGGGGACTTGTCTCTTGATGTGCAGGGTAGAGGACTTAAGATACTTGGAAAAGAAATTAACCTGACTTCAAAAGAGTTCGATATGCTGCTTCTTCTTGTTAATAATCCAGGTAAGGTTTATAGTAGAGATACACTTCTTACAACAATTTGGGGTGATGATTATCCAGGTGATGCAAGAACTGTTGATGTACACATTAGACGTTTACGTGAGAAGATAGAACCTAATTCTAGTGAACCTAGATATATTCATACAAAGTGGGGACTTGGATATTTCTACAAGGAGTAATGCTATATTAAATGAGTGGTTTTTTGCATAGAACATTTTCTAGATTAAATATCAAAATACGATTATTAGTATTTTCTATGGCAATTGTTCCTATATTATTACTTTCAGTAATAATTAATGTTACCTACGTGAGTAGGAGCATTAAGTCAGAAAGCGAGAATCTTTATTCGCGATCTGAGGTGCTTTCTAAACAGGTTGTTACAAGTGGATACCTTGATGATCAGGGTGATGTAACAATGGAACTTCGCCTTTCGGAATTAGCGCAGTTAATAAGCGGTCGAGTTATGCTTGTTGACTCGTCTCTTCGTGTCATTTATGATTCTTATTCTATCGATAAGGGTAAGGTTTTCTTGTGGGAAAATGTTACAAAGAGTGCCAATGGCGAAATGCTCACATATGTTGATAGAAAGAATAACATCATAACAACTACTATTCCAATTACGACAATTAATGATGAAAATGAGTTAGAAATAGTTGGTGTATTACTTGCCTCTGAATCTGTTAATTCTATCTCAGAGAATCTGAATTATATTATTTCTATTGAACTTATTGTGCTTTTCTTATTAATTGGTTTTGCTATCTTACTTGGAATTATCTTAGGTAATAGATATTCATCACCAATTACAGATGCATCTAGTCAACTAGATACAGGAATTAAAGGCGATAAGATTAATAGTATTGATGTAAAAGGTTACTCGGAGATTGAGGAATTAGCATCACAATTTAATACATATGTTAATAAGATGGAGACTATTGATGAGTCGCGACAAGAATTTGTATCTAATGTAAGTCATGAGCTTAAGACACCCCTTACATCAATGAAGGTTCTTGCTGATTCTCTTATTGGCATGGGTGATGCGCCAGTCGAGCTTTATCAGGAATTTATCGGAGATATTTCTCAAGAGATAGAGAGAGAAACTGGAATAATTAATGATTTGCTTACAATGGTTAGGATGGATAAGTCTAATGCCAATCTTAATATTTCTACTGTAAATGTTAATGAGTTAGTTGAGTCAATTCTTAAGAGACTACGACCTATTGCAGAAAAGCAAAATGTTGAACTTGTTCTAGAAAGCTTTAGACCAATTACAGCAGAAGTTGATGAGATTAAGCTTGGTCTTGCTATTTCTAACTTGATTGAAAATGGAATTAAATACAATAATCCTGGCGGATTTGTACATATTTCACTTAACTCTGATCACCAATACTTCTATATTAGAGTTGAGGATTCTGGTATGGGTATACCGGAGGAATCGCTTGATATGATATTTGAGAGATTCTATAGAGTAGATAAATCTCATTCACGCGAAATTGGTGGAACAGGTCTTGGACTTGCTATTACTCATATGTCTATTATAATGCATGGTGGAGAGATAAAGGTTGATTCTACACTCGGAGAGGGAACAACATTTGACGTAAGAATACCACTTAGTCATATAGAAGAGGAGGGCAGTTGATTATGAAGAAAAGATTAATGTCAATAGCTCTTGTGCTTTCTATTTGCTTACTATGTCTTGCAGGTTGTTCTTCAGATTCAAAAAATACATACACCGTATATTATCTTAATATTGATAAGTCGGTGCTTGTACCAAAGGAATATGAAGTGAAAAGCAGTAAGGTTGATGATATCATAGAAGAAATGCTTAGTGTGTTATCAACTGATACAGAATCCCCAAAGTATTTTCAGCCCATACCAAGCGATGTTAAAGTAAAAGAATGTAAGTTGAATGAAGGAAATCTAATAATAGATTTCAGTGGTGATTACTACAGCATAAAAGGTACAAAGGAAGTTCTGACAAGAGCAGCAATTGCGAAAACCATGCTTCAAATAGAGGGTGTTAATAAAGTTACATTTTATGTGTCTAATAAACCTTTACTTGATGATAATAATAATGTTGTACCATCTATGACAAATGAATCTTTTATCGATAGTTATGGTGAAGAGGCAAGCTTTCTTACAAAGAAGGAACTTAGTCTGTATTATGCTACAGAAGATGGAGAATCCTTAATATGCGAGAAAAAAGTAGTTGATGTTGACGAGAGAATATCTATTGCAGATGTTGTTCTTGATAATATTCGAAAAAAGCCTGATGTAGAAAATGCCAGAGTTGCAGTGCCAGAAGATACAAGGGTGTTATATACAGCAATATCTGATGGTGTATGTTATGTGACTTTAGATTCAACACTTCTTACAGAAAAGTCAGATGTATCAAATAAAGCCATTATATATTCTATTGTTAATTCGCTTTGTGATTCGGCTGATGTCAAATCTGTAGTTATTAAAATAAGTAACAATAATGCAAAAACACAGCAGAACAACTTAGATATTTCTGGTACTTATGTAAGCGATAAGTCAATGGTTGTTGAGGTTGTTTCTGCAAAAGAAATGATTTAAAAAGAATTGATATAAGAAGGTGATATTATTTACAAGAGATTACTTTTGTCTCTTGCTATTGAAATGTTACTAGGTTGCCTTTTTGTTAATTCTACAACATTTTCTGCATATATATTTCTTGTTATTGCTATTATATATGCAGTTGGTATGTTGTTTTATGAGATTAATAACAAGCTAAGAATTGTTTATATAATTCTTAGCTTATTATGTGCTTTAGTGTTCTTTGTAACCGGAGCCATAAGATATAATGTTTATCTAGGAGATAGAAATTATATTGATAGAATTGAAGAGGGGGATACTATAACATTTCAAGGCAGGCTGGCTAAGAAAGAGAAAAAGACCACTTCTTATTATCTATATTTCAATAATATTATTACTAATGATCAAGTCTTTGATTCAAATGAGACTATTATCTTACAATCTGATTCAGATGATTTACCAATTGGTTCTACCATTGTGGTAGACGGGAAAAAAGAAAAATGGAATGTTGCTCGTAATGAGGGGAATTTTGACGAGAAATCATATTATAATTCCGTTGGAAGCCTTATGAAGGTTAAGGGGACTTTTGAAGTTATGGAAGAACCCTTATTAGGTGTTGGAGAATTTTTTTATTGTGTTAGGGAGAATATAAAGCAGGCATATATCTCAAATCTTCCTGGTGAGGAAGCAGGGATTATATCAGCTATGGTTTTGGGGGATAAGTCGGAACTGGATTCTGAGGTTAAGGACTTATTCAAGCTTTCTGGTTTGGCGCATATTCTGGCGATATCAGGGCTTCATATCTCTATTGTTGGAATGAGTATTTACCGTATGATGCGCAGAAGAGGTACGCCCTTCGGCGTAGCAGGCGTGTTGTCTTCTGTTCTTGTGATTTTGTATGGGATGCTTACTTTTGGAGGCGTGTCCACAATTAGGGCTGTAGTAATGTTCCTTATTATGATTTTGGCAGATATATTAGGGGAAGGTTATGACTCACTTTCAGCTATAGGCGCATCTATGATATATGTATTAATTATGTATCCTTATACTGTTGATTCTGCAGGTTTTGTATTTTCCTTTGGAGCAGTAATTGGAATTGCGGTTGTTGTTAACCCGCTTGTTTCTTTATATGACAGGTATTGCAGAATGCGGTATTTGTATCAAGGTAGAAATCATATTAATAATGTGGATAATAAGGTGGGCGTTTTTTATAATGGAACCTTCCTCTCACGATTTATTTGTGGATTTAAGGCCGGTAGTTCAAAGTCTGGTGGACTTAGAGATGGTGGATATAAAACGAGTATTAAGGAAAGGATGTTTAAGTCACTACTTAGTGGTGTGCTAATACAGTTAGTTACACTTCCTATAGTATGCATATTTTACTATGAGATTCCAACATATGTTGTGTTACTAAATTGCCTTGTGATACCTCTTCTTGGAATGCTCCTTGGAACTTCTTTGGCTGGAGGAATTGCAGTAGCTTTAGGGGGATTATTACTATGCGATGTATTTGTTGCAGGAATTCTTTGGATATCACATTTCATAGTGTATCTCTATGAAATGCTTGCGTACTATTCTTTGCAGCTTCCTTTTT
>SVEY01000014.1 GCA_015057165.1 Lachnospiraceae bacterium | reverse complement strand
ATATCCCCTATTTTGCGGGATTTTAATAAAAGACAAACCTCTCTTGTTAAGACGGAACGTCAGCTCAAAACTTTACGGAATAATTAATATTATAAGTGTAAATGCAACAGTTTTAATTAATGATTATAGTTAAGTAAATACTTATATTAGGTGATTAGGGTGGTAGATAGGTTATAAGCGATGCATTAATTCGAGCTTAAGATATGTTAGTGATTGATTAAATTAAGAAATTTCTCGTCATGGATGACGAGAAAAAGCGGCTGTCACCTGGATGGTGAATCAGCCGCTGGTTTCTGTCCAAATATTACATTGTTTTAATATCAATCACTTACATATATTTAGCGAAGAATTAGCATAAGCTTATAACCTATCTACCACCCTAATCACTAAATACAACATAACTTACCTTAATCATTAATTAAAACGTCCGTCTACAATAATTAATTATTCTTTGGAACAACAACTACATGTCTATATGGTTCTTCACCTTCAGAATGTGTTGTAACATATTTATCATCTTGCAAAGCAGAATGAATGATTCTTCTTTCATAAGGATTCATAGCTTCTAAGCTAACTGAACGCTTATTTCTCTTTGCTTTATATGCAGTATTCTTTGCCAGATTTTCTAAAGTTGCTTTTCTTCTATTACGATAATCTTCTGTATCAAGTTTAATTTTTGTATAATTATCAACTTTTCTATTAACTGCAAGACTTGTTAAATATTGAAGCGAATCAAGTGTTTGACCACGCTTTCCAATAATAACACCCATTTCAGGACCTTCAAGTTCAATCTCTAAAATGTTATTTTCTTCATCAATACTAGTTTTAATATCAACTGTAAGATTCATTGATGAGAATACATCTTGTAGAAAAACCTTAGCTTCATCAGCTGCCTTAGGATCAACAACAGAATTCTTTTTCTTAGAATCTTCTTTTGTTTCCTCCTTAGTTTCAACAGAATTATCTTCCTTTGTATCTTCTACAGGCACTTCATTGTTTTCTTCTTCAACAACGTCTGATTTCTTCCAAACGTTAATAACTGCATTTTTTGAATTTAAACCTAAGAATCCGCTACTTCCTTTTTCAACAACTTCATAATCTAATTCATCACTTGTTATTCCAAGAGAAACAGTTGCATTAGTAATAGCTTCTTCAACAGTTTTAGCTTCAAATCTTTCTTTATTTAAACCCATTTTAAAATCTCCTACTATCTACTTTTTATTACTTTTTCCTTTAGAATTCTTTTTATTGCTATTATTCTTATTACTATTATTCTTTTCGTCAAATTCTTTTACAGCATTTGCCAGACTAGCCATAGATCCAGCAGGAGGATTATTTCTTACATTCTGCATTTTATCAAGCTTTTCCTGATTATCCTTTGAAATATCTGTAGAAGCATTTGTTGAAAGACTCTTAGTATTAATATGAGCTGAATTATAAATTGCTTCTCTTCTCTTTCCTCGTTTTTCAGCCTTTTTAGCAGCTTTTTCCTTATTTTTATCAATAATTGATTCAGGATCAAGCTTCTTAAAATGAATATTAAGAAGAAGCTGCTGAATAATTCTAATTACAGAACCTGTAATCCAGTAGAAACCAAGACCAACAGGTACAGTAAATGCAAAGAATAATGACATAAGTGGCATTAACATATTAGTTGTTTTCATTGTTTTAGCCATCTGGTCATTACCATCATTATTAGTAGGCATTAATTTGATATTAATCATCTGAGTTCCCCATGCAAGAAGTGGAACGAGGAATGAACATATAATTAATGCAAAATCTTTAGTATCACCAGACCATCCTTGTTTAATCTGATTCCAAGGTGTATCAGAAATATTTAATACAAAGATGTAATTAATATCATGTAATTTCTGAACAACAGCATCAATTGAATCGCTAATATTAGGAAAATACTCTCCAAGTTTTGCCCAACCTGAATCTCCAAGTTTGTATAGGACATCAATAATATAATCCTTTATTACACTAGCATTATCAGCTGTATAAGTTCCTGTAAAATCAGCAGTTACATTCTTTAATTCTGCATACTCATAAAGAGATTGCATTTTATTCATGAATCCATCTGAATTTACAATAGCATCAATAATTGAAGTAGTTGCATTTCCAACTTTTTCTGTAAATACTTCTTTAATTGATGAAATATAAGCAGGAACATTATAAAACACTCTATAAAGAGAAATTAGAATTGGTAATTGAATAAGAAGATATACACATGTACCCATTGTAGATACACCATACTTATCATATACCGCCTGAGTTTCTTCCTGCTTTGCCTGCATAGACTCAGTATCTCTTTTACCTTTGTACTTATTGTTTATTTCTCTGATTTCAGGCTGCATTATTCTATTAAGTGCAGAGAACTTTTGTTGTTTATAAGTTAAAGGAAATAAACACAAATAAATAAATAAGGTAAATACTGCAATTGAAACTGCTACATTTTCAATACCAAATACTGAATAAAAGAAAAGATAAATCTTATCCATTATCCAACCTAATGCCTTAACGATTGGTCCTAAAATAAAACCATCGTAAGCAGTTAAATAAATCTCACTCAAAATCTTTTACCTCCTATTTGAAAGAAAAAATCCTCTGGTACAGGATCAAATCCTCCTTTTGAAAAGGGATTACATCTTAAAATTCTCCATGTTGTAAGAATCCCACCTTTAAAAGCTCCATGTTTTTCAATAGCATGTAAGCCATAAGTAGAACAAGTAGGATAATATGGGCATTTCGTTGTTTTAAGATGTGAAATGTATTTTCTATAAAACTTTATAATTGCTAAAAATAAATTTTTAAACATAAAACCCTTTTTCAAAGCTATTATTTACAAGTTATGTGGTGAAGATTTGCTAGATGCATAAGCGCACTATTCATTTTATGATAATCAATATCTTTTGCACTTGGTCTAACAACGACTACCATATCTAACCCAATGTTAAAATACTCTTCATGTAGTCGATATGATTCTCTTATCAGTCTCGCCATACGATGTCTCACTACAGAATTTCCTACTTTTTTACTACAGGAAATTCCTAATCGATTAATATTTAATCCATTTTTATGAACATACATTATCAAATATTTATTAGCTTTAGATTTTCTTTTTTTATAAACAGTTTGAAAATCTGATGTTTTCTTTAATGATTCACTAAATTTCATAATATTGCCCACTTAATAAATTCTGCTAATTATATAATAAGAAAGACCACTTAATGTGGTCTGTTTATTTAAGCAGATAAATTCTTTCTTCCTTTTGCTCTTCTAGCTGCAAGAACTTTTCTTCCACCTGGAGAACTCATCCTTGATCTAAAACCATGAACCTTAGATCTTTGTCTCTTCTTTGGTTGAAATGTCATCTTCATAATAGATTCACCTCCTTATATTGTCGAAAACATCGCTACAATTATAACACAAAACCTTATTAAGTCAACGTTTTTTCTTATATATACGGTATTAATATAAAATATTCTTTCTCAACTGAGCAAAGCTCAATGTTTCGAAAGAACATTTTATTTAATTATTTAATATTAACATATTGTGAATAACTATAATCACAAAATGTCAATATTAACATTTTGTGGATAAGTTAGTGGAAAAGTTTATATTTAATCACAATTTAATCAAATGTTTTACGCATATTAAAGGGTGTTTCACAATTTCTCACATATTGTTAATAAATGGTATTACCACATTTTTTAGGGTTAATAATTACTACTGATGGTTGATAAAAAGGCTTATTTAAGGTAAAATTATACGTGGAATTTTTTTACATAAAATTGATATTTTATAACACATTATGATTAGTTTCTTCCTATTATAATGTATTAATAAATAGAGGTATAAAATGGAACTGCAAAAACTAATAGAAAAATGGGACGAAATTAAAGAAATAGTAACAAAAGAAACAGAAACATCAGAGATAGCTTATAATACTTGGTTAAAACCATTAGATGTATATGACATTGTAGATGGAACTGTTTATATTATTTATAGTGAAGATTCAGAAAGTAGAATGATTGCCTTAATAGAAAAGAAATATAAGGTAATAATAAAAAATGTTATAAAAGATATTACAGGTAATCAATATGATATTAAAATAATTCTTCCTGATGAAGCACTTAAAATTAACTCTACTAAAACAAATAATGTGGATTTACCAACTAATAATAATTCCACATATACTAATACAAGTAATTATGTAGATTCTAATCTTAATCCAAAATATACATTTAGTACATTTGTAGTTGGAAGAAATAATAAATTTGCTCAGGGAACAGCCTATACTGTTGCAGAAGCTCCAGGAGAAATATGTAATCCATTATTCATATGTGGAGGACCTGGACTTGGTAAGACACATCTTATGCATGCAATAGGTAATCAGATAATTGAAAATGATAATAATAAGAAAGTATTATATGTCACAGCTGAAGAGTTCACTAATGAGGTAATTGAATGTATTAAAAATTCAAGAAATAAGCAAAATAATGATATGACTTATTTTAGAGAAAAATACAGAAATGCTGATGTACTGATGATTGATGATATTCAATTCTTCGTTGGTAAAGAAAGTTCACAAGATGAATTCTTTAATACATTTAACAAGTTACATACATCAGGAAAACAAATTGTTATTAGTTCTGATAAAATGCCTAATGAAATCGAAGGATTTGAAGACAGATATATAACAAGATTCGAACAGGGAATAACAGCTGAAATTAAGATTCCTGACTATGAGACAAGAGTAGCAATTATTAAGAATAAGATTGAAAATAAGGATGCTTATTTTCCAGATGATGTTGTAGATTATATTGCAAGTAATATTAAATCAAACATTAGAAGTATTGAAGGTGCTATTAATAAATTAATTGCTTATTCAAACCTTGAAAATACTGATATAACAATTGACAATGCTAGAGATTTATTAGATTCAATTATAAGTCCAGATAAACCAAAGGAAATTACTCCTCAATTAATAATTGAAGTAGTATGTGAACATTATGGAGTTACTATTGAACAACTAATTTCTAAGAATAGATCACAAAACATTATTAGACCTCGTCATGTAGCAATGTATTTGTGCACACAGGAAACAGATTGTTCACAAGATACTATCGCTAAATTACTTGATAGAAAGGATCACTCCACAATTATCAACGCAAGAGATAACATTATTGAACAATTAAAGACAGATAAAGAGCTTCAAAACCAAATTGATACAATTAAAAAGAAGATAAACTCTAATTAATCAACATCTGTCCATATTAGATTAACTAATAATTAACTAATATTTTAGATTTAATATTTTGATTAAATGCTTTAATAATGGGCTAAATAAGGGTTATTAACTAATAAACACCCCCTAATAATACTAATACTAATTAATAATAATATTTATATAGGAGAAAGACGATGAAAATAGTTTGTTCAAAAACAGAATTAGTAAAAGGAGTAAACATTGTACAAAAAGCAGTTCCTACAAGAACTACAATGGCTATTCTTGAATGTATTCTAATTGATGCATCAGGTGATGAAATTAAATTAACAGCAAATGATATGGAAATTGGTATAGAAACTGTTGTTAATGGAACAATAGAAGAACCTGGTATTATTGCAATTGATGCAAAGTTTTTATCAGATATAGTAAGAAAGCTTCCTGATGAAGATGTAATTATTTCTACTTCTGATAATTTTAAAACAAGTATTGTATGTGAAGAAAGTAATCTTCATTATGATATTGTAGGAAAATCAGGAGAAGATTTTTCTAATATACCATTTATTTCAAGAAATGAACCAATTGAAATATCACAATTTACATTAAAAGAATTAATAAAACAAACTATTTTCTCTATTGCTGACAATGATTCTAATAAAATGATGACAGGTGAATTATTTGAGATTAATGATAATAATCTTAAAGTAGTTGCATTAGATGGTCATAGATTGGCAGTAAGAAATATAGAATTAAAACAAAGCTATGAAAGTAAAAAAGTAGTTGTTCCTGGAAAAACACTTAATGAAGTTAGTAAGATAATACCAGGATTTGCTGAAGATATGGTTAATATCTTTATTACTGATAATAATATAATATTTGAATTTGATAATACTGTTGTAGTATCAAGATTAATTGATGGAGAATTCTTTAAGATTGATCAGATGTTATCAACTGATTATAAAACTAAAGTTAAGATTAATAAGAGAACTCTTCTTAATTCAATTGATAGAGCTTCTTCAATGGCAAAAGAAGGAGATAAAAAGCCAATAATTATGGATATTACTGATAATAATCTTAATATGTCAATAACATCATTTATTGGAACAATGAATGAGAATATTAATATAACTAAAGAGGGTGTTGATATGACAATTGGTTTTAATCCAAAATTCTTTATGGATGCTCTCAAAGTAATAGATGATGATGATATTAATATTTATATGGTTGATCCTAAAGCACCATGTTATATAAGAGATGATAAAGAATCATTTATGTATATGATTCTTCCAATAAACATTAATAACAAGTAAGAAATATAATAATATGGAAAATATAAAAATAAAAGATGAATATATAAAGCTTGGCCAATTATTAAAACTTTCTGGTTTAGTAGGAAGTGGCGTAGATGCCAAATTTGTAATTGGGGATGGATTAGTTAAAGTTAATGATGAAATAGATACACGAAGAGGAAGAAAAGTATATCCTAATGATATAGTAACCTATAATGGTGATAGTATTAAGGTTGTTAAATGATAATTAGATCAATAGAACTTAATAATTTTAGAAATTATGAATTGTTGAATATTGAATTTGATAATAATATAAATATTTTATATGGAGATAATGCTCAAGGAAAGACAAATCTTCTAGAAGCTTGTTATTATACTGCTATAAGCAGGTCATATAAGGGAAGCAAAGATAAAGATATTGTTAAATTTGATAAGGATTTTGCTAATATAAAATCTATTATTGAAAAAAACGATAGAGAATATGAAATTAATATTCAAATAAAAAAAAGTAAAAAGAAAATTATTACAATTGACAAGGTTAATATAAGGAAATCATCTGAATTACTAGGTCTTTTAAATGTTATATTATTTTCCCCAGAAGATTTAAATATTATAAAAAATGGACCTTCTGAAAGAAGAAGGTTTATTGATAGTGAGCTTTGTCAAATTGATAGTATTTATCTGTCAGATATAAGTAATTATAATAAACTTCTTAATAATAGAAATAAGCTGCTTAAAGATATTAGTATAGATAAAAGCCTTAAAGATACATTAGATGTATGGGATATGCAGCTAATAAAATATGGAAAAAAGATTATTAAGAGAAGAAGAGAGTTCATTGATGAGCTAAAATTATATGTAAAAGATAAACATTTAGCCATAACAGGTGGTAAAGAAGAGTTAATTATTAATTATGAACCTAATATTGATGATATTTTCTTCGAAGATGAATTAATTAAGAAGAGAGATAATGATTTAAGATATTGTCAGACATCTGTTGGTCCTCATAGAGATGATATCAGTTTTAAGATAGATGGAATTGATATGAGGAAATTTGGATCACAAGGTCAGCAGCGATGTTGTGCATTGTCTCTGAAATTATCAGAAATTGATATTGTAAGTAATATTATTAAAGAAAAACCAGTATTACTTCTCGATGATGTTCTCTCAGAACTTGATAGTAATAGACAGAAGCTATTACTTGATAGTATTGAAGATATACAAACTATTATAACTTGTACAGGTCTTGATGATTTTGTTAATAATAGATTTGATGTTAATAAGATTTTTAAAGTAGTTAATGGCAATATATCTGAAATAAAGGATATGTAAATAATATTAAAATAAGTGGAGGAATTATGGATCAAAATCAAGAATATGGTGCTGATCAAATACAAATACTAGAAGGACTTGAGGCTGTTAGAAAGAGACCTGGTATGTATATAGGTTCTACATCTGAGCGTGGACTTCATCATTTGGTATATGAAATTGTTGATAATGCAGTAGATGAAGCATTAGCAGGATATTGTTCTCATATAATAGTTAATCTTAATAAAGACGGTTCATGTACTGTAGAAGATGACGGTCGTGGAATACCAACTGGTATAAATACTAAAGCAGGAATTCCAGCTGTAGAAGTAGTATTTACAATACTTCATGCAGGAGGAAAATTCGGCGGTGGCGGATATAAAGTATCAGGAGGACTTCATGGAGTAGGTGCATCTGTTGTAAATGCTTTATCTAATTGGCTAGAAGTAGAAATCTGCCGTGATGGTAAGAGATATAAGCAAAGATATGAACGTGGAAAAACAATGTATCCTCTTAAAGAAATTGGTACTTGTGAATTTGAAAGTACTGGTACAAGAGTAACCTTTGTTCCTGATGATACAATTTTCGAAACTGTTGATTTTGACTTTAAGACATTAAAGACAAGACTTAGAGAAACTGCTTTTCTTACAAAAGGATTAAGAATAACGTTAATAGATAATAGAGAAGAAGACATTGTTGAGAAGTCTTATTACTATGAAGGTGGTATTAAGGAATTTGTTACTTATCTAAACAGAGGAAACGAGCCACTTTATTCTGATGTTATTTACTGTGAAGGTTATAAAGATAATGTATATGTAGAAGTTGCTATGCAGCATAATGATGGGTTTAATGATAGTTCATATACATTTGTTAATAATATTATTACTCCTGAAGGTGGAACACATCTTGCTGGATTTAGAGCAGCAATTACTAAGACATTTAATAATTATGCGAAAGAAAACAAATTAATAAAAGAAAATGATCCAGCTCTTAGTGGTGACGATATTAGAGAAGGATTAACTTCAATTGTTAGTATTAAGATTGAAGAGCCTCAATTTGAGGGACAAACTAAGCAGAAACTTGGTAATTCAGAAGCCAGAGGTGCTGTTGATTCAATAGTTTCTGAGCAATTAACATATTATCTTGAGCAAAATCCTAGTGTAGCAAAGTCCATTGTTGAGAAGTCTATTCTTGCTCAACGTGCCAGAGATGCTGCAAGAAAAGCCAGAGATTTAACTAGAAGAAAGTCTCCACTAGAAGGTGGTGGACTTCCTGGTAAATTAGCAGATTGTTCTTCTAAAAACGCAGAAGAATGTGAAATATTCATAGTCGAGGGAGATTCCGCTGGAGGTTCTGCTAAGAAAGCAAGAAATAGAAATAATCAAGCTATTCTTCCACTTCGTGGTAAAATTCTTAATGTTGAGAAAGCACGAGAAGATAAGATATATGCAAATGCTGAAATTAAGGCTATGATTACTTCTTTTGGAACTGGAATACAGGATGATTTCGATATAGAGAAACTTCGCTATCATAAGATTATTATTATGACTGATGCCGACGTAGATGGTGCACATATTGCAACTCTAATGCTTACTTTCTTATACAGATTTATGCCTGAATTAATTAAGAAAGGTTATGTATATCTTGCTATGCCACCTCTATATAAGCTGGAGAAGAATAAGAAAACCTGGTATGCATACTCTGATGAAGAGCTTAATAAGATAATTGAGGAAGTAGGAAGAGATCAGAATAATAAGATTCAACGTTATAAAGGTCTTGGAGAAATGGATGCTGATCAGCTTTGGGATACAACTATGGACCCAGAGAAACGTATTCTTAAAAGAGTAATTATTGATGACGAAAGTGAATCAGAGATAAATGTAACTTTTTCAACTCTTATGGGAGATAAGGTTGAACCTAGAAGAGAGTTCATTGAAGAGAATGCTAAGTATGTTCAGAATCTTGATATTTAGTAATAAAAATAGAATAATAAAAGTCTATACGCTCATAATGAAAATCGCTTAATAGACTTTTATTATTCTGCTAAAATTATATAGATAAAACATCAGCGATTTAGGAGACAATAAATGGATGATAAAATATTTGACCAAGTACATGAAGTTGACCTAAAGAAAACAATGGAAACTTCATATATAGACTATGCAATGTCAGTTATAGCAAGTCGTGCTTTACCTGATGTTAGGGATGGTCTAAAGCCTGTGCAACGTAGAGTATTATATTCTATGAGTGAGTTACACAATACTCCTGATAAGGCACATAGAAAATGTGCTCGTATAGTAGGAGATACAATGGGTAAATATCACCCTCATGGAGATAGTTCTATCTATGGAGCACTTGTTAACATGGCACAGGAATGGTCAACTAGATATCCACTAGTTGATGGTCATGGAAATTTTGGTTCTGAAGATGGAGACGGAGCAGCTGCTATGCGTTATACAGAGGCTCGTCTATCTAAGATTTCTATGACAATGCTTCAGGATATTGATAAAGATACTGTAGATTTTACACCTAACTTTGATGAAACAGAGAAAGAGCCTGTAGTATTACCTGCCAGATATCCAAATCTTCTTGTTAATGGTACAACAGGTATTGCTGTAGGTATGGCAACTAATATTCCACCTCATAATCTTGGTGAAGTAGTTAATGCAGTTGTCAAAATGATTGATAACAAGGTTGAAGAAGATAGAGATACTTCAATTGATGAATTAATGGGAATTGTACAGGGTCCTGATTTTCCTACAGGTGGAACAATTCTTGGTCGTTCTGGAATTGAAGAAGCATATAGAACCGGACGTGGCAAGATAAAGGTTAGAGCCGTAACTGACATTGAGCCAATGGCTAATGGTAAGAACAGAATTATTGTTACAGAATTACCATATCTTGTTAATAAGGCACGTCTTGTAGAAAAAATTGGTGAACTTGTTAGAGATAAGAAAGTTGATGGTATTACAGATCTTCGTGATGAATCATCCAGAGAGGGAATGAGAGTTGTAATTGAGTTAAGAAGAGATGTTAATCCTAACATTTTACTTAATCAATTACTTAAGCACACTCAACTTCAAGATACATTTGGCGTAATAATGTTAGCTCTTGTTGATAATCAGCCTAAGATCCTTAATCTTAAGGAGATGCTTTCATTATATCTTGATCATCAGCGTGATGTTATTACAAGAAGATGTAAATATGAGCTTAACAAAGCAGAAGAAAGAGCTCATATATTAGAAGGTTACTTAATTGCTTTAGATAATATTGATGAAGTAATTAAGATTATAAGAGGCTCAGAAACTGTTGCAATAGCAAAAGAAGAGTTACAGAAGAGATTCGGTCTATCAGAAGCTCAATCTAATGCAATAGTAGAGATGAAGCTTCGTGCTCTTACAGGATTAGAGCGAAACAAGATTGAAGAAGAATACAAGAATCTTAAGGCAACAATTGATAGACTTAAGGCAATTCTTGCAGATGAAAAGCTTCTTCTAGGTGTAATCAAAGAAGAGATTATAGCTATTTCTGCAAAATACGCAGATGACAGAAGAACTACAATAGGATTCGACGAGTATGATATATCAATGGAGGATTTAATACCTGTAACAAATACAGTTGTTACATTCACCAAGCTTGGTTATATCAAACGTATGAATATGGATAATTTCAAGGCTCAGCACCGTGGAGGCAAGGGAATTAAGGGAATGGAGACTATTGATGATGATTACATCAAGGAAATGCTCATGACAAGTTCTCATAATTACCTGATGTTCTTTACAAATAAAGGTCGTGTATATCGCCTTAAAGCATATGAAATTCCAGAAGCTAGTAGAACAAGTCGTGGAGTTGCAATTGTTAACTTACTACAGCTTCAACCAGATGAGAAAATAACTACGATTATTCCAATTAAGGAATATCTCGAAGATGAATATCTTCTAATGGCTACAAAGTCTGGAATTGTTAAGAAAACTAAGCTTACAGAGTATGCTAATATAAGAAAAAATGGTTTAGCTGCTATTAATCTTCGCGACGATGATCTCTTAATAGAAGTTAAAAAGACAAATAATACTGACGATGTAATGTTATTTACCAGATTTGGCCAGTCTATTAGATTTAATGAGAAGGATGTAAGAACAACTGGTAGAACATCAATGGGTGTAATCGGTATGAATCTAATGGATCAGGATGAAGTAATAGCAATGCAACTAATTTCTCAAGGTGAAAGTGTTCTTATTGCTTCTGAGAAGGGACTTGGTAAATGTACTTTATTCAGTGAGTTTTCTACACAACATCGTGGTGGTAAAGGTGTTAAATGCTATAAGGTCACTGAAAAGTCTGGCAATCTAATTGGTGTAAAGGCTGTAAAAAAGGAAGATGAGCTAATGCTCATCACGACTGAAGGAATCATAATTAGAATTAAGGTGTCAGATACGGCTTTATCTGGCAGAATAACATCAGGTGTTAAATTAATTAATCTTAAAGATGGTGTTCAAGTTGCTAGTATTGCAAGAATCAAAGAATCAGCAGTACTTGAAGAAGCTGAAAATGCTGATAATATAGAGTCTGAAGAGCAAGAAAAAAACTGATAATACAAATATAAGAGAATAAGTATTAATAAAGGGGAGGAATAGTAAGGGCAATGAGAATTACATAAAAAGGAGACTGGATTATGACTATGTGGATAATAATACTAATAGTTGCATCTATTGGTATCATTGCAGCAGTATTGTATGTAATCAACAGAATTATGAGATTTCGATTCATTGATTATATAGAAGACAAGACTATTTTCCAAAACAGGGAGAGAGACAGAGCAAAAGCGATAGATTTAGCAATGCCATCAAAAGGAGTTAAGGTAGATAAGAAAAATGTACCTAAGAAATCATGGCTGAGAAGATTAATTGCTGTATTAATATTCATAGTTGTTATGGCGATACTTGTATTGGCATTTAGCTTTGTGGAAGCTTTCGTAATGTTACTTCATCTTGCTGTTTTCTGGCTGATATGTGAGTTAATAGTTGTAATTTTCAGAGCATTTAATATTGACCTTGCCCACCTTAAGGTATATCTTGCCGGCATATGCGCGGTGGGAATAACAGTAGTATATATGATAGTTGGCTATATTCTTGGGTCAAATGTGTATATTACCAATTATGAAATTGACACAAGCAAGAATATAGAGCCTGTGAGAATAGTTCAGATAGCTGATTCGCACCTGGGAGTCAGCATGAGAAAAGACACATTTCCTGCAGAAGTTGAGAAGATTAAGTCACTTAATCCTGATATGGTATTAATCACAGGAGATTATGTGGATGATGATTCTTACCTTGACGAGCTGGAAGTATGTACTAAGGCTTTATCCACAATTAATTGTAAATATGGCGTGTTCTATAGTTACGGTAATCATGACAAAGGACTTACAGGTAATGATAGAGGATATGATGTAGCAAAGCTGGAACAGATTCTTGAGGAGAATAACGTAAGAGTTCTTGAAGACGAGATAGTTAACCTTGACAATCAATATTTACTTATAGGTCGTGCTGACAAGACAAAGACAGACAGAATTCCTATGCAACAACTGGTAAACAGCATAGATCCTAATACATTTGCAAGTGAATATTCAATTGTAATGGATCATCAGCCTAATGATTATGATGCGGAAGCTGCAGCTAATGTTGACCTTGTACTTTCAGGTCATACCCATGGCGGACAATTCCTTCCAATTAATAACATTGGCGAAATAATAGGCGCAAATGATTACACATATGGACATAGGAAGATTGATAATACTGATTTTATAGTAACTTCAGGAATTTCTTCTTGGGCAATTAGGTTTAAGACAGGAACAAAATCAGAAATTGTAGTTATAGATATTAAGTAATAATTTTATCTAAAATTCTTGACACAGTTGGACTAATCCTATAAAATGAAAAACGTTGAGTGTAGTGCGATTCAGCAACGCACTATGTAAGGAGTCTCGCCTATTGTGGAGGCTCATAGCTAAAGGTAAGAACAACATTTTGCTTCGCAAAATGTCAAAATGAGGCTCACCTATTATGGAGACTCATAGCTAAAGGTAAGAACAACATTTTGCTTCGCAAAATGTCGCCTGGTCGTAAGAAATCTCCCCACTTTGTGGGTCCCCTCTTACGACATGTGCAGAAGTACTCAAGTGGCTGAAGAGGTGCCCCTGCTAAGGGTATAGGCCGGGTGACCGGTGCGAGGGTTCAAATCCCTCCTTCTGCGTTGATATTTAAGCCCGAGTTTTATACTTGGGCTTTTGTTATATGAAGTATATTGCATAAGCATAATTACACTTAACAATCTTTCTATACTATTTCTTCGTTAAGAATATATAAGTAATTAGTATAAAATATTAATAAGACATATGACGGAAACCGGTGCTCGACCCGTCGTCCGGACGGCTCGCACCTATTCCCAACATCCTTGTTGGGAATTTTCCTTATTGAACTAATTACTAATATATTCTATAACTCGAAATAATGTATACAAAGATTGCTAAGTGTAATTATGCACTATAGCATACTACTTATATATGAAAAGTCCTCGTGCGATTCTAGTCGAGCGTTAGTATATGTTAGTAATTGATATTAGCAGGAAACTCGTGCCATGGATGGCACGAGTAGGCGCAACCTGACTGGATGGAACGATTTGCGCCGGTTCCTGCCCAATCTTTATCTTATACTACAATCAATTACTTACATATACTCAGCGAAGAATACCTGAGCCGAGGACATTTCATATATAAGTAGTTAATATAAGAACTATATAAAATATCTAATAATTATATCAGGAGTTAATAACATGAGAATTATCAATACCAGCGTGGTTACACAGATAGTTTCTAAGATGTGCATAGATGCTAATTATTACCTTTCAGAGGATATGAAAAATGCCTTTTTCGATGCAAAGAATAAGGAAGAATCAGAACTTGGAAAGAAAATATTCTCTCAATTAGAAGAAAATCTACAAATAGCAGGAGAAGATAAGATTCCAATCTGTCAAGATACAGGAATGGCCGTGATATTTGTAGAGATTGGCCAAGAAGTATCACTACAAGGGGCAAATATTACAGATGCCATAAACGAGGGTGTTCGTAAAGGGTATACAGAAGGATATCTTAGAAAATCTGTTGTAAGTGACCCAATTAAGCGAGAAAACACGAAAGATAATACTCCAGCTGTTATACATTATGATATTGTTCCTGGGGACAAGGTTAAGATTACTGTTGCTCCTAAAGGATTTGGAAGTGAGAATATGTCACGAGTATTCATGCTTAAACCTGCGGATGGAATTGAAGGTGTGAAGAATGCAATATTAACATCTGTTAAGGATGCAGGTCCTAATGCGTGCCCTCCACTTGTTGTGGGAGTCGGAATAGGGGGAACATTTGAAAAGTCTGCAATTATGGCTAAGAAAGCTCTTACCCGCAACTTAAATGATAAACCATCAATTCCATGGGTTGCTGACCTAGAAGAAGAAATGCTAGAAAAGATTAATTCTCTTGGTATTGGTCCAGGTGGTCTCGGAGGTAAGATAACAGCTCTTGCTGTAAATATAAATACCTATGCAACTCATATTGCAGGTTTACCTGTTGCCGTAAATATGTGTTGTCATGTTAATCGCCATGTGACAACTATAATATAGTATTATAATATTATAGTATATTATAATTACTATATTCATTTACTTTTCGCTGAGTATATGTAAGTAATTTATATCTGCTTCATATAGACATGATGACGGGAAACTAATAAAATATATAATAAGGATTTAATTATGGAGAAATATATTGAATTACCAATAACTTCAGAGATAGCATCATCACTTCAAGCAGGAGACTATTTATACCTTTCAGGCGAGATGTACGTGGCTAGAGATGCTGCACATAAGAGAATATATGAGCTAATTGAGAAGGGTGAGCCTCTTCCCATTGATTTGAAAGATTCATGTATCTATTATATGGGGCCCTCACCAGCGCGAGAAGGCCAAGTGATAGGCTCAGCAGGACCGACAACAGCGTCAAGAATGGATAAATATGCCCCTACATTTCTTGATAAGGGGCAGAAATGTATGATTGGAAAAGGAAAGCGTTCTAAGGAAGTAAGAGATGCTATTTTAAGAAATCATGCCGTTTATCTTGCTTCAGTAGGTGGAGCAGGCGCTTTGCTTTCTAAATGTATAGTTGAATCAGAAGTAATAGCTTATGAAGATTTAGGTGCAGAAGCTATTAGAAAGATTAAAGTCAGAGACTTTCCTGCTATTGTTGTATATGATGACAAGGGTGGAAATCTCTATGATTTGTAACCGATTGTAAGTAAAAAAAATAAAAACTTGACGTAAACTGCGCACTTTGCTATACTATGCTTTGCACGAAAAAGCTCGACGTGCAGTAGTGTTAAAAATGCTAATTAATATATGGCAACAACATTTTGCTTTGCAAAATGTCGCCTGGTCACAAGGAATCCGCCATTCGCAAGCGAATGTCACCTTATGACATATGGCGCCATGGCCAAGTGGTAAGGCAAAGGTCTGCAACACCTCTATCACCAGTTCGAATCTGGTTGGCGCCTCTTAAGCGAATCCTAAGGGATTCGCTTTTCTATTTTATTGACGATTTATACACATTTAGGTATAATAAGTTGGTATGTTAAGCTATATTAATAGCGTCGAAAGGAAGAGACATAATGGAATTATATGATGAGCTTATTAAGAGAGGATTAATTGCTCAAGTTACTAATGAGGAAGAGATTAAAAATAAGATAAATAAAGGAGAAGCTACATTTTACATAGGTTTCGATCCAACTGCAGATAGTCTTCATGTAGGCCACTTTATGGCTTTATGTCTTATGAAGAGACTACAAATGGCAGGAAACAGACCTATTGCCTTAATTGGCGGTGGAACTGCTATGATTGGTGACCCATCTGGTAGAACAGATATGAGACAGATGATGACAAAAGAGACCATAGATGCAAATGTTGAGTGTTTTAAGAAGCAAATGGCAAGATTCATCGATTTTAGTGATGATAAAGCCCTTCTTGTTAACAACGCAGACTGGTTGCTTGATCTTAACTATGTGGAAGTTCTTCGTGAAGTAGGTTCACATTTCTCGGTTAACAGGATGCTTGCAGCAGAATGCTATAAGCAGCGTCTCGAGAAAGGTTTGAGTTTCTTAGAATTTAATTATATGATTATGCAAAGCTATGATTTCCTTAAGCTTTTTGATAAATACGGCTGTGTACTACAGTTTGGTGGAGATGATCAGTGGTCTAATATGATTGGTGGAATGGAGCTTATTCGTAGAAAGCGTGGTAAAGAAGCTAATGCTATGACAATAAATCTCTTACTGAATTCAGAAGGAAAGAAGATGGGTAAGACTCAGTCTGGAGCCGTTTGGCTAGATCCTGACAAGACACCACCTTACACATTCTATCAATATTGGAGAAATGTGGATGATGCAGATGTTATTAAATGTATCAAAATGCTTACTTTCATACCATTAGATGAAATCAGCAAGATGGAAAGCTGGGAGGGAAGTCAGCTTAATGAAGCAAAAGACATTCTTGCATACGAGTTAACTAAGCTTGTTCATGGAGAAGAAGAGGCTAATAAGGCAAGAGATGCATCGAAAGCGCTATTTTCTGGAAATGGTTCTAGTGAGAACATGCCAAGTGTGGAATTAAAAGAAGAAGATTTCAGAGATGGTAAAATAGATATTCTTGGAATTCTTGTAGCTGCAGAGCTTGCTCCATCACGTTCTGAAGCACGAAGAAATGTACAGCAGGGCGGTGTATCTGTTAATGGAGATAAAATAACAGATATTCATACAAATTATGGTCCTGAAGCATTTGGTGAAGAGTTCATTATTAAGAAGGGTAAGAAGAAATTCTGTAAAGTTATATATTCTTAATAAAAAATGGCAAAAGGAGGAGAAAAATGACAATTGATTATGCGGCATTGATGGCTTTTGGCGCATCAGAAAAGTTAGTTTCCTTAGTAGAGAAATCCAATATTTTCTACTGGGATTGGGAATTATCATTACTGAAGTGGTTCTATGATATTCATAATTCATTTCTTGATGTATTTATGCCACTTGTAACAAAATTAGGAGATGCAGGAATATTCTGGATTATACTTACAGTAGTCCTTTTAATCATTCCTAAGACAAGACATATCGGGCTGGCTTCATTTATAGCATTGCTTCTTGATATAATTCTGTGTAACGGAATTATTAAGCCAATATTTATCAGGTGTAGACCTGGTTGGCTTATGTTCTTTGAAGGTGGTCCTGACTGGATAAGAAATATGAAAATGCTTGTTAGTTTCCCTAATGATTTCTCATTCCCTTCAGGTCATACAGCAGCAAGTTTTGCTTCTGCAGTGGCTGTTTTCGCAACACTTAAGGGTAAATATAAATGGTGGGGCGTTGGAGCATTAGTTCTTGCAACAATAATTGGTATTTCAAGACTATATGTATGCGTACACTGGCCAACAGATGTTATTGCTGGATTAGTTGTAGGTGTTATCTGTGGTGTTGCAGGTTGGGCTATTGCAAAGCCATTATGGAAATTCATTGACAAAAAGATTACTGAGTTTAAAGAGAAAAAAGCTGCTAAAAATACTCAAGAATAGATTAGACTTTACTTCACCCCTTCTATATAATATATAGAAGGGGTAAATTAGCTTATTAGTGTATTAATAAGGAGACGCAATGATATTAAGAATACTACTTATGGTAATTGGTATAACAGGAATTATTCTTTTCTATCTGCCACTTGGTAAGAAGGGAATAATCAATTATGGAAATGCAGTAGGAATGATAGTAAGTGTTCTGGTGTTATTATTTGGAACATTTTCATGGCTGTTTTCAATGAATTTCAAGATAGTTCTGTGTGTAATTGTACTTCTCATACTAATTCTTGTTATTGTGATTAACATGAAAATGGTCAATGCCAAGAATAATATAGCTGGAAATGAAGATGTTGTGATAGTACTAGGATGCAGTTGTAAATCATCAATTTGCGAAGCACTTAATCAACGTATTAAAGCAGCAGCAAGATATCTTGATAAGCATCCGGATAGTGTATGCATTGCCAGTGGAGGAAATACAACAGAATTCTATGATTCTGAGGCAGAATACATAGCTATTGAGCTTGCAAAATATGGTGTTCCAAAAAGTAAGATTATTGTAGAGAATAAGTCTAAGAACACAAGTGAGAATATTCAAAATTCGAAAAGAATCATTGATGAGAAGGGATTATCTAAATCAGTAGCAATTGCCACAAGTGAATATCATCAATACAGGGCTTCTCTCTATGCATCTCGATGTGGGCTTAAGGCTAAGGCGATAAATGCAAGCACTACAAAATACATGTATCCTACTTATTTTACAAGAGAAATAATTGCTATTGTTGCAAGCTGGATTCGTAAGAAATAGGAGAAAAAATGGGAATAGTTGATTTTATCTTACTTGGAATAGGGTTAGCAATGGATGCCTTTGCTGTATCAATATGCAAAGGCCTTGGAATGACTAAAGTAAATAAAAGTCAGCTAATAATCATTGCTTCATTCTTTGGTGGATTTCAGGCGATTATGCCATTAATAGGATACTTCCTTGGCAATATATTTGCAAAATACGTTATGCAGTTCTCTCACTGGATAGCATTTGTATTACTAGCATTTATAGGAATTAAAATGATTATAGATGCTATAAAAGAAAGAAATGAGAAAGATATAGCAGAAGAAAAAGACAAGCCTATTAGCTTCAAGGAAATAACCTTACTTGCAATAGCAACAAGTATAGATGCACTGGCTGTTGGAGTAACATTTTCATTCTATGAGGATATTAATATAGTCCTTGCTATTGCAATAATTGGAATTATAACCCTTATTATATCTGCAATAGGTGTGTTAATAGGTAATATCTTTGGAAGTAGATATAGATTTGTAGCAACTCTAATAGGTGGAATTATCCTTGTTCTACTTGGAATAAAGATACTATTAGAAGGATTAGGATTCATTGATTTGTCGATAATATAATTTATATAAAGGAGAAAAAAGAATGGCAACATTAACAGCCATAACAAGTTCATTAATATTCAAGATAATACTACTTATCATTGGATTCGTATTACTAATTAAAGGAGCAGACATATTCGTTGAGGGTAGTTCATCCATTGCGAAGAAGCTCAAAGTTCCCCCATTAATAATAGGTATGACTATAGTAGCAATGGGAACAAGCCTGCCTGAAGCCGCAGTTTCAGTATCTGCTTCCATGAATAATGCTAACTCCCTTGCAGTAAGCAATGTTGTGGGATCTAACATTTTCAATCTGATGATGGTTCTTGGTATATGTGCTTTATTTAATAATCTTTCTGTTAGCAAAGATGTTCTTAAGAGAGATTATCCATTTTCCATATTCTGTGCAATCCTTATGATATTCCTTGGTGTCTTCGGACTTAAGGAAGATGGAAGCTATGGAATGAATTGGGAGATAGATAGACTTGCAGGAATTATATATCTGGTTCTATTTATAGGGTTCATTACTGTGTTAATAGTATCGGCTATGAAAGCAAGAAAGAGAGCTCTTGAAACTGGAGTAGCAGCAGAACGTTCATTAGCTGATGAAATGGAAGAAGAGGTAAAGGATTTACCTGTATGGAAGTCCATTATATTTATTATTATCGGTATGGTTGCCATAAAGTTCGGTGGAGATTGGGTTGTAGATGGCGCTGTTGCAATAGCAGGTGCATTAGGAGTGTCAGATACAATTATAGGACTTACAATATGTGCTGTCGGAACATCCCTTCCTGAACTTGTAACATCAATAGTTGCAGCTCGTAAGAATCAGCTTGATATGGCTATTGGAAATGTAATTGGTTCTAACATATTTAACATATTATTTGTACTTGGTATTGCAGCAACGATCAGCCCGATTCCATTTGCTGTAGAGAATATAATTGATATATGCGTACTATTATTCTTCTCAATTCTAATATTTATCTTCTGTATTACCAAGAAGAGAATTAACAGAATAGAAGGTGCTATAATGGTTGTGCTATATGTGCTATTTATGGTGTATGTATGCCTTAGGGAAACAGGGGTTTTCCCGGTACTCTAATTAAGGCAAAAAATATTGTAATTTATGGAAATTAGTATAGAAAAGTTCTATAATTGAACATAGTATTTATTTATAAGAAAAATGAGTTAATAAGGAGGAACAAAATGGGATTTATAGATGATATCTCAGAAGCAATTGTTGATGCTTCAAATGATGTAAAAGAAAGAGCAAGGGACTTGAAAGAGATTGCAAGACTTAAGCGTGAATATAGAGACGCTGAGAAGTTCGTTAAGAGTCGCTATGAAGGAATTGGAAGAGATTTCTACGAGAAGAATAAAGACAAGAAGAAAAAGGATCTTTCAGATATTACAGATGCGCTAAACAGAATGGATGCTCTTCAGGTTGAAATTGATAAGTTAAAAGGCGGAATTGACTGTCCCGCATGCGGCACACTCAATAATGCTGAAGCAGTTTATTGTAATAAATGTGGCGAAAGACTTGATGGAACTAAGGAAGAAGCTGAGACAGAAGAAGACACTGCTGAGAAAGTAGATGCTGAAGTTGTTGAAGAAGATGACAAGACAAAATAAACATTTTCAAAAAAATAAATAGTAAGAGGATAAGAGATGTCGAATAAGGGTAAGTATTATATAACAACAGCAATTACATATACATCAGGAAAACCTCATATAGGAAATACATATGAGATAGTACTTGCTGATGCCATTGCAAGGTTCAGAAGACAGGAAGGATATGATGTATTCTTTCAGACTGGAACTGATGAACATGGTCAGAAAATAGAGAATAAAGCCAAAGAAGCAGGAATATCACCAAAAGAATTCGTTGATGATGTATCTACAACCGTTAGAAATATCTGGGATATGATGAATACAAGTTACGACAAATTCATCAGAACTACAGATGAAGATCATGAGAAGCAGGTTCAGAAGATATTTAAGAAGCTCTATGATAAAGGTGATATCTACAAAGGGGCTTACGAGGGAATGTATTGCACACCTTGCGAGTCTTTCTGGACAGAGTCCCAGCTTGTTGATGGTAAATGTCCTGACTGTGGTAGAGAAGTTCAGCCTGCAAAGGAAGAAGCATACTTCTTCAAGATGAGTAAATATGCTGATAGATTGATAGAGCATATTAACACTCATCCTGAATTCATTCAGCCTGTATCTAGAAAGAACGAGATGATGAACAATTTCCTACTACCTGGATTAACAGATTTGTGCGTTTCACGTACATCTTTTAAGTGGGGAATACCAGTTGATTTCGATGACAAACACGTAGTATATGTCTGGCTTGATGCACTTACGAACTATATTACAGGAATTGGTTACGATGCAGAGGGCAATTCTACTCCACAATATAATAAATACTGGCCAGCGGACTTACATCTGATTGGTAAAGATATAATACGCTTCCATACAATTTACTGGCCTATTTTCTTAATGGCCTTAGATGAGCCACTACCTAAGCAGGTATTTGGTCATCCCTGGTTAATACTTGCTGATGGCAAGATGAGTAAATCTGCTGGAAATGTTATATATGCAGACGAACTCGTTGATATATTCGGCGTTGATGCAGTTCGTTACTTCCTTCTTCATGAGATGCCATTCGAGAATGATGGTGCTATTTCATGGGAATTAATGGTAGAGCGTACTAATTCTGAACTTGCCAATATATTAGGTAATCTTGTTAATCGTACACTGTCTATGAGTAACAAGTATTTTGACGGCGTTATCTTTGATAAAGAAGTAAATGAGCCCATTGATGATGATTTGAAAGAGGTTATAACAGGAACTAAGGCAAGAGTCGAGGCTAAGATGGCAGAACTTAGAGTTGCTGATGCAATTTCAATTATATTCGATTTGTTCCGTCGTTGTAATAAGTACATTGATGAGACGATGCCTTGGGCACTTGCAAAGGATGATGACAAAAACGATAGACTTGCAACAGTACTATACAATCTTGCAGAGGGAATTACTGTTGGTGCAACACTTCTACACAGCTTCATGCCAAGTACTTCTGATAGAATATTAGAGCAGTTTAATACGGAGCCTGTACAGTACGATAATTTAGACAAATTTGGCAATTATCCAACAGGCACGTGTGTTACACAGAAGCCGGAGATATTATTTGAGCGACTAGATATGGAAGAAGTACTTAAGACTGTTGAAGAGTTACATCCTTCTGACGAAAGTAAAACAGTTGAGCCAGGCATTGATATTGAGCCAAAGGATGAGATTACATTTGATGAATTTGGCAAGATGCAATTCCAGGTAGGTGAAATTATTAAGTGTGAGGAAGTTCCAAAATCAAAAAAACTTCTTTGTTCACAGGTACAAATCGGTAGTGAAGTAAAACAGATTGTGTCAGGTATTAAGAAATACTATTCTCCAGAAGAGATGGTAGGCAAGAAAGTAATGGTTCTAGTAAATCTTAAGCCTGCGAAGCTTGCTGGGGTGCTTTCAGAAGGAATGCTACTTTGTGCAGAAGACGATAAAGGAAATCTCGCACTAGTAACTCCTGAGAAGGATATGCCTAATGGAGCAGAAATTTGTTAAGAGAGGTATAGTATGATTTTTGATAGTCATGCCCACTATGAAGATAAGAGGTTCGCACCGGACAGGGACGAACTTCTTTGTGCTATGAGAGAGAATAATATCGGACGAATAGTAAATGTGGGTTCGACCCTTGATACATCTAAGCAGTCAGTGGAACTTGCAGGGCAATATGAAGATATCTATGCAGCAGTTGGTATACATCCTAGTGAAGTTGCATTTCCAATAGATGGAGAAGAGAGAAATGCTTTATCAATTAAGGAAAGTGTAGATGTAATACCAGAAGTCATAAAAGAACTTAAGAACCTTTCGACTAATAGAAAATGCGTATCCATAGGTGAGATTGGACTGGATTATTACTGGGATAAAGAAGAGGATAATCATAATCTTCAGAAACAGTGGTTTAAAGTACAATTGGAATTGGCATCCAGGGTGAATAAACCTGTTATAGTTCATTCGCGAGAGGCTAGTAAAGACACATTTGATATACTTAAAGAAGCAAAATCAACGCTTGATACAAGAGCAGTAGTTCATTGTTATTCAGGAAGTCCAGAGATGGCGAAAGAATATGTAAAGCTTGGTTATTACATAGGAGTTGGCGGAGTTGTCACATTTAAAAATGGAAGAAAGCTTCGAGAGACTGTAGAAGAAATACCACTCGAGAGTATTCTTGTGGAAACAGATTGTCCTTATATGGCACCAGAGCCATATAGAGGTAAGAGAAACGATTCCACGAAGCTATCATATATTGTAGAGAGAATATCGAATATAAAGAACATTTCCAAAGAACAGGTAGAGGAAATAACCTGGCAAAATGCATGCTCGTTCTATGGAATAGGTATGTAGACTGGATATTAAATTAATGCTTTGTAATAGAACCAAGATATAGGAAATAATATGGGAAATCTTACTAATCCAACTTATGTATCAGCAGTACTTAACAGATTTGGATTTACATTTCAAAAAAAATACGGACAAAATTTCTTAATTGATGATAATATACTATCTAAAATCATAGAAAATGCCGATATACGAAGTGGTGATGTCGTGTTAGAAATTGGTCCAGGTATAGGAACAATGACTGAAGAATTATCTAAGGCAGCATCTAAAGTAATCGCGGTAGAAATTGACACGCATCTGATACCTATTCTAGAAGACACACTATTTAACCATAATAATGTAACTATTATTAACAACGATATACTTAAGACAGACATAGAGAGCATTGCTGAGGAATATAACGAAGGAAAGCCTATTAAAGTGGTTGCTAACCTTCCCTATTACATCACGACGCCAATTATTATGGAATTACTTGAGAAAAAGCTTCCTATTGAATCAATAACTGTTATGGTGCAGAAAGAAGTTGCAAGTCGTATGATGACAGGTCCTGGCTCAAAGGAATATGGCGCTTTATCTCTAGCGGTAGCTTACTATACAACTCCAGAGATTGTATGTGATGTCCCGGCAAATTGTTTTATGCCCAAGCCAAATGTGGATTCTGCAGTAATAAAGCTTGTTACTAATACAGAATGCCCGGTTAAGGTTGAAAATGAAGAATTATTATTCGATTGTATACGAGCTTCATTTAATCAGAGGCGAAAAACTCTAGCTAATGGCCTTAAGAATTATCCTAAGCTTGGTCTAAGTAAGGAGCAGGTTACCGAAGCCATTGTTAAAGCGAACTTTAGGCAGGATATTAGAGGAGAAGTCCTAACATTAGAAGAATTTGCAAAACTTTCAAATTGCATTTATGAAATAAAGAACAGCTAGTTCTAGTGACAAAATAATGATTTAGAGGTACTAATTTGGATATTTTAAAATATCAGGACGACGTACAAAACTTAATACATAAGATACAGAAGTATCGTGGAGCAGATCCTCAGGTAGTTCTGGATAGTTGTAACAAATTAGAAAAGTTTGGTAATGACTTAGAAGATGAAGCATTAGTAGGATTTGCACAATTTTCCAGAGGTGAGACCTACTATCTTCTTAATGATGTGATGAAGTTCTACAAAGAGATGATAAGCTGTATGAGTCTCATGGAACAGATTGGTGAATGGGGCTATGTTGTAATGGCTAATAACATGCTTGGAATAATGTCTCTTAACCGTGGAAATGCTCCTTTTGCAATGGATTATTACCTTAAAGCTTTGTCTATCTGTCAGAAATACAAGCTACCTAATCTAGAGTGGATTGTTAATATGAATATGGGTGCTTTATATCTTAACATAGAGGAGTACCAGAAGGCCCTAGACCATATAAAGTCTTCATATAACTATATTATTAATAATGATAATCTAACAGGTTATATACAAAATCTAACAAATGTATATGTGGGAATGGGTAAAGCTTATCTATATCTTGATAATATTGATAAAGCCAATGAATTTATGGAGAAGCTTGAATATGAGTGTATGCAGGACCTTGATGAAATGGACAAAATCGTTGTGTACAGTTTTCAGGCGCGACTCTGTCAGGAACAGGGTAACTACAGTAAGCGTGATGTTGTTATCTACGATATGAATAAAATCATTGACTCTCATATACCAATTATGGATTTCTTTGATGATATATATGAGTATCTATCAATGCTTCTCAAGATAGAGTATTATGATGATTTCTTTATTGTATTAGATACAGTTGAGAGACTTACGAAGGTCACTGCTGTTAAGAATCTTGAGAGAAAACTACTATCTCTTAAGATAAAGTATTACAGGAATACTAACAAACGTGCTGAATATATGCGTTCTGCAGTTCTTTATTATGAGCTAACTGAATACATGGAGCAGGAGAATCACAATATGGTTACGAATATGATAAATCTTCGTAACAATTTCAATGATCTTACTGCTATTACTAAAGAATTTAAGAAGGAAAATAAGGCATTACAAAAGAAGTCAGAGACGGATGCTATGACTAGAATGGCTAATAGATTCGGACTTCAGAAACATGGAAGAGAAGCATTTGAAAATGCTATTACTAATAATACAAGCTTTGCAATAGAGATATTAGATATTGATTATTTCAAGCAATACAATGATAATTATGGTCATCAAGCCGGAGATGAATGTATCAAATCTGTTGCAAATGCTATATTGATGCAGAAGCAATATGGTAAAGTATTCTGCGCCCGTTATGGCGGAGATGAGTTTATTATTATCTACGAGGACTTCGAGTATTCAGATATTGATAAGATGGCTCATGAACTAAAGGATAGAATAGAGGCAGAAAGAATAAAGCATGAATATTCCAAGGCCAGTGATGTAGTTACAATATCTCAAGGAATATGCTATGGTAATCCAAAAGAAGGAGACACACTAGACGAATACCTACATAAGGCAGACGAACTTCTATATAATGCTAAGGAAGTGTCCCGTAATACGTTATCTCTAGGATTATATGATGAATAGATTATAGTTTAATCAAGAGGATAATATGAAGAATATTAAGAGAATTATCAAAGATGATATCATAAGTGTAACCCATAACCTATTTGCACTTGTTGTTGCTATAGGTATATGTATTCTTCCTGCTCTATATGCATGGTTTAATATATATGCGAACTGGGATCCTTATGGCAATACAGGCAATCTTGATCTTGCAGCAGTTTCTTTAGACAAAGGTTATACCGATGAAGAAGGAGTCTATAGGAATGTAGGTCAAGAAGTTATAAATGATCTCAAAGAAAGTGACAGTGTAAAATGGCACTTTGTAGGTACACCTGAAGAAGCAAAAGAAGGTGTAGAATCAGGCGAATACTATGCTTCTATAGTAATAAGCGAAGATTTTACTCATAACATGTACAACGTATTTACAGAGAAAGTTAATAAGCCACAGCTTATATTCTACGAGAATCAGAAGAAGAATCCAGTAGCTACTAAGATAAGTGATACTGTTGTTGAGAAGATTCAGACTAAGATTAATACTAAGTTCGTGAAAGTAATGACCTCTGAGGTATTCAGAGATATTAATGAGATATCTGCTGATATTGATGAAGAAGGCGGCATAGATGGTCTTATTGATAAGATGAAGAGAGTCAGCGATCAGATGCAGGATTATCAGAATACTATTAATTCTGTTATAGCAGGTAATCAGGTTCTTACAGCGGCTATTAAAACTGCAAATGCTGATTCTAAAGTAATAGGGGAGAGAAGTATAGCTAGCGCAGATGCACTTGAGAATACTAATAATAGTATTGGTGCTACACAAGATACCCTTAATGATTATGTTAATCAGGTCAATCTTGTTGTTATGACAATTCAGACAAGCCTAGGTAATATCAATAATAAACTTAACCAAGCTGTTGTTCTTAATGACATGAAAGCTATTAGTAGTACTATATCTTCTACTCAAAGTGATGTGGAATTAGCAAAGACAGATATAGAAGCCCTTGAGGATGCAATTGATGCAACAATTCAAGGTGCAACTCCAGCTGAGAAAATAAAATTAGAAGAAGCAAAACGTCAAATTAAGAAGGTGAGAAATTCCGTAGATAAAGTAGATGGAGTCGTAAGTGCCCTTAAGGTTGATGGAATAGGAGATACCATTATATCTAATATTGAGGCTAGAGAAGCGGATGCTAAGAAATCAATTAATGAATGTATTAATTCTATTAATGATACCCAGGGTTCTATTAACGGTCAGTTAATACCACAACTTAATCAATGCATGGATGACCTTAGAATAGTTCTTACTGATGCAAGTACATTGATGAGACAGACGGGACAGACAATTAATGGAATGGATAAGGTGTTCTCATCACTTAATACGGCGGTTAATGCAGGAACAATAAGTTTGAATAAGACTAGCCAGGCTCTTGGAGAGATTAATACACGCCTGAGTAAGATTATTGATAAGGTTGATAAAGCATCTAATAATGAAAAGGTTCAGATACTACTTGATACACTTAATGGAGATCCTGAGCTTTATGGTCAGTTTTTCTCTGAACCTGTTCAGATAGAGACAACTAATATATACCCAGTTGAGAATTATGGTTCTGCAGTAGCACCATTCTATACAGTACTTGCTATATGGGTTGGTGCAATTATTCTTGCAGCTATAGTTCGTCCGGCTCCAAGTTCTAAGAAGTATCCTGATATGACAAGTACACAGCGTTTCTTCGGACGATATGGAATGTATTTTATAATAGGTCAATTACAGGCGCTTATTACAGTTGTAGGGGATTTGGCATTCTTTAAGGTGCAGTGTTTACATCCTTTCCTATTCTACTTTGCATCTGCATTCACAAGCTTAACATTTACACTACTAATATATGCTCTTGTGGAGGCATTCGGAGATGTTGGAAAGGCGATATCTGTAGTAATACTTGTTATTCAGATTGCCGGATCAAGTGGAACTTATCCTATAGAACTGTTACCAGAGTTCTTTAGAAACGTATATTTATTCTTCCCATTCCCTTATGCAATAAATGCACTAAGAGAATGTGTAGGAGGATTATACGAGATGGATTATCTTGTATATCTATTAGAGCTATCTATATTCATTATATTAGCTCTAGTAATTGGGGTATGGATTAGAAAGCCATTTAAGTCACTTAAGAAATATATGAACAAGAGAATGGAAGATACAGAGGTGCTATAGTTATGTCTAAAGACTACGAGGAGATCTATAAGCAGGTCAAAAACTACGAGGCACAACTACATGAGAAGAATCAAAGAAAGATAAGAATGGGATTTAAAGTTAATATTATCCTTCCTCTTGTCTTCTTATTCCTATGCTTTATTATTCCAGGCACAAAGTTCCTATTCCTTATGCTATGGATAGTGTCCCTTTTTGGTATAGCGTTTTACTTGCTATATGTGGAATATACTGATTATAAAGTCCTTAACAAAATGAAAGAATTTGGCGTAATAGATGATGATCTAGATCGTAATCTAATGGGTGATGATATAGATCAGGCCATAAATGATAAGGTAGATAATTTAGAAACCAAAATTACTGCAGAGAAAGAACGTCTTGAGAAAGAATTAGAGAAAATTCATCAACAACGTGAGCAAGCAGGAAAAGAGACTCAAGAGAAAATTAATAAGCTTGGCGATAAGATAAGGAGGAAAGATTCATGAAAAATATCTTTAGAATCTTTATGCATGATGCCAAGCGATTATATACAAATGTTGTAGCAGTAGTCGTAATTATGGGACTTGCTGTTATTCCTAGTCTGTATGCTTGGTTTAATACACTATCAAACTGGGATCCTTATTCAGAGAGTGCAACAAGCAATATATCTGTTGCTGTAGCCTCAGATGATATTGGAATATCTATTGATGATGCGAAGCTTAATATTGGTGATAAGATTATCGCTAATTTGAAGGAGAATAAAGCTATTCATTGGGTATTTACAGATACATCAGAGGATGCCATTAATGGAGTATATTCTGGAGAATATTATGCTGCCCTTGTGGTTAATGAGCGATTCTCAGAAGATATGATAAGTTTCCTAGGTGGAGATATTAACAATCCAGTTATTCATTATTATGAGAATGAGAAGAAGAATGCCATTGCCCCTAAGATAACTGGCAAGGTTAAGACTTCCATTCAAACTGAGGTAGATAAGGCATTCGTAAGTACATTGGCTAAGATATTATTAGAAGTCAGTGAGTATGCTATATCAGATAATCAAGGTACGAATCTCACTAACACAGCGCTTAACAAGTTATATGATCTAGATGGTGATATAACAACTTGTATTACAATAATTGATTCCTATGTCAGCCTTATAGATTCAGCAGGTGCTGTTATGGATGCTGCCAAAGAAGTAACAGACGAATTAGATGCCTTGAAGGAGACAGGCAAATCCATGGCTGATGCAGCTCAAGCTACAACAAATGTTGCTGAGAATACAGTTGATACAGTATCTGATATTGCAACGCAGACAATGAATCAGACAGAAGGTAAATTGTCTCTGTTATATGATGAGATGAACGAATTATATAATTCAATCAATCTTAATACGAATATCACAGATAAGCAGATAGATTCAATTATAACAGCCCAGGAAGCAATTAAGAATGCCTACGATCTTGGAATAAAAAATGTCAGGAATACTAATCCAACTATTAGTTCTGATGCGGCTAAGGTTGATGCTGATATGGACAAGATATCGAGTGATCTTAATTCACTCAAACCTCTTCCAAGTATGACTTTAGAAGATGCAAGAAATGCTATTGATGCTACAAGAGCAGATATTGATGCATGTAGAAATGGTATTAAGACTTTATCAAGAAACTATACCTATAGTGTGAAACCACAGCTTAGACAGTCAGTGAATTCCGTTGAGAATTCGTTACTTGAAGTTAAGAATTTGCTTAATTATTCATCAGATTCAATTAACGACCTTGCAAATATACTTCAAAGTTATCCTGATATGATGAAGTTAGGTAAGGGTAATCTCTTATCTACAAGGGCAGAAGTAGTTAAGATGCAGACAGGTCTTCGTGATCTTATTAAAGACATGGAGGATTTAGAGAATAATGAGCAGTATCAGCTACTAGCTAAGATTATTGAAACTGATCCAGAGATTATTGCAGACTTTATTGTTGAGCCAGTATCTCTAGATAAGCAGCCAATTTTCCCAATGCAGACTAATGGTGATGCAACAGCGCCATTCTATATTGTACTATCTATATGGTTTGGAGCGCTTATACTTGTTGCCATAATGAAGACTAAAGTTAAGCCAATTGTAGGGCTTATGAATGTTAAACCATACCAGGAATTCTTTGGAAGATACGTACTATTCTTCCTTATGGGACAGCTTCAGACAATAATAACATACGCTGGTTGCATGTTCTACGTACAGATTAATTGTGAACACCCAGTTCTCTTGTATATAGGATGCGCATTTACAAGCTTCTCATTTACATTCTTATTATACTCTCTAACCTATGCCTTTGGCTCAGTAGGAGAGGCAATATGTGTAGTCTTAATGGTTATACAGGTAGCAGGAAGTGGTGGAACCTTCCCAGTTGAAGTTCTTCCAGGCTTCTTCCAGGTACTATATAAATACATGCCATTTGCATACGGCTTGTCGGCACTAAGAGAAGCAATTGGAGGACTATATAAGTATGACTTCCTATGGGCGTTAGTAGGATTACTAGCTTATGTTCTGGTATCATTCTTAATAGGATTAATTGGAATGAGAGGTAAGAAATTCGAGGCCTTTATTGAGAGGAAGTTAGAAGAGCAGGATGTAATAGGCTAGACATATGAATTAATAAATTTAGGCGCGCTTTAGGAGTTTTCTCTTTCAAGCGCGTCCCTTTTTTCTTTCTCGAAGTCTTTTCTAATGAAGGCTACTTTTTCTTCTGTAGTTGTATTGAGAGAAAGCTCTGTAAAGCAATCAACCTTAGCCTTATGTAAGCCCATAACTATATTATAGTAATCAGGAATAGGCTTAGTTGACATAGATATCTCACTTCTCTGTATGTATTTTATCTGCAATAGGGAAGAGGTAACTATTCTTCCTTTACATAACTTAATGTAGTCGAAGTTAAAGATTCTATCTTCTCCAAATCCCATACCTTCTTCGAATCTTAGATTAACAGAATCTATAATATTTTTCTTATAGAACTTATTGCAATTAGAGTATGTCATAAGATTTTCGCCTCTAATAAATGCATCTGCAAATGTGTGATTTGATTCGTAGATATTATCTCTAACGCCCCACACTTCACTGTCTCCATCAATAGGGAATCTTTCTATGCCAAATATGTATAGATCATCGCATGAGTCCGTCATTGGCAGACTTTTCTCCAGGAAATGTTCTTGCATCATATCGTCGCAATCCATGAAAGTAATGTATCTTCCTCTAGCATTATCAATACCAAGATTTCTAGAACCTGATGCACCTTGATGATTATTATATATAACCTTCACATTACTCTTACAATTCTCGTATTTAGATATAACATCTCTAGTGTTATCCTCTGAACCATCATCAACAAGTATAAGCTCACAGTTATCAGGAAGCTGTGAAAGTATTGATGTAATTCCTTCATCAATGAATTCTTCGCAATTATAAGTAGGTATTATAATTGACAGTAGTATATTATCATTATTCATTATTATTTGTTCCCTTTTTCTTTCTATAGAGAATATATGCTATTACAGCAAGTAGTGCACCAATTGAAGTAATTACCATACCTATTATCATTACAAACTGAGTGCCATTTCCAACAAGTGAGCTTTCTAGTAGGAAACCAAGTATTGTTCCTATAGATATTGTCATACCCATTATTGTCTGGCCTTTGTTCTTGTCTTCTCTTGACATAGTATCGTCTGATAAGTAGACCATGGATGGAATAATAATAGCATATGTTAGTGCTTGTAGAATCTGGGCAATAATAATTAAAGCTATATTACTTGCCATAATGAATAGTATGCTTCTAATTATGTAACAGATTGCTGCAAAAACAATAAGAGACTGTGAAGAGAATTTCTTCAGAATCTTGGAGAATAAGAACATAATAGGTAGTTCTACAATTGCAGCAATGGCTGTTGCTATTCCGAATGTCTCGTAATTTCCGCCAGCGTCATTAACAATGTTAATAAGATTAGCAGAGAAGAGATTCTGGAATGTAAATATAAATATTAAAGCAAAGAAGAAAATAAAGAAGACAGAATACTTCTTAATAAATGCGAAAAATGATACCTTCAATGAATTACTTTCTTCTGTAGTTAAAGAGTTGTCAGTTGTTTCTCTAGTTATATGGTCTACCTTAGGCATTATAAGAAGAATTACAAGTGTACCAACTCCAGCAATCAAGGCAGCAGTAGGAACCACTGCAGGACTTATATTCTCCATTAGGCTTCCAATTAACCAGGATACTAGTGCATAGGATAGGGAACCACCGGCTCTTGCAGGGCCAAAGCTTACTGGATGCTCCTTAGTATTGTAATAGAAGCAGCTCTCATTAATAAGTGGTGACATACAGAAAGCTATAACAATGGCAGCACAGAATAGTATTATATCAAGCATGGAAGCATTGAAGAATATAAGTCTAACTGATATAACAATAAGTATTATTGTAAGTATATATAGTATTATCTTCCAATTAAACCTTCTACTTCTATCAGCAACATTTCCAAGAACAGGCTGAAGAAATGTTGCTATAGCACATGCAATGGCAACTACTATTCCTGCTATCTGTTCTGATGCGCCACACGCCTTGAAGAATGTAATAGTATATCCAATAAGGCATAACTGTATAATATAGAAAAATGCAAAAAGTAAAACAGCAAGTATTTGTTCTTTGTTAATCTTCTTAGTATTCATATTAGTCACCTCTTTCCTATGTATGGTGTAAATGTGTTATTTGTATAAGGCTATTATACAACAATATTTTAAGAATAAGAAAATTAACATTTATGAAGGTTTTATGGTTTCATTTTAATTCTAACTAAATTATAATTAAACTACTAAGGTTCTACAATGTAGAATATAAAGCGTAATTATTAAGATAGGGGTATAAAGATGAGAAAAAAAGCAATTATTACTGGAGGAGAATCAGGAATAGGAAGAGGAATATGTGTTGCACTTGCGAAAGAAGGCTATGATATAGCCTTCTCTTACTATAGTGGTGCAGATAATAGTGATTATTATGTAGATATGACAACAAGTCTTGTAACAAGTCTGGGAGCTGAGTGTTATCCATTTGATGCTGATTTTTCCAAGAAGGACGGCGCAGATATTTTTTTTAATAAAGCGATAAGTTCTCTAGGTTCATTAGACTTATGCATTAATAATGCTGGTGTTAACAAACCCCGTGCAATACAGGATTTTTCTGACGACAATCTTGATTTTCTTCTTAATCTTGATTTTCGTACATATATCAAGATGATGCATCTGTCTTCGAGATATATGATAGATAATAAGATCAAAGGTAATATTATTAATATAACCTCCTCAAGAGGAGAACGCTCTTATCCTAATTGTGGACTGTATTGCGGTATGAAAGCAGGTCTTAACAAGATGATTGAGGCGTTTGCGCTTGATGTTGCAGAATACGGAATACGAATTAATAATGTGGCACCCGGGGCCATAAGAATAAGAACTAAGGAAGAGATAGCATTCATTGATAAACCTTCTGATATGGAATATTATTGGGATAAGAGAATAGCCGAAAGCCCCCTGAATACCATTCCTGATTTTTGGGACAATCTAAAAGATACTGTGCCCTTAGGTCGTGCAGGCACACCTAAGGATATTGCTAATGCAGTAACATTTCTGGCATCGGACAAAGCATCGTATATCACGGGCATAACACTAAGAGTTGATGGCGGATTGATTCTGCCGGGTATACCGGAGGGTTCAGCCCGAACTGACGAGGGATGGGAATAGTATGAGTTCATATAATACAGTTGTTAAAAAATTCAATAGAAATCAGATACTCTCGGTAATCTTATGGCAAGTAAGATGTCGTTTATCTCTTTGATAAAAACATATCCTGTATTTTTCATATTCTTTCTTGCACTGATGTGTATATTTACATTTCAGAATCTGTTCTCTGCCAATCTTAACAGCATAGTCAATGATGTGGCGGCTGATATAGTGGTGGTATATATTGCTCAGGCAATGCAGGCTCTGACGTATGCTATTGTTGTTCCGGCTATGGTATATCTGGTAATGAAATGAAACTATCTGTTATTATTCCAACATATAATTGTGAGGAATATATCAGGCACGGTATAGAATCAGTATTAGGTCAATTGAGAGACGACTGCGAGAGAATTCTAATGGTAACTATATCACATTCATGGATTGTGATGATATGATGCAAGATGATTTTATAGAAAAGGCACTTAAAATTATAAGCTCTAAAGCGGACTTATATATATTTGGAATAGAAAGAGTACCAATTAAAGGCGAAAATGAATCCTGGGTAGTAGAGGATAGGGAATATACAAATAACATGGAATTTGCAGATGAATATATAATATCTGGACGTCTGATGGTTTATTCTAATTGTAATAAGTTCTATAAAAAAAGCATAATTGATAAAGCCAACCTTAGATTTGAAGAAGAACTGGGATTTGGAGAAGACAGATGCGATAATAATCCAAGAGAAAGAGAAGAGAATTTGGAAATTATCAAGAAATATGTCAGTGACAATGAATAATAAATTTTTAAGTTTCCATTTGCGAACAATTAAGTTATAATAAGAATATCATCGTAAGATTATTCGATGATAGTTGATAAAGGGATAAATATTAAGATAATAGGAGGTATACATTATGGCTAAATGGGTTTGTTCGGTATGCGGTTATGTACATGAAGGAGATGAGCCACCAGAAGAGTGTCCAGTATGTCATGTACCAGCAGAGAAATTCAATAAGCAGGAAGGCGAGATGACATGGGCAGCAGAGCATGTTGTAGGTGTTGCAAAGGGTGTTAGCGAAGACATCTTAGCAGACCTAAGATCTAATTTCGAAGGAGAGTGCTCAGAGGTAGGAATGTATCTTGCAATGGCTAGAGTTGCCCATAGAGAAGGATATCCAGAGATTGGTATGTATTATGAGAAGGCTGCATGGGAAGAGGCAGAGCATGCTGCTAAGTTCGCGGAGCTTCTTGGAGAAGTAGTAACTGATTCTACTAAGAAGAATCTACAGCTAAGAGTTGATGCTGAAAATGGTGCTACTGCAGGAAAGACTGATCTTGCAAAGCGTGCTAAGGCAGCTAATCTTGATGCAATTCATGATACAGTTCATGAGATGGCTAGAGATGAAGCCAGACATGGTAAGGCATTCAAGGGTCTATTAGATAGATACTTTGGCTAAAAACAATTACAGATAGTAGATGATACTAATGTCCAACTGACCGATTTATGAGAATAATGAGGCAGTTGGGCATTTTTTGTTTGTAGGGGTATATAATACATAAGAAGTCTTTACATTTTGGGTTAAATATAATACGATATATAAGATTATAAATAATTAAAGGAGTAAATTAATATGAAATTATCACCATTACAAGAAGCAAGATATGAATATAAGCCTAAGCTTCCAGGAATGCTTAGAAATGGAATTAGTGAAATATGCGTAAAGACTGGCGAGAAAACTAAAAGTGTAGCTGACCAGGAGAAGATTGCAGCACTATTTCCTAATACATATGGAAAATGTGAGATCACATTTGAAAAGGGTAAGAATACATCAGATAATAAGAAACAGGTAGTAGGTGTTATTCTATCAGGTGGTCAGGCACCAGGTGGACATAACGTAATCTGCGGCCTCTATGACGCTCTTAAGGCAACTAATAAGGACAATGTATTATTAGGATTTAAAGGTGGTCCAAGTGGTCTTATAGAAGATGATTACATCGAGATGACAGATCAATATATAGATTCATATCGTAATACAGGTGGATTCGATATAATTGGATCTGGTCGTACTAAGCTTGAGACAGAAGAGCAATTTGAAATTGTTACAGAAGTTGCGAAGAAGCACGGACTTACAGCTATTGTAATCATTGGTGGAGATGATTCTAATACTAATGCAGCAGTACTTGCTGAGTATATGGCTGCACACAATACTGGTGTACAGGTAATTGGTTGTCCTAAGACAATTGATGGAGATTTAAAGAACGAAGATATTGAAGCTTCATTTGGTTTCGATACAGCAACTAAGACTTATAGTGAAGTTATTGGTAATATTGAGAGAGATGCTAACTCAGCTAAGAAGTATTGGCATTTTATCAAGGTAATGGGACGTTCTGCTTCTCACGTAGCGCTAGAATGTGCTCTTGAGACACAACCTAATATCTGTCTAATCGGAGAAGAAGTTGCAGCTAAGAAAATGTCTCTAGAAGATATTGCTAATCAGATTGCAGATTCTGTAGAAGCTAGAGCTAATAATGGAGACAACTTTGGTGTAGCTATTATTCCAGAAGGAATAATTGAGTTCGTTCCTGAATTCTCTAAGCTTATTGCAGAGATTAACGAATTACTTGCTGGAGAAAGTGCAGAAGAATTTAATAATCTTGTTGACTGGGCTTCTAAAGAACATTTTATCGAAAGAGGACTTTCAGATAAGTCAATGAAGGTATTCGCGCTTCTTCCTGAATTTGTACAGAAGCAGTTATTCCTTGAGAGAGATCCTCATGGAAATGTACAGGTATCACTAATCGAGTCAGAGAAGTTAATCTCTTCACTTGTAGCTGATACACTTGATGTAAGAAAGGCTAAGGGAAAATACAAAGGTAAATTCTCACCACTTCATCACTTCTTTGGATATGAAGGAAGATGTGCATTCCCATCTAACTTTGATGCAGATTACTGCTATTCACTGGGATATAACGCATTTATGCTTATCCAGTATGGTTATACAGGTTATTTATCTAAGGTATCTAACCTTGCTAAGCCTGCTGAGGAATGGATTGCAGGTGGAATGCCAATTACCAAAATGATGAATATTGAGAGAAGAAATGGTGAAGATAAGCCAGTTATAAGAAAAGCTCTAGTAGATCTTGATGGCGCACCATTTAGATACTTTGCTCAGAAGAGAGATACATGGGCTGTTGAAACTGCTTACACATATCCAGGAGCTATTCAGTACTACGGACCAAGCTCTGTATGTGATATAACAACCAGAACACTTGCTTTAGAGCATAAATAAGAAATTATAAGAGAATAATTAAGCAATATAAAACTTCAAGTCTTGTGAGAACTAATAATAGTTCAACTCAAGAACTTGAAGTTTTTATTTTACGAATTCACTAGAGAGTAATCCGTATAGATAATGGTCTCTCCATTTATCTTGAATCATTATTTTATCTCGAAGAAGTCCTTCTTTCTTAAACCCGAGATTCTCAAGAATCGCTATAGATGGAGCATTCTCAGGAAGGACTAAGGCTTCGAATCTGTGAAGCTCAAGATCATTAATCATTATATTAATGCCGGCTCTAAGGGCTTCTGTGCAGTAACCCTTACCAGTATGAGCTTTATCCATTCTATATCCTACCTGGCAGGAAGAATATATAGGTTTTGCAATGTTTCTAAAGCAGACTGTACCGATAATAGTATCTGGATCTTCTTTACGATATAACCAGAATCTAACTACGGCAAGTTGAAGCATCTTCTTATATTCATAGTTAAGAATATTGCGGTGATGCTCAATATTATAGAAATTATCTACGTCGATTGGCTCAACTGCCTCGAATTCCTTGGTGTTATGTAGGTCGAATACCAGTACATCTTCTGATATCTCTTCGCCACATATTTTAAGAATTAATCTATCTGTTTCATATACAAAATTCATAATAATACTACCTGTATTTCTATTAATCTAAGGCTCTAACCTCTATATTTCCAATATTATAGTTATTAAGAATATTAACTATATCGTCGAATTCAGCAGCAGAATAGGTTGTAAATATCTTACTTATAACCTGCTCTGATTCCTTGTAAGGCTGTAAATAATAAGCTTTGGAGCCTTCTATCCATTTACCTATTTCTTGGAAATCTTCCATCTTGTGAAGTTCTCTTGTTACTGTGGTACGAAATTCGTAGTCAATACTACAATTCTTAAGAATATCCACTGATTCTTCAATGCTCTGTAGATTAAGTGGATTCATGCATGCTACATCATTGTATTTTGATTTGCAATGCTTAATATCCATTGCCACATAGTCAAGGAGTCCTTCTTCTAACAGGCTACGAAGCATAGCAGGATTCGTGCCGTTAGTATCAAGCTTAACCAGAAGATTAAGCGTCTTTACTTTGCGAATAAATTCAGGAAGTTCGCTTTGAAGTGTAGGTTCACCGCCTGTTATGCAGACACCATTAAGGGTGTTCTTTCGCTTGTTGAGGTGTGAAAATATCTCTTCTTCGCTATATGGCTCCATAGTAGTATGATTAAGCACAAGATCACCATTATGGCAATAAGGACATCGGAAATTACATCCTCCGGTAAATATTGTAGATGCAACTTTGCCCGGATAATCTAGCAGGGTTGTTTTCATTAATCCAACAATTCTCATAACAAACGCTTCTTCCTTGATATTTTATCGAAAATGTGTAATGCTTATATACATGTAACATTGCATATTATATCAGATTACAAGGGGGAAATCCACATGGCGTTCTTTAATGGAATGAAGAGTAATTCAGAAGAGAAAGAAGCAAGAAGATCCGAAGAAAAGAAGATAAAATACATGACAATGGCATATAAAGAAGCGGAGAAAGCCTATGAAGAAGGGGATGTTCCAATAGGATGTGTAATCGTTAGCGATGAAGGAAAAGTCGTTGCCAAATCCTACAATAGAAGAAATAAAGATGGTAATACCACGAGCCATGCAGAGATACTTGCAATACAGCAAGCCTGCAAGAAACTAGGGGACTGGCGATTAGAGGACTGTGAAATGTATGTTACACTTGAACCTTGTCCTATGTGTGCAGGCGCGATTCTCCAGGCCAGAATGAAGAAAGTATATATTGGTGCTATGAATTCTAAAGCAGGCTGTGTAGGCTCAGTTATTAACCTTCTCCAGATGCAGGGATTTAACCATAGGGTAGAAGTTGAGACTGGAATAATGAAAGAAGACTGTTCTGCTATTATGAGTGATTTCTTCGAAGAATTACGGCATGGTAGTGAACTATAGGACAAGATATGTAATAATAGATGATGAAAGCAGAAAGGAAGTAAAGAATGAAACACTTACAATACAAACCAATAGGAGTATGCTCAAGATTAATAGAATATGATTTAGATGGAGATAAGGTATATAATGTGCGATTCACAGGAGGGTGTGATGGCAATCTCAAAGCTATTGGCAAGCTGGTAGACGGCATGACAGTAGGTGATATAGAGAGTAAATTATCAGGTAATACTTGTGGACCAAGAGATACCTCTTGTGCAGATCAGTTAGTTAAAGCATTGCGTATAGGTTTAGAGTCATAATATGAATAAGTTATATAGAAGAGAGATATATCTTAATAAGCTTCGCCCCTTATATGATGAAACAGGTACTATCAAATTCATAACAGGTGTACTAGGCTGTGGCAAAACAACTCTTATAGAAAACATTATTGAGGAGCTTATCGAAAAGGGCGTTCCTGAAGATAACATCATTAGTATTAATTTCAATAAGAGACCTTACAAAGGAATAAATACTGCCCAAAAACTCATTGATATTGTTGATAGACAGAGTATAGAGATACCAGGTGAGAAGTATTTGTTTCTTGATGAACTTCTTAATGTAAATGATTTCGAACGTGCACTTAACGAATTTACGAAGGATAGCAGCTATTCTATATTCGTAACATCAAGTAATGGTTACACTACAATGCCAAAGCATGTAAGAAGACTTAAGGCACATTACATTACAGTTGAAATGCTAACTTTATCCTTTCAAGAATACCTCGATATGAAGAAGTTCTATGGTAAGAAAGTGTCTGATAACCTCCAGGAAGAATTTACAAAGTATATGATGGAGGGCGGTTTCCCATATACAGTTATAAATAGCGGTCATGATAATACGCATGCTTATTCTAAGAAGGTTCTAGAAGACATATTTGAGAAGATTATAAGGAAGAATAAGAGAATAAAGAATAGAGAGCTATTTTTCGCAATTAGAAAATATGTTATTAATAGTTTTGGTAAATCCCTTATAATAAAAGATATGCAAGAGTTCCTTTCTGAGACGCTTCATATGACAGTTAGAAAAGAGACTCTTTATAATTATCTACAGATTCTAGAGGATGCTAGAATAGTCTATAAGTGCCAACGATTCGACATATCTGAGAGAAGAATCATTAAGGGCAAAGAAAAGTATTATCTCTCGGATCTAAGTTTCTATTATGCAGTGGATTTGTATAATACTTTAGACATAGAAACTTCTCTAAAGAATGTTATATACAATTATTCACTCCTGTGGGACTATAAAGTGGCAATAGGAAGGGTGAAGAATAATAAAAGTGAGATAGACTTTGTTCTTGAAGATTCAGAAATGGACTATGTCTATGTACAAGTGGCAAATTACATCAATAGCAATACTCGTGGTGGAATTGGCACTTCAAAGGAAGAGGAGTATAAATACAAACCCCTTGAAAATATCAGGGATTTCTACCCCAAATACGTGTTGACATTAGATAAAGCCTTACATAAGAGAAGTGGTATAAAACATAAAAATATAGTTGATTTTATAGAAAATTGTGAAGTGTTCTAAAATATAGCGGAAAATCACAACGGACTAAATGGCTAGAATTGCACTTAAGTTCGGATTGAGCTCGAAAACAAGTCATATAGCTACGAAAACATACCATATTATAGAATTTGAATCTACGATTTTATGCATTTTGAGGTGAGACGATATGCTGAAAAGAAGCGCATACTCTGAGCTGTTAATCTGGAAATATCAAAGAAGAGAAGAAGGCCAACACAAATCTTTGCTAATAAAGGGAGCAAAGCAGGTTGGAAAGACATTTATAGCTAAAAGCTTTGGTAAAGAAGAATATGAATCTTATATTTATATAAATCTTCGCAAAATGAAATCACTTCATTGTGTATTTGAAGGGGAGATAACATCAGAAGAGATAATTAAGAGAATTACTGCTAATATTCCTAACGTAATTCTTATTCCCAAGAAGACATTAATAATATTAGACGAGATACACTATATTGATAATGCTAAAGAAGTGTTACAGGTATTATCAGATGATATGCGATATGACACTATCGCCATTGGAAGAATTGATTCTGACTCCTACATGGATGAATCTTATATAAAGGAGATTACAATGTATCCTCTAGGATTTGAGGAATTCTTGTGGTCCTATGGATTCGATTCTAAGACAATTACGGGTATGGCCAAGTACCTGGAGGATTCGACAGAGATTCCTGATAGCATTCATAACAAATTCCAGAATCTATTTCGAGAGTATATAGTTGTAGGTGGTATGCCAGAAGCCGTGCAAGACTTCGCTAAGAACAAAGATTTCTCCCGAGTGATTGAGATTCAGAAGAAGATAATTAGTGCATATCAGACTGATATAGAGACAAGTCTTAACAGCAAGAAAAGTACACTTGTTAAGCGATGTTATAACTCTATCCCCAATCAGCTTAATAATGAATTGAAGAAATTCAAGTACTCTAAAGTAGAGAAGGGCCAGACAAAAAGAAAATATGGAAGTAGCGTTTTGTGGATAATTAATGCATATATGTGTTATTCATGTTATAATGTCAGCAATACACGCATTTTACCATTAGAAAATGCGAAGAAAGATCAATTTAAACTATATATAAATGACACTGGACTCCTTACATGTATGTACGGTTTCGAGACGAAGAGAGGCATTCTCAATGATACTATTAAGGGAAATGTTAGATCCGCTATCTACGAGAATGTAATTGCCCAATGTCTTACATATAATGGATATGATTTGTACTATTACAAACCAGACGATAATCATGAAGTAGAATTTATAATAGAGAAGGATGGCGAAGTTGTTCCTATTGAAGTAAAAGTAGGGAATAGGATTTCGGTATCTATGGAAGGTATTATTAATGACTCTACTATTAATACAGCTTACAAGTGTATCGGGAAACGAAATAATGCGATAAAGAAGAGCTATACAGATAGTAAAGTCAGAGTAATTCCTTACTATTTAATAATGTATATAAGAAAATGCGAAAATGTATAAAATGTTTGTCAGGAGGGTAAAATATGGGTAACGACAAAACAAAGACACAAGCAGGGCAAACGAAGGCTAAAAAGAAAGGGGTTATGGGAATTCGCGGTCAAATGCTTATAAAGCTTTTGCCAACAGTTATCATTGCTACTGTTGTTCTTACAGTTGTGAGCGCAATTAATAGTAAGAATACTATTAATAACGAGATTCAGAATACGATGAAGTCTGAGTTACAGTCCAATAGTAATGAGATCAATGCTGATCTTGAGATTGTTAGGTCGTAAGCTGTTAATCTTGCAAGAGAAGTATCAATCTACTACAAGTCAACACCAATGGACGTATTCAAGACTAGTTTCTCTGATGCTATTAAGTCTAGCAAGATAATTAACGGTGCTGGAATATGGTTTGAGCCAAATGCTTATAACGCAGCAGAGAGATATATGGGACCATATTGGTACAAAGATGGAGATAACATCGTAGAGACATGGGAATACAGTAATGCAGAATACGATTACTTTAGTCAGGAGTATTATACTAATGCATCCAAGATGAAAGAAGGAACTGCTGAGATAACAGATCCTTATTATGATGAATCATCTAAGACAGTTATGGCGACTTGTTCGGCACCAATCTTTAGTAATGGTCAGTATATCGGATGTGTTACTTGTGATATTTCCTTAGATACAATGGTTGAGATAGTATCATCAATTAAGGTTGGAGAGAATGGAACAGCTATGCTTCTAACTTCTGATGGTACATATATCTATACGGATGATAACGAGAAGGTTCAGAATGGTGTTAACATCAAGGATGATGAGAACGCATCCCTTGCAAAAGCAGGAGAAGATGTTCTAGCTAATGAATCTGGACTTACAGAATACAAAGGTGAGAGCGAGACATACAACTTATACTATGCAACTATTCCTGGTGTAAACTGGAAGCTTATGATTAAGATGCCAGTATCAGAGATAAATGCACCTGTTCAGAAGCTAACAATTATTCTTATAATAGTAGCAGCTATTGCAGTAATTGCATGTGCAGTTGTGATTATTCTAATAGCTAATAGCTTATCTAAGACACTTAATAGAGTTAAAGCATTTGCAGGAGACCTTGCGAAGGGTGACTTCACAGTTGATAAGATTAATGCTAAGGGTAAAGATGAACTTGGCTTAATGAGCGGTTCACTTAATGAAATGTATGAGAATAACCGTGATGTAATTAGTAGAATCTCAACAGGTTCTGCAAATGTAAATGATTCTTCACAGAGAATGAATCAGGTAGCTACAGAACTATCAGAGAAGTTCGGTGATATCCATAACAATATGGGTAAGGTAAATGAGGCTATGATGTCTACAGGTGCTGCTACTGAGGAGGTATCAGCTTCTGTAAATGAAGTAAATGAATCAGTTCAATACTTAGCAGATGAGACATCTAAGACTTCAGAAGAAGTTAAGGAAATCCTAAAGAGAGCTTCAGAAGTTGAAGAGAGCTCACGTAAAGCTTACGACCATGCAATATCAATCGTTGAGAAATACAGCGAAGAACTTAAAGAAGCAAATGAAAGAGCTAAGATTGTTAGCGAAATTGGTGAAATGGTTAACAGTATTGCAGACATTGCAGATCAGATTAATCTTCTCTCACTTAATGCTTCTATTGAAGCAGCAAGAGCTGGTGAACATGGTAGAGGATTCGCAGTTGTTGCATCAGAAGTTAATAAGCTTGCAACTGAGACAGGTGATGCTGTTGAGAGAATCAAAGTTACAATCGAAGGCGTTCAGTCAGCATTCGGTTCAATGAGTAACGGAGCTAACCAACTTCTAGGATTTGTACAGGAAACTGTTGCACCAGATTATGATAACTTCGTTAATATCGGTGTTCAATACGGACAGGATGCAACTGCATTCAAGAATCTTGCAGATTCAATAGGAGAGCTTGTTAATACAATTACAGATTCTATGGAACAGGTTAACCTTGCTGTTGCAGACATTGCAGAATCAGCTCAGGATACATCAGCCAACTCTGCAGACATTACAGAGACAGTTGATCAGGTATCTGTTATGGTTGATGATGTGGAAGATATGGCTACTGAGCAGAAAGATGTTGCCAGCGACCTATCTAATATCGTAAGTAAGTTCAAGTTATAAGAAAGAAGTAAATTTAGCAGCTATTCCAAGGGGGATAGCTGCTTTTTTTAGAAATAATCAGTCAACTTTCGCTATGAAAAATGTAAAAAGTGAGAAATATTCGCTGTAAAAAATGTAAGAATACTTGAATATTCGCTGTAAAAAATGTAAGAATACTTGAATATTCGCTGTAAAAAATGTAATACAGGAGGTACAACATGGTAAAACACGTAATATTATGGCAACTAAAGGATGAATTAACTAAGGAGCAGATAAGTGAAGTCAAGGCCGGAATCAAGTCTGGCTTAGAAGGACTTAAGGGTGAGATACCGGGCTTAATAGATATTAAAGTAGTTACGGAAGGCCTTGCATCTTCTAATGCAGATGTTATGCTTGATTCTACATTTGAATCAGAAGAAGCTCTGAAGGGATACGCGATCCACCCTAAGCACGTTGCGGTAGCAGATGGCAAGGTAAGACCTTATACTGCAAATAGAGTGTGTATGGATTATGAGGTGTAGATAATTAATATATTCTCTAATAAAGCGTGGCACAGCCACGCTTTTGTTGTATAATAATACACAAAGTGTGTAGCCATGAAGAATAGCACTGATGTTCGGGCACAGGCGTTCGAAAATCGGTCCCAATAATGGGACAGGGTCTGTGGTAATATGAGGAAGGTAATAGAATCTGTAGGAATTATAAGGGGGGATATAAGTTATGGCGGAATTAAAATGTCCACATTGCGGTCAAGCATTTACAGTTGATGATGCAGAGTTAAGTTCAATCATAAGTCAGATTAGGGACAAGGAATTTAATAAGGATGTTGAAAAGCGAATAGAGGAACTAGAGAATAATCTAGAAGAAAAACATAAGATTGAATTAGATTCACTTCGCAATCAGGTTATCCTTGAAATTAATGAGTCACATAGTAAAGAATTAGATAAACTCAAGAAGCAAATAGAGAAAGCTGAATCAGATAAGACTAAACTTGAAAATGACAAGATTAAATTACAGAACGAAATAGATAATGCAAAAGACAAACAAAAAATTGCAGTCTTAGAGGCTGTAAAAGATGTAGAAGAAGAGAAGCATAGATTAGAGAAAGACATTCAATCAGAGAAGGAAAAGGCTCAGATTCTTCTAAAAGAAAAAGATAGTCAAATAGAATTCTATAAGGACTTAAAGACTAAGATGTCAACTAAGATGGTTGGAGAGACATTAGAACAACATTGCGAGACGCAGTTCAACCAACTTCGTGCAACAGCATTTCCTAATGCGTATTTCGAAAAAGATAACGATGCCCGCTCTGGAAGTAAAGGTGATTACATCTATCGAGAAACTGATGAATATGATAACGAGATAATATCAATTATGTTCGAAATGAAAAATGAGATGGATACTACTGCAACAAAGCATAAGAACGAGGATTTCTTCAAGGAACTTGACAAGGATCGTTGTGAAAAGAATTGTGAATATGCTGTGCTTGTATCATTACTTGAGTCGGACAATGAACTCTACAACGCAGGAATTGTAGACGTCTCGTATAGATATGAGAAAATGTATGTTGTACGACCTCAGTGCTTTATCCCTATTATTACATTGCTTCGTAACGCTGCTATGAATGCATTAATGTATAAGCAAGAACTTGCGCTAGTAAAGAATCAAGATATCGACATATCTAATTTCGAAGAATCACTATTGCAATTCAAAGATGATTTCAGCAGAAATTACGATATTGCACACAAGCATTTTGATAAAGCTATTGATGAAATTGATAAGACAATTAGTCACCTTGAAAAGGTTAAGAAAGAGTTACTAGGTTCAGATAATCAGCTTCGTATAGCCAACAATAAGGTGGATGAAGTCAACATTAAGAGATTAACCAAGAACAATCCAACTATGAGAGCGAAGTTTGAGGAGTTGAAGGAGTGATATAATAGATATAATTACAAAGATTGTTTTCTGTTGAAGGGAAAAGAAAGATGAATAATTATGTACTATCCACATATTATGAGAAGTATTTACGAGAAGTAAAAAAGCTTTCAGAATCATCCATTGGACACTATACTCAGGCATTAAGAAAAATATCAAGAATGTTGATGGAAAGAGAAAAAATTGAAGAGTCTATATATGAAGTGCAGGATATAGGCCAACTTGAAATATTAAAAGAATATTTGTACACAGAGCCTGAGTTTGTAAAACTAAATACTAAGGGGCATCAGATGTATAGTTCGGGACTAAATAATTATATAAAATTTGCTCATGGCGAAGATTTCTCTAACTACGATTCTGAAACAATTCAATTATTAGACATTGAAATGCCTGTTCCAGATAAGAAAGCTCAAAGACTTATTAAATATGCACGCTCATCCATTATTAAAACTCAATCTATTGAATCGGCAGGATATAAATGTGAATTTGATAGTGAACATAAAACCTTTACATCAAAGAACACAGGACACTGGTATATGGAAGGACATCATGCTCTTCCGATGAAGTATCAGGATAAGTTTGAACATAGTCTTGATGTGTATGCAAATGTCATTTGTTTGTGTCCTATTTGTCATAGGCTACTGCATTATGGAGTAAAAGATGAGAAGGAAAATGTAGTTAATAAAATATACTTTGATAGAACTGACAGATTATCAGCTAGTGGAATTAAAATAAGTAAAAAAGATTTCATGAAGTTGGTGGTGTGATTTATAGAAATAATATGAAATGGTGACATAACATGGTAAAACAAATAGTAAAAGACCCATTATTTCTACAACAGAAGTCATCACCTGCCACAAAAGATGATGCGCAAGTAATAGTGGATTTGATGGATACGTTAAAAGCAAATAGTGATAGATGTGTTGGTATGGCAGCTAATATGATTGGTGTGAAGAAGCAGATTATTGTTGTAGCTGTTGGACCATTTATTATACCGATGGTTAATCCTGTTATTACATCTAAGAGTGGTAGGTATGAGACAGAGGAGAGCTGCCTGTCACTAGATGGAGTACGACCTTGTGTACGATATAAGGAAATAGAAGTAGATTACTTAGACCAGAATTTCAAACCGCAGCATGGCAAATATACAGATTTTATAGCACAGATTATTCAGCATGAGATACAGCATTTTAGCGGAGAGTTAATTTAGAAAAGATGTTGACGAACTTATGTTCGTATATTATAATTAATATAGGCGTTGACAAGACAGCGGTTGGCCTTGCAAACGTACTATTTTCTAGTGCGAGCTTCCCATTAAAAGGAGGTGTTGCCTATGGGAAAGTATGAATGGAAGGGAAACATTTTGTTTGTTATACTAACTTGTGTAACATCCACGATATGTGCTGCGAAAGCAGTGTATGATGTGGTTCGCGATGTGATAAATCGTCGCAAACAAAAAAGCAACCGCGCGGACCAAAGCTAGGTTGCTTTTTTAGTAACTTATAACTTAGGCCAGCCGTTTTGGCAACGCCTTTTTATAGTTTAATTGTAACACGTTTCTAGGATTTGTCAAATAGAAGTAGACATTCATGGGCGTGTTGTCCTCGTTTTCAAGAGTGTGGTAGGAGTTAAGTATTATGAACAAGATGGACACATTACAATATTATAACGACAACGCAATGGAATTCATATCAGGGACGGAGTTTGCTGATGTATCTTTGCTTAGAGAGAAGTTCTTAGAGAAGATTCCTACAGGTGGAATGATTCTTGACTGGGGTTCAGGAAGCGGCAGAGACACAGGAGCATTTCTTGCAGCAGGATATCAGGTAGAAGCTGTGGATGCTTGCGCAGAGCTTGCGAAGTATGCAAGCAACAAGACCGGGATTGAAGTTAGGGTAGAGCGTTTTGATGAGTTGGATGCAACTAACAGATACGACGGTATCTGGGCCTGCGCATCTATCTTGCATGTAGAGAGGCATGAGCTATCGCACATTTTCAATCTTGCATACAAGGCCTTGAAGGAAGGCGGGATTATGTATACCTCTTTCAAATACGGCAAGGAAGACGCAGTAAGAAGAGAGAGGCATTTCTCTGATATGACGGAAGACAGTATTAAGGAAGTGCTAAGTGATACGCATTTTAAGATCGAGGAGATGTGGGTGACTGACGATGTGCGTGAGGGCAGAGAAGATGACAGGTGGCTGAACCTCCTTCTTAGAAAATAAAAAAGGAATGAGCAGCCCGCCTGAGTAAAATAACTGTACGATACAAGGAAATAGAAGTGGACTACATAGACCAGAATTTCAAACCGTGGCTTGGAAAGTATGAATGAAAGGGAAACATTTTGTTTGTTATACTAACTTGTGTAACATCCACGATATGTGCTTTTTTAGTAACAGGCATTATTGTTCCTCATCATCTAATGACATGTAATTTTCTTTGATGTCCATTACTTTTTCTACACAAATATCCATAGCTTCAGCTATTCCTTCAGGAGAATATCCTATCTTTAAAAGACTACAAACATCTTCTATGGTTGACATAGCCACTCCTATTGCGAATCCTTCCTCATATCCATCCGTGTATTCTTCTTTATAACCCATTATAACTATTCATCTCCTCAGCAAATACATCTTCCCATTTTCTTTTTCCATCAGCTATAACACTGTGATTTTTTAACAATATTTCTGTAGCGTAGGTCAAAGAGCGACTAAAAGAAATAGTTGCATCGCCTCCAAACATATGGCACATTTCATGAATATATGTTGACAATCCATCATAATATCCATCCATATTAAATATCTCTTTTTTTAAATATATCTTATCTATTTCTGATACAACTTTTAAGCCCATATTATTCATTTCAAAGTGTCTTTTTTTATATGTTACTGCCATGCCATGATAACACGCCGTATAATTGGTGATTATTTTTCGCTTTGGTTTTCTTTGGTAAATAAAAAAACCTTGAAATATACTGTTACATATATCCTCAAATATAGAAAAGCCTTTCTCTTGAATAGAATTTGCATTATCATCTTCTACAAATCCATCATTAATATCACACTCTTCCTCTAAAGAACGATATCCTAACAACCGAAAAGTATCCTTGACGAGTATATATTTTTTGTATTGATTTTTTAGCCATGACTTAGCCTGCCATCTGCGATTTCTCTCACTTATAGTACGAATTCTTTTTACATATAATAGATTATTATGTTTTTGGTAAAATTCATTTCTTGTCTTGTCACAATTTGCGACCTTTCGAATCAAAATATTTATCGGTCCACTCCAACTATAAATATCAATTTTCTTTTTGGGATAGGTATTCCAATATCTTCTCATCTTTTCCAGCATTACCATAGCGCATTCAGCATCAATATATCTGCATATTCCCTCAAAAACATCTATAACATTAAATGCATACAAACTTTTTCTTTCTCTATCCACTTGTTTATAGTGATGTAGGCATATTACTAGGTCAAATGGATTCGTTCCACGCATTTGATAGCCGCAAAAGACTGCTCCTTTTCTTCCAAACTCTCTTGTTGAAGGTAATTCTTGATTTATAGGATTCTTGCTTCTCAAAAAAACTGCTCCTTCCTCACCTTGCCATACCTTTTCCCCCATAATAAGATTTTCCTCATAGAAAAAACTATCAAGAACAGCTTTGAATAAGTTGTAATCATCAAAATTAACATTTTTTAGAACCAACTTCGTTTCATTTATTATTTCTCGGGACGTGATGTTATATGCAAGCATTCTTACAGGCGTGCCATCTATATGCTGTTCTATGTCAGTTACATCTATCAACCAATCATCAGACATCATTTTTACTTCCCACCCCATATCTCGCAGAGCGCATAAGGATGCAATTTTGAAACCTTCACCGAAAAAACCAGCAAACTCTCCAGATTCTTTTGTTTTAGTTGATGCACCAATATGCATCAACCATTCATAATTAAATGACACTTCATCAATCCACATTGTTAGTAGAGAATCGGAATATGTATAACAAAAACGTTTATTCCATTCTTTGTATCCAACCGAATCGTAAAAATTCTGAACATAATCTCTCAACACCTGATATCTTGACCAATACACAGGATATGTCATTACCAAATTTAAAGGTACTGTTCTCATAATTGCCTCCATTTATATACGATACAAATATCGCCTATACGATATATGATATATAATTTTTTTCATTTGTCAAGGCTTTGGCGCTCTTTAACAAATGAAAAACAAGCTTTTATATTCACTTATTATTTGAGTGCGTGTAAATATCCTATCAATCTATCTTTGTTGCTACGAGTTAAACCTTTGAAGGTCTCTAATAACAAGAACTCTTCTGTCCCTTCCGAAATAATAGTATGTTCAACCTTCTTCATACCATCAGGCATTGTGTCTTGAAGCAATTCATAAGGAGATACACCTAGGACTTTACATATTACCATTATTTTGTCCGCAGACGGATTAGTATTTTTTCTTCCCCAGTCACTTATTGTGCTTTGACTTATTCCTGTTGCCCTAGCAAATTCGATCTGTGTCATTCCCTTTTCATTTGCTATTTTCCTGATTCTTTGGCTGATTGTCATATCATTTGTCCTTTCTGCTTCACTAGACTCATACAACTAGTTTTTTGACAAAAAATTAATAAATCAATTGAGAGTGAATACTTTATGTTTAATAGTATACAATATTATACGCAAGAATAGTCAAGATTCTTTGGAGAGATTTTGGGGTGAGTTGCTCCGAGAAGGTGTAGACAAAGAAGATATTCTGAAGCAAGGGATAGATATTAAGACCATCTGCCTTAGAATTATTCAAAAATCCATTGACACACTCGAACAACTGTTCTATTATCATATATAGAACAAATGTTTGCTCATTACTAGTGTTATGAGAGGTGGTGAGGTTGATGGATAAGAACATTAATATCATCAGAGATCTTGATGGGAAGAGATTCGTACTGATTAATGATATAAGATTTAAAGGTAAGAGAAAGGATTGGAAAAATGTAGAAGAGTATCTCAAGGAGTATATAGGAAGCTTTTATGAGATTGAAGAGACAAGCGAAAAAATATATATTTCAAAGGATTTTCCAGACGAATATGCGAATTCTGAAAGCAGAATTCAATTGAAGGGAGCGGTAGCTAAAGCAAAAGCGAATGCATCGCAAGCAATCCCAGAAATGATTCGAATTGCAACTAATCCTAGTTATAAGATTAATGTTAAAAAGAAACATGAAAATGATGCAAAATATGGATGGTATAGGTATGAGGTGAGATTTGCATTGCCAGTATACGATGATATTAAGGGAGTGGTTGTTAGGTACAATATATACAGAGCGACTATGCTTGTGAGACATGCTGAAGATAATAAAAAGTATTTATACGATTTTATTTCAATAAAAAAAGAAACGAGCAGCCCGCTTAAGTAAAATTACTGTACGGTAAAAACCCATTTCTTATAATGTATTCTATCATGTTTTTAAAGTTTGTCAAACTATCATTTATAAAGATGTTATAATTTGCATAATCAACAAAACATCATATAAGGAGATTTTAACTTGGAATTTGCTGATATATACAAGGACAAGTTACACAATATAGATACAGAAGGTAGGAGTGAGAAGTATTCCGACGATGACATATTTCCCTATGAACCCACACCCTATTCTGTGTTAGAGAGGTTAGTAGATAGCGGTATTATAAATGAAGACTCCCATGTGATTGATTACGGATGTGGAATGGGTAGGGCGTGCCTTTATCTTGCCGAGAAGACAGGTTGTAGGTGCACTGGCATAGAGTGTATAGACGAATTCTACCAGGCTTCACTAAAGAATCTATCGGATAAGGATCTGAAGGTGGAATTTGTAAAATGTTCAGTAGAGGACTACCCTTTACCTGATGATTCTGATGTGATGTATTTCTTCAATCCATTTTCGGAGGAAATATTTGAGAAGGTAATGAAGAACATTATTGATTCTTATCACAAGAATCCAAGAGAGATTAAGCTCCTCTTCTATTACCCTTCCGATGAATACATAGCATTTCTTATGAGGGTGGATGAGATAACATTCTTTGATGAGATAGACTGCACAGATCTTTTTGATGAGGACACAACTAGGAATAGAATAATGATTTTTCAGATATAAGAGATTTTGAGTGCGTTAAATACAATAAGTTCTTGAACATTCCATGAGTAAATGGTATAGTCATTAGCGGATGGACGGTATCTGTGACAGAACCGTACCAGAATAAAGTCTTCACGAAACAGCATCACTTCCTAATTAAGGAGGCGATGATATGAGAATAGGATTTATAGGCGCAGGGAAAGTGGGATTTTCTCTGGGCAGATACCTTAAAGAAAATGAGTATACCGTAAGCGGATACTACAGCAAAAGCATGGCATCGGCTGAAGATGCTGCCAAATTTACTGAAACAAAAAGATACAACACGATGAAACAACTTGTTGAAGTGAGTGATGTTTTGTTTCTTACCGTACCGGATGGAGAGATACCTGTGGTATGGGAAAGACTTAAAGAGATTGACCTTAATAACAAAATAATCTGTCATACTAGCGGAGCTCTTGGCTCCGAAGTATTTTCTGATATGAAGAACCAGAACGTCTATGGTTTTTCTGTTCATCCTATCCTGGCGATTTCGAGTAAGTACGAATCGTATAAGGATATAAAATCAGCTTTTTTTACAATTGAAGGAAGTAGAGAAAAAATCGACGAAGTAGCAGATATTTTTCGTAAATGTAAAAATAAAGTGCAGATAATTGACTCTTCTGAGAAGATAAAATATCACGTTGCATGCAGTATTGTGAGCAACTTTGCAGTTACCCTTGCAGATATAGCAAAGGAAATGTTAGAAGAATGTGGTTTTGACGATAAAACGGTTTTTGAAGCTATGGGACCGCTTATTTCTAAAAACGCTGATAACATTGTCAGAAAGGGAACCACAGAGGCACTTACGGGACCTATTGAAAGAGGAGATGTACAAACTGTAGAGAAACATATGAGCGTACTTTCTGGAGAGGAACTTTTGCTTTATAAGTCGTTAGCTAGAAGGACACTTCGTCTTGCAAAAGAGAAGAACCCGGAGAGAAACTACAATAATATGATGGAGGTTTTAGAGTGAAAAGTACAGTATTAACACTACAAAAACAAAAAGAAGAAGGGAACAAAATAACTATGCTTACAGCATATGATTATTCGGTTGCAAAGCTTATAGATGCGGCTGGAATTGATGTTATTCTTGTGGGGGATTCACTTGGAATGACTATGCTTGGATATGAAGATACTCTTCCAGTTACAATGGAAGATATGATACATCACACAGCGTGTGTATCTAGGGGTGCAAAGGATGCTTTTGTGATTGCTGACATGCCATTTATGTCATATCAGACATCAGTTCGTGATGCAGTTTACAATGCAGGAAGACTTATTAAAGAAGGACATGCTCATGCAATAAAACTTGAAGGAGGAGCAAGTGTCTGTGAGCAGATTAAAGCTATTACTGAGGCGAGTATTCCGGTGTGTGCTCATATTGGATTAACGCCTCAGTCCACCAATGCCTTTGGCGGATTTAAGGTACAGGGTAAGAATATGCAGAGGGCAAAACAGATAGTCGAGGATGCCTTAAGTGTGCAAGAGGCAGGGGCGTTTATGGTTACTCTTGAGTGCATCCCAGAGAAGCTTGCATCACTTATTACAGATATTCTTGATATACCGACCATAGGTATAGGTGCCGGGAATGGATGTGACGGTCAGGTGCTGGTATATCATGACATGTTAGGTATGTTTACAGATTTCAAACCTAAGTTTGTAAAGCATTTTGGCAATATTGGAGAAGAAATGACCAAAGCATTTGTATCCTACAGAGACGAAGTCAAATCAAAAGCATATCCGGCTGCAGAACACACATTTAAGATTGAAGATGAAATAATGGAAGAATTATATAAGGAGTATAGATAAATGGAAGTAATAGTTGCAAGAACGCCTAAAGAGGTAAAGGAAATAATCAGGGATTGGAAAAAACAAGGATACAGCATAGGACTTGTCCCAACAATGGGATACCTTCATGAAGGGCACGGCTCATTAATAGAGAGGGCAGTTAAGGAAAATGACAAGGTTATGGTTAGCGTTTTTGTAAACCCTATACAATTTGGACCGAATGAGGATCTTGAGACATATCCTCGCGATTTTGATGCGGACCTTCAAATGATAGAAAAGCTTGGAGCAGATATGGTATTTCATCCGGAGCCTTCCGACATGTATGCACCAGATTTTTCCACAACTATAAGTGTAGCAGGAGTATCTGAGAATCTATGCGGAGCAAGAAGACCGGGACATTTTAATGGTGTCTGTACTGTTGTTACAAAGCTTTTTAATCTATCAGAAGCAGACAGAGCGTATTTTGGTCAAAAAGATGCTCAGCAACTTGCTGTAGTAAGAAGGATGGTAAGAGATTTAAATGCTAATATAGAGATCATCGGATGTCCTATAATAAGAGAAGATGATGGATTGGCAAAAAGCTCCAGGAATACATATCTTAATCCGGACGAAAGAAAAGCGGCTACAGTGCTAAGTAAGGCATTAAGGACTGGAAAGCAGATGATTGAATCGGGAGAAAAAAACGCTGAGGTTGTGAAATCTAAGATTACAGAAATAATTTCAAAGGAACCACTTGCTAAGATTGATTATGTAGAAATAACAGACTGGAATTCTATTGAACCTGTTGATATAATAGACAGAAGCACGCTGTGTGCAATAGCTGTTTATATAGGTAATACAAGACTTATTGATAACTTTATATATGAGGTGTAAAAATGCAACTTACAATGTTAAAAGGAAAGATACATAGAGCTGTTGTAAAACAGGCAGAACTTGATTATGTAGGTTCTATTACAGTAGATCCGTTGCTTCTTGAAGCGGCTGATATTCTCGAATATGAGAAGGTTCAGATCGTAGATGTGGAAAATGGAAATAGATTTGAAACCTATACAATAGAGGGCGAAAGAGGTTCTGGACAGATATGTCTTAACGGAGCAGCAGCCCGAATGGTTAGGGAGGGCGATCATATTATCATTATGTGTTATTGCCAGATGGATAGAGAAGAAGCAGCGTCTCATAAGCCGCATGTTGTGTTCGTGGATTCCGACAACAAGATAGTTTCTATGGCAAGATATGAAAAACACGGAGAAATAAAGAATTATTAGAGGTTAAGATGCTTAAAGGAAAAACAATTATTCTAGGCGTAAGCGGTTCCATTGCCGCATATAAAATCGCAAATCTTGCGTCAATGCTTGTAAAACAGCATGCAGATGTGCATGTGATAATGACGAAGAATGCAACTAATTTCATTAATCCAATTACATTTGAAACCCTTACAAATAATAAATGTTTAGTAGACACATTTGACAGGGATTTTGAGTTTAATGTAGAACATGTGTCACTTGCTTCTAAGGCAGATTGCATGATGATAGCACCAGCCACTGCAAATGTAATTGCGAAGCTTAGATGTGGCATTGCTGATGATATGCTTACAACAACAGCGCTGGCAATGGAAAAAGCTATGCTTATAGCACCCGCCATGAATACACATATGTATGAGAAAAAGGTGACTCAGGATAATATCGCCACACTTAAAGACTATGGATATGAGGTAATAGAGCCGGCAGAAGGATATTTGGCTTGTGGTGATGTTGGAAAGGGAAAAATGCCAAATCCAGAGGTTTTAATCGAATATATTTATAAAGCTGTATTAAGAGATAAGGATATGATAGGCAAAAAGGTGCTAGTCACTGCCGGACCTACAAGAGAAGCTTTTGATCCTGTAAGATTTGTAAGCAACCATTCTACCGGTAAGATGGGGTATGCACTTGCCAGAGAGGCAGCAGCAAGAGGGGCTGATGTTGTACTTATATCAGGACCTGTTAATATAGCAGGAATTCCATATGTACATACTGTGGATGTCATTAGCGCAAAGGAAATGTACAAGGCGTGCGTTAAATATTTCCCAGACGCTGATATAGTGATTAAGTCAGCGGCTGTAGCCGATTACAGACCTAAAGATATCTTAGATGAAAAGATTAAAAAATCGGATTCTGATACAAAAGTTGAATTTGAAAAGACAGATGATATACTTGCTTATCTCGGCAAGAAAAAAAGAGATAATCAGTTTATTTGTGGCTTTTCAATGGAAACGGAGAATATGATTGAGAATTCCCGTTCCAAGCTTAAAAATAAAAATATAGATATGATAGTTGCAAATAATCTTAAGACTAAAGGGGCTGGTTTCGGAACAGAGACTAACGTTGTGACTCTTATTACAGAAAGTAGCCAGAAGGAACTTGATATCATGTCCAAAGCAGATGTTGCACATGAAATTATAAATGAGATATTAAAAAACACCTTTTGATAGTCATGAATCTAGACAAAATCACAAGATAGTGTTATAGTCGGAGTAGAGACTTTTGAACGAAAGGAGAAGAGATATATGTGGGAAAAGACTGAAATGGAAGACAAGATCAAAAAAGAAGCTAAGGAAGCAGTAGAGTCTGTTATCATTGGTAAACTTGAGCTTGAGAGAAGAGAGAGAAAAAAGAAGAGAAGAAAGAAATTTTTCAAGCGTCTTTTTAGACTTATCTTCATCTGCTTCTGGGTAAGCGTTGGATTCATGATTGGAGTACATCGTAAGCAGATTATCGAGTATTTTGAGACTGGTAAATGCCCTAAGATACCAAAGAATCATCCATGTCCATTTCTTAAATAATAATTAAGATTTACGAAAGACTAAGCGTTATGCTTAGTCTTTTTTTACATTGACAATTTGAATATAATACCATAGAATAGACAAATAGCTGGGGCGTTAGCAGCGTCTTGTAACTGGTAGCTATAGCCGGAGCGATATCCTTCTGAGGCCTTGTGGCGGCAGGAGCTGCCCTTGGCAAGTGGCGTTGAGACTTGGGTCCTATGCATCGGATGCTTACGAATCGTGTCAGGTCAGGAATGGAGCAGCACTAAGTTTGATTATCTGAGTGACATGGGGTAGCCTGGGTTGAGTTAACTACCAAGGTAACGTCTTTCTTCCCAAGGTCGAAGTTGGATAGTTTTTATGTTATAATAATGAAGAAGAGTCTAATCTGAAAGGGTAACCTGACAGAGAAGATTAATAATTTCTATGTAATGATTGGACTCTATCTATAGATAGGGTCTTTTTTATTATATTAGATTATCAGAACAAGATGGAGGAAGGATATATGGGAGATACCAGAGTAGCTATTCTTGCAATAGTAGTAGAAGATAAAAGCAAAGCAGCAGAGCTTAATAGTCTTCTTACAGAATTTGGAGAGTACATTATTGGTCGTATGGGGGTGCCTTATGATAAGAAGAATATCTCACTTATTAGTGTAGCACTTGATGCGCCACAGGATGTAATCAATTCATTGTCAGGTAAAGTAGGAAGTATAGAAGGAATATCGGCTAAAGCCGTATACTCGAAAGTATAAGTAACATTTTACAGATTAGAATAAGTTAATATTAGGAGGGTAAGCCATGTACAACGTAATGAGTCCGAAAGCAGAAGAATTCATATCTGATGAAGAGATCAGAGAATGTCTTCAATATGCAGAAGAGAATAAGAACAACAGAGAACTAATAGAATCAATTCTTGAGAAAGCAAGAGCCATGAAAGGGGTGTCCCATAAAGAGGCCATAGTTTTGCTTGATTGTGAACTAGAAGATCTTAATGAAGAGATATTTAAATTAGCAAGAGAAATCAAGCAGGAATTCTATGGCAACAGAATCGTAATGTTCGCTCCACTGTATTTATCTAATTACTGTATTAACGGATGTGAGTATTGTCCATATCATGCTAAGAATAAGAACATTAAGCGTAAGAAGTTAACACAGGAAGAGATTAGACAGGAAGTAATTGCACTTCAGGATATGGGACATAAGAGACTTGCTCTTGAAGCAGGAGAAGATCCTAAGAATAATCCTATAGAATATATATTAGAAAGTATCAAGACAATCTATAGCATCCATCATAAGAATGGTGATATTCGTCGTGTAAATGTTAATATTGCTGCCACAACAGTTGAAGAATATAAGATGTTAAAAGATGCAGGAATTGGAACTTACATCCTATTCCAGGAGACATATAATAAGGAGTCTTATGAGAAGCTTCATCCAACTGGACCTAAGTCTGATTATGCATACCACACAGAAGCAATGGATAGGGCTATGGAAGGTGGCATTGATGATGTAGGTCTTGGTGTATTATTCGGACTTAATAATTATCGTTATGACTTTACAGGAATAATCATGCATGCAGAGCATTTAGAGGCATACAAGGGAGTTGGTCCACATACAATTTCTGTCCCTCGTCTTCGTCATGCAGATGATATTGATCCTGATGCATTCGACAACGGTATTACAGATGATTTGTTCCAGAAGATTGTGGCTTGTATAAGAATTGCTGTTCCTTATACTGGTATGATTATTTCCACAAGAGAATCCAAAGAATGTAGAGAGAAGGTTCTTGAGATGGGCGTATCCCAGATATCAGGAGGTTCTCGTACATCAGTAGGTGGATACTGTGAGCCAGAGCCAGAAGAAGAGAACACATCACAATTTGATGTAAGTGATAATAGAACATTAGATGAAGTTGTTAGATGGTTAATGGAGTCAGGATATGTGCCATCCTTCTGTACAGCTTGCTACAGAGCAGGAAGAACAGGAGACAGATTCATGAGTCTTCTTAAGAGTAAGCAGATTGTTAATTGCTGTCATCCTAATGCTCTTATGACTTTGAAGGAATATCTAGAAGACTACGCTTCACCTGAGACAAAGGCAATAGGTGAAGAAATGATTAAGAAGGAATTAGAGGTAATAACTAATCCAACAGTCAAAGAGAAAGCAAGAGAATATATTGAGAATATTCACGAAGGAAAACGTGACTTTAGATTCTAGAAATGGCGAGAGATATTGACTTATTAATTAGGAGGAATATATGTCACTTAACCTAACACCATCATCAGAACGAATACATATCGGTATTTTTGGCAATAGAAATGCAGGTAAATCAACATTAATTAATGCCATAACTAATCAGGACCTGGCTGTTGTGTCCAATGTTGCTGGTACAACAACAGATCCTGTGAAGAAAGCCATGGAGATACTTCCTCTTGGTCCTGTTGTATTAATTGATACACCAGGACTTGATGATGAAGGAGAACTTGGACTTCTTCGAGTAGATAAGTCTATGCAGGCTCTTAATACTTGTGACATAGCTCTTATAGTTCTTAGTTGTAGTGATGTCTTCTCTGAGATAAGTAGTCCTAATACGAAGGCTCTATTAAGTAAGATTAGAGAGAAATCAATACCCTATATTATTGTAATTAATAAAATAGACGAAGAGACTATTGTACCATTAAAGGGACATATCTCTGCAGGAATTGGAGAGCCGGAAGATAAAGTATATATGGTCTCGGCCCTTAATAGAGATGGTATCGAGGAGTTGAAAGAAGCTATAGCCCATATCATTCCTAAGAAGAAAGAGCTTCCTCTTGTCTCTGATTTGGTAGGTGCAGGAGAAGATATTCTTCTTGTTATTCCTATTGATGAATCTGCACCTAAGGGAAGAATTATTCTTCCTCAACAGCAGGTTATAAGAGATGCCTTAGAAGCTGGCGCACTAATTCATGTATGTAAAGATACAGAATATAAAGAGATGCTTGATTCATTAACAGATGCTAAGAATCTTCTAGTTGTTACTGATAGTCAGGCATTTAAGAAGATAGCAGAACTTACACCAGATAACATTAGGCTTACTTCTTTCTCTATTCTTATGGCAAGATACAAGGGTGACTTGTATTGGCAGGTTGAAGGTGCCCGCGCCATATCTTCATTAAGAGATGGTGATAAAGTACTTATATCAGAAGGGTGTACTCATCACAGACAATGTAATGATATAGGAACAGTTAAGATTCCTAATTGGCTAAGATCATTTACGGGAGTTGATGTTGATTTAACATTTACAAGTGGAGGAGAATTCCCAACTGACCTATCAGGGTACAAGCTAATAATTCATTGTGGTGCATGTACTCTTAATGCAGAGGAAATGAAACACAGAATTAAGATAGCAAAAGAAGCAAAAGTTCCTATTACTAATTATGGAACTGCCATCGCTTATATGAATAATATATTAGATAGATGTATGAAAGTCTTTGAATAAATGTAAATGTTATTGTACAATTTCTTATATAGTAAATTATGAGTATGTATAATAAGTACATTTACGGAGGATAGAAAATGTCAGCGAAAGATAATACCGAGAAAGTCTTAAGAGATATACATGTGCTTTTCTCTAAAGCAGAGCCCTTTGAAGGTAGTGCCATCAATGTAGTTGTTAACAAGAATGATGTTATGGATTTGCTCAAAGAACTTAATTCTTGTATGTATGAAATGATGGACGAATATGAACTAACTACTCAAAGCCAGGCCAAGGCAAAGCGTGAAATGAAGAAAGAGGGAGACGATATTATCTTCGAGTCCACTCGTAAAGCAGAAGATATATATGCTGCCTCTGTAATGTATACTGACAATACATTAAATGAGATACAGGATATAATGAAAGAAGCCATATCTAAGTTTGATAGGATTTACGATGAGACCAAAGAACGAGTTGACAAAGAAATAAGATCTGTTAAGAAGAACCAGTCAGATCTTAAAGCAAGCTTATCAGATCTGATTGATACACAGAAGTATCTGCATCTTATAGAGGATGAGAATCGTCGTATTGCTAAGCAAAAGGAATCAGGACAGTTTAATACTGGGGCTGATGAAAATGTATTTGCCAATGTTCAACCTGAGATCAGAGTAAATGAAGAGTACTTTAGAGCTCAAGGAATGAATCCAGATGGAACACCTCTTGGTGATAGTCTTGGTGAAGATGCAGCAGCGTCTCTATCTGACGATTTGGATGCAGAATACTTTGGTTGGAAAGAAAGTGAAGAAGCATCAGAACCGGCTCCTGAAGAAAAGGGTAAGAAGAAGGGTGGCTTCGGAGGATTATTTGGTAAGAAGTAATTAAGCAAAGTAATAAGAAAATAAAGAATAAATAAATGCTCTGTCTTGCTTTTTATGTCAAGAATCAATATAATTAAAATGATATTGTGTGCATACTGCGTATTAGTATAAATTATGAAGGGTTTAAGCCCTATTATTGAGGAGGACATATATGAAGTTACATGAAGGCGGAGCATTCTTAGTTAATGGCAGCAAAGTTGTTGAAGATAATAACGATGCTCTTAATGTAATAAAGGCAGAAACAGGAAAAGAAATATCTAAAGAAGAAGCAAAAGAGAATACAATGGCTTATGCTATTCTCAAGAACCATAATACATCTGGTAATATGGATAAGCTTCAGATTAAGTTTGATAAATTAACAAGTCATGATATTACATATGTGGGAATCATCCAGACTGCAAGAGCATCTGGTCTTGAGAAATTCCCAATTCCATATGTACTCACTAACTGTCATAATTCTCTCTGTGCTGTAGGCGGAACAATTAATGAAGATGATCACATGTTCGGACTCACATGCGCTAAGAAGTATGGCGGAATCTATGTACCACCACATCAGGCTGTTATCCATCAATTTGCAAGAGAAATGCTTGCAGGATGCGGCAAGATGATTCTTGGTTCAGACTCACACACAAGATATGGAGCCCTTGGAACAATGGCAATGGGCGAAGGCGGACCAGAGCTTGTTAAGCAATTACTTAGCAAGACTTACGATATCAATATGCCAGGAGTAGTTGGTATCTATATGACAGGTGCTCCTATGCCTGGAGTAGGTCCTCAGGATATTGCTCTTGCTATTATTGGTGAAGTATTCGACAAGGGCTATGTTAAGAATAAAGTAATGGAATTTGTTGGACCGGGTGTAGATAACCTAAGTGTTGATTATAGAATTGGCGTTGATGTTATGACAACTGAGACAACATGTCTATCATCAATCTGGAAGACAGATTCTAAGGTAAAAGACTTCTATGATATTCATGGACGTGTAGGCGAATATCAAGAGATGAACCCTGGTGACGTAGCTTACTATGATGGAATGATTGAGATTGATCTTAGTGCTATTAAGCCAATGATTGCTATGCCTTTCCATCCAAGCAATACATATACAATAGAAGAGCTTAACAACAATCTAATGGATATCTTAGATGACTGCGAGAAGAGAGCTAAGGTAAGCTTAGATGGTCAGGTAGATTATACACTTAAGGATAAAGTAAGAAATGGAAAGTTATATGTAGATCAAGGTATCATCGCAGGTTGTGCAGGTGGTGGATATGAGAATATTACTGATGCTGCAGATATCTTAAGAGGAGCATCTATAGGTTCAGACGAATTTACATTATCAGTATATCCTGCAAGTACACCTATCTATATGGAACTTGTTAAGAATGGATGTGTTGCAGATCTTATGGCAACAGGTGCAATTGTTAAGACGGCATTCTGTGGACCTTGCTTTGGAGCAGGAGATACACCAAGTAACAACGGATTCTCTATTCGTCATTCAACTCGTAACTTCCCTAATAGAGAAGGTTCGAAGTTGCAGAGCGGACAGATCTCTTCAGTTGCTCTTATGGATGCAAGATCAATTGCTGCTACAGCTGCCAACAAGGGATATCTTACAGCAGCAACAGATATTGATGTTAACTATTCTAAGCCAAAATACTTCTTTGATAAGAGCATTTACGAGAATAGAGTATTTGATTCTAAGGGTAAAGCAGACCCGGATCAAGAAATTCAATTTGGTCCTAATATCAAAGATTGGCCTAAGATGAGTCCACTTCCTAAGAATCTATTCTTGAAGGTTGTGTCAGAGATACATGATCCTGTAACAACAACTGATGAATTAATTCCTTCTGGAGAGACTTCATCATATCGTTCTAATCCTCTTGGACTTGCTGAGTTTACACTATCTCGTAAAGATCCAGAATATGTAGGTAGAGCAAAAGAGATTCAGAAAGCACAGAAGGCTCTTGAGGCTGGTGAGTGTGCAGGTGAAGCTGTACCGGAACTTAAAGAAATTGTTCATACAGTAAAAGAGACATATCCAGATGTTAATCATGATAACTTTGGAGTTGGTAGTACAATATTTGCAGTTAAACCAGGAGATGGTTCTGCAAGAGAGCAGGCAGCGTCTTGCCAGAAGGTTCTTGGTGGCTGGGCTAATATTGCCAATGATTATGCAACTAAGAGATATAGATCTAACCTTATTAACTGGGGTATGATTCCATTCATTATTGATGAGGGAGAATTACCATTTACAGTTGATGACTATATCTTTATTCCAGATATTAGAGAAGCAATTGAGAATGCTTCATCAGAAGTTGATGCCTATGTTGTTAAGGATGGAAAGCTAAGTAAGTTCCTACTTAGAATAGGTGAATTAACAGATGACGAAAGAGACATTATACTTAAGGGATGCTTAATTAATTATTACAAAGGCTAAGAATTAGATAAAGCATTTCCAATGTTCCGTAGGATAATTCAGAGGAACAGATGTCTTAGACATAATGAAGAGGTATAGAGATTTGGATAGAAATGATTACAAGAATTTAATCAATGAAGCACAAGCTCTAATTAAATCAGGTGGAGAAGCAGATGCACTAGATCTTCTAGATAGCGTTAATTGGAGAAAGATAAGAAATGTTAACGCACTTATAGAGATTAGTAATCTGTATGAGAAACTCGGACATATCGAAGATAGTAAGACGCTATTAGAATTTGCTCATGACAGGTCTCCAATAGGAAGGATGATTCTATATCATCTAACTTTGGTGTGCGTTAAAATGGGCGAGATAGAAGAAGCAGAGAAGTATGTTGAAGAGTTTGTTCAGATAGCTCCACATGATAGCAAAAAGTACATCCTAAGATATAATATAGCCAAAGCAAAAAATGCTGATATAAAAGAGCTTATTCTTATTCTTGAAGAAATGAAGAACAGTGATTTCATTGAAGAATGGGCTTTCGAACTTGCCTACCTATATCATAGGGCTGGTGATGCAGATAGCTGTATTGCTTTATGTGATGAGATAATTATATGGTTTGGTGACGGACCATATGTTGCGAAAGCATTAGAACTTAAGATGCTCTATAGCCCATTAGAAGATGAGCAAGCTGAGAAGTACAAGGAGCTTCAGAATCAGAAAAGAGGCATAACACATTTCAAAGCAAATGAGATGCTAGAGTCTGGAGAAGTTCTTCATCATGATATTGATATTGCAACTGTAGAGGAGTCTCCAGAACATTTCAATACTGTTAATCTTCAAGCTGAGATTAAGAGAAATATTGAAGAGATAATGGAAGCGACAAAAGAAGGAGAGGTAGAGGATAACCTTGAGAATATAAAAGGATTAATCGAAGATATTCCTTATCTACAAGTACAAGAAACTCTTGATGAAGTTGCTACTAAGCAGAAACAGGAAGGAAAAGAAATTGATGCTTCCATTAAGAATAAATTCCAGGAATTGTTAGAAGAAGAATATGATGGCCAGATTAGTCTGTTCGTTCCTGAAGAACATGAGAAGGAGCAGCAGATTGAAGGTCAGATTACAATTCAGGATGTAATGGATAACTGGGCCAAGACTCAGAGGGCAGCAGAAGAAGCCTTAGAGAAAGCCGAGGATCTGAAGCTTCAACAGGCAAAAGATAATGCTATTGAAGAAGCAAATCAGATCATGGACAAGTTAGAAGATGCAATGCCAAAACTAAATGCAGGAGTCAAACCTTCCGAACTTATGAAGGAAGAGGTAATGACTCAGGCAGAAGAAGTAAAAGCAAAAGAAGAGGCTGAAGCTAGGGCTAAAGAAGAAGCTGAAGCTAAGGCCAAAGAAGAAGCTGAGGCCAAGGCTAAAGCAGAAGCTGAAGCTAAGGCCAAAGAAGAAGCTGAGGCTAAGGCTAAAGCAGAGGCCAGGGAAAAAGAAAGAGCAAGAATTAAAGCTGAGACAGAGGCAAAGCTAAAGGAACTTGCAGAACTAAAGAAAAAGGCTGAAGCAAAAGTTGTAGAAGATGCAAAAGAAGCTGTAGAAGATGTAAAAGAATCTGTAGAAAATGAAGAGAAGAAATACACAGTTCCTAAATTTACAGCTGATGGAGTAGAGCAGGAAGAAGGAGTAGAACTTCCTGTAGTTGAGATAGAGAAAGAACATGTAATTGGTCAGGAGAAGCCTGAGGAAGAAACAGTTGTTGCTACGAAGTCAGGAATGTCTTCTTGGAAGCCACCGGTTCTTAGTGAAGAAGAGATTAAGAGTAGTACTATTCTTCGAAATGAAGATGAAAGTAGACAGACAAGATTAGAAGAAGCAAGTAGGATTGTTGAAGATATTAACAAGTCTCTTCAGAATGAGATTGATAAAGAAATTAGAAATCAGGAAGCTAGTAAAGAAGAACTTGAATTAACTCCTATTACAGATGAGGAAGAATTAGAGGAAGCAGAGGTTGAGATTTCACCAGAAGTTGTTAAGCCAGAAGTACAACGCATGCCGGCTAATTGGGAGAAATCCAAGACAAGAGTACTTCCTAAGATAGAAGAACCAGAAGAAGAATCTGAGGATATAGATGACTTAGATGATATATATGATCTTGACGATTCAGATGAAGATGAAAGTATCGATGATACACAACGTCTTGCTGTTGCAACACTTGGAGAATCCCTTGACGATGACTTGTTCAAGCCACAGACAGATGTTGAAGAAGATGACGAGGAATTACCAGTAATTGCTCCAGTTGACGATTCAGATGAAGAGGATGACTTAGATGATGAGACAATGGTTCATCTAACCAAAGAAGAGAAAGACATATTCTCTTACTTCATGCCTATTGAGGGTATGGAACGTGCTCTTTGTAAAGCACTTACTAATACGAAAGTATATTTACAAGGTAAGAGAGAAAAGGGTGGCCATATAATCGTACAGGGTATACCTGGAAGTGGTAAGACCATGCTTGCAACATCCATAGTCAAAGTACTTCAAAGTCAGATTAATCTACCAGCAGGAAATATTGGTAAAGTCGACGGTGATAAGCTTAATGGCAAAGATATTGCAACTCTATTTAGCAAGATACAGGGTGGATGTCTTATTATTGAGAAAGCTGGCGAGATGAATCGCGAGACTTTAATCAGACTTCTTCTTATGATTGAGAATGACAAAAGTGGAGTACTCATTATATTAGAAGATTCTCGAATTGGAATAGAGAGAATAATGAATACTTCTGCTGAGTTAAGCAAAGAATTTACAGAGAAGATTGTCATACCACCTTTCACAATTGATGAGTTAGTAGAATTTGCCAAGAAATATGCAGATGATTGTGAATGTGTAATAGAAGAGATGGGAATTCTAGCATTATATGATAGAATTAATATAATACAATCTTTAGATCATCCTACTGCAATAGCTGAAGTAAAAGAAATAATGGACGAAGCTATGGAGAATGCAGACAAGGGTGGAATGAGGAAGATGTTTGAAAGATTCGGCAATAAAAAGTATGATGAAAATGGATACATGATACTTAGAGAGAAGGATTTCCAAAATTAATATAAATGGGGGGACGATTATATGAAGAATTTTACAGATCTAGATTGCTATTTATTTGGTCAATCAACACATTATGACATTTACAAGAAAATGGGGGCACACGTTAAGACTCGTAAAAAGAAAAAGGGAGTAGTATTCGATGTGTGGGCACCTCACGCTGCAGCTGTATCAGTTATTGGTGAATTCAATGACTGGAACGAGACTGCAACAATGATGACAAGAGTTGATCCTACAGAGATGGGTGTATGGGAAGTATTTTCTCCAGATGCCAAAGAAGGTCAATTATACAAGTTTGTTATATATACAGCTGAAGGAAGAAAGATTTACAAATCAGATCCTTACGCAACAACATGTGAGCTTAGACCAGGAACTGCTTCTATAATATACAATACTGATAAGTATAAATGGAACGATCAGGAATGGATTAAGAATAGAGAAAAGCATGCTGATAATTACTACGAGCAACCTATGTCTATCTATGAAGTTCATCTTGGCTCCTGGATGAGACATCCAGGTCGAGAAGATGAAGGTTTCTATACATATAGAGAACTTGCTAATAAGCTTTCTAAGTATGTAGTTGATATGGGATATACTCATGTTGAGTTAATGGGTGTATCAGAATATCCATTTGATGGTTCCTGGGGATATCAGGTAACAGGTTATTATGCACCTACATCAAGATATGGAACACCAGATGACTTTATGTATCTCATCGATACTTTCCATAAGAATAATATTGGTGTAATTCTTGACTGGGTACCTGCACATTTTCCAAAGGATGCACATGGTCTTGCTGATTTTGATGGCGAGCCACTATATGAATATCCAGATCCTAAGATGGGTGAGCATCCTGATTGGGGTACTAAGATTTTCAATTATGGTAAGAATGAAGTTAAGAACTTCCTAATTGGAAGTGCCCTTATGTGGGTTGAGAAGTATCACATAGATGGACTTAGAGTAGATGCTGTAGCATCAATGCTATATCTTGACTATGGTAAAGAAGATGGCCAATGGATTGCTAATAAGTATGGAAGCAATCAGAACTTAGATGCCATTGAATTCTTCAAGCATATCAATACTCTTATAACTGGACGTAATAAGGGTGTTCTTATGATAGCAGAAGAGTCTACTGCCTGGCCTAAGGTTACAGGCAAAGTTGAAGAGAATGGACTTAACTTCTCATATAAGTGGAATATGGGATGGATGCATGACTTCCTTGACTATATGAAGTTAGACCCATACTTTAGAAAAGATAATCACAACAAGATGACATTTGCCATGAGTTATAACCAATACGAGAAGTATATTCTTGTATTATCTCATGATGAAGTTGTTCATCTCAAATGTTCAATGATTAACAAGATGCCGGGATTTGAGATAGATAAGTTCAAGAATCTCAAGGCTGGATACGCATTTATGATGTGTCATCCAGGTAAGAAGCTCCTATTTATGGGACAGGATTTTGCTCAATATCAGGAATGGTCTGAGGAAAGAGAGCTTGATTGGTATCTACTAGAGAATCCGAACAACAAGTCTGTAAATGTATTTATGAAAGACTTACTTCATATGTATAAAGATAATCCTGCCTTGTATGAATTAGATTGTAGTTGGGAAGGATTCGAATGGATAAACGCTAATGATTCTTATCGTGGAATATTTAGCTTTGTTCGTAAATCAAAAGATGGCAAGAATAACATTCTATGCGTAGTTAACTTTACACCTATCGCATATGATGATTATAGAGTTGGTGTTCCTAAGAGTGGAACATACAAATTGCTTATTAATAGCGAATCTACTAAGTACGGTGGTGAGTCCACAAGTAGAAAGGTTAATTTCAAGACTGAGGAACAAGAGTGTGATGGAAGAAAAGATTCCTTAGGTTATCCTCTTGCACCATACGGAGTAGCAATTTTTAAGTACTAAGGATTGAAAATGCAAGACAAGTTGATGGATGCCTTTGATAAAGTCTGGGGTTTTATCAAAGCACATAAGAAAGTTTCAATAGGTGTCGGAGTAGCACTTCTAGTAATACTGGTGTGGTATACTATAAGCAATTTTCGCACCTATTCAGACTATACAATTAAAAACGATGTTAAGACGGAGGATTCAGATGGCACTGCCTATGAATCCTTCCATGGTAATATCATAAAATATAATTCTGACGGAGCATTTTACGTAAGTAAGAATGGTGATTTAATCTGGAATGAAGCCTTCGATATGTCTTCGCCTTGCATAGATATTTGTGATGACTATGTTGCGTTATACGATAGAGGCGGAACAGATATATATGTTATGAATACAACAGGTAAGAAGGGAGTTGTCACAACTTCCAAACCAATTCTTCGGGCATGTGTTGCGGACAATGGAAGTGTGGCTGTTCTAATGAATCAGCAATCAGTTAGTTATCTTGAGATTAGAGATATTAATGGCGAGTTAATTGCTTCTGGAGAAACACATGCTGAGAATTCAGGAATACCTATTGATATCGCATTTACAGAAGACGGGACAAGGTTAGCTGTATCTTCCATTAGCCTTAATACAGGAAGCGTTCAGGCGATTATTACATTTTATGATTTCGGTTCTGCTGGCAAAGATAAGAAGGATAATATTATAGGAACATATTCTTTCTCAGATATGGTTATGCCTAAGATAGAATATATGTCTAATGGCAATCTTGTGGCATTTGGCGATCATGAGATAGTCTTATTCAATGATAGTTCTGAACCTAAGCTTAAGAAAGAGATTTTTCCACAAGGAAGTATAGATAGCATTTTCTTCAATGAGGACAACTTTGGATACATTGGTCCAGAGACTAATGATAAGGGTGAAACTGTTAAGAAGATGTACGTCTATAGTATGTCTGGCTGGAAAAAGCTTGATAAAGAAATTACTGGTTCATACACAACTGTGTATATGTTAGAGAATAATGATGTAGTTCTTTCCACAGATAAGACTGCAGAGATTCATAGAATATCAGGAATAAAGAGATTCGAGCATACATTTGACAATAGTATAATTAAGATTCTTCCAAGTAGTAGTAGCAAGGATTATATATTTGTTCAAAATGGTATGGTAGAAGATGTTAGGTTACGTTAGAGATAAGGATTGTATATGAGCATTTTATTAATTGCAGTCATTGCGGTAATTGTAATTTTTGCAATAATAGGGTATGTAAAAGGTTTATTGGGAGTATTATTCAATATATTCTCCTGGATTTTTATTGCCTTTTTTGTAATCGTAACGAATCCATATATATACACATTTATAGTACAGAACACTGGATGGGCAGGTTCCATATCTAATTCGGCAAAGACCTATGTTGATAGTACAATAGATAAGACCGTTGGATCAACTATTGGAAATGTGCCATCTAATTCAAGTGCAAGCACCAATGATATAGAAGACTTCCTGTCAAAAAATGGAATCACACTTCCTGATGTACTCTCTTCTGACGTTGTATCAGATGTAACTGATTCCTTAAAGGATACTACTAATGGTGCAATCTCAGATGCGTCTAGTCAGGTTACACAAGTAAAGGATAGCATTGTAACTGGAGTGGCAGATACAGTTGCTTCATATATTATAAAAGGAATATCCTGTCTAATAGCATTTGTTATTGCTAAGATAATATGTTGGATTGTATATGCCATTATTAAGCATGTCCAGGATATGCCAATTATTCATGGTGTATGTTCCTGGATAGGAATGTTTCTTGGTGTAATAAAGGGATTGTTTATTACATGGTTATTCATGTTCATTGTATCTATTACAACGGCAACCTCGTTCGGACAGTATTTTATGCCTATGATAGAGAAGAGTACATTTCTGACTTATTTATATGAGAACAATTTATTAATTACATTGTTTTATTATTTCTTTTAAAAAATTTTTATAATTAATTATTGTAATTTTTATAGATATTGTGGTTTATTTTTTATACAAATACAATATCTATTTTTTTGCCCAAACCCTTGTAAATATAAGGAAAAAAGCAGTTGACACTATAGGATTATCTTGATAAAATAACTCTTGCACACACAGATTTTTGTATTCAAAAATTTATGTGTGAATTTTTTGAAAAATGTGGTTGACAAGTACTACTTTGAAGTGATATTATATCAGAGTTGCGTGTCAACGCAGCATAACTACATTGAAAACTAAATAGTGAAATAAAGCATAACCTAT
>SVEY01000040.1 GCA_015057165.1 Lachnospiraceae bacterium | reverse complement strand
ATCGGCAACATCTACAAGCTGGTCAAGGACCCGAATCTTGTCTCAGCCCTTACAGGCCACGCCGAAGGCAGCCGCGCCTTCAATCGCTACCGCGACATCGACATCGATATGAAGCGCGATCTTGTGAAGATTCTTGAGGGTAAACGCTGACACCGGTTTTTATTTGACTGACATTTGACTGAGAAGGGGACTTGAAAAGTTAAATGTCTGATAATCAATTGGGTTTTATTTGACTGATGTTTGACTGAAAGGCTCAAAACAGCTTCTGATTCGGAATTTATTGCAAATTTGCAGTAAATTCCGAATGGATGAAGAAGCGATATAGGTATAATAGTACTGTAATAGGGCTTTTATTTGACTGAAAATGGATGAAGATAGTATCTTAGTGGGTTAAATTATTGATAATCATTTGATTTTTTTATTTGATTGACATTTGACTGGATGGTAGAATTGACGTAGAAACGATTGTTGATTCGGAATTTATTGTAAATTTGCAATAAATTCCGAATGGGAATAAAAATATGACGGATATGGAATATATAAAAAGAGATATTTATCTGCAGAAACTGATTGACAGCAGGCTTAATGGTGATGTAAAGGTTGTTACCGGTCCAAGACGATGCGGTAAATCTTGGCTTCTTACACGTCTATATAAAGATTATCTTATTTCAGATGGAGTGCCAGAAGAGGATATCATCATAGTATCTCTAGATTTGGATGATGAAACTAACCAGAGTGAACTTGCTGATAAAGATAAACTCAAAGCGTATCTTTATGGCAAGATGACAGATCCATCACGAACTTATTATGTGATACTTGATGAAATTCAGGAAGTAGAAGGTTTCGAGAAACTTGTCAATGGATTACGCAACAAAGATAATGTCGATGTTTATGTTACTGGAAGTAATGCGAAATTGCTTTCAAAGGAAATCAGTACAATTTTCCGTGACAGAGGGCAGGAAATCAGATGTAATCCGTTTTCGTTCAAGGAGTTTTGTACCGGTCGCACTGAGAGTCTTAGAGAGTTGTGGCAGGAGTATTATACGTATGGTGGAATGCCTGGACTTCGACGTCGTAAAACCAAATTGCAGAAGGCTGCGTATCTACAGGATCTTTGGAACAAGACTTATATAACTGACATAAAGGATCGCTATACCATAGAAAACGAGCCGGCTTTGGAAGCGCTTGCTGATGGTTTGTGTTCATCGATAGGTGCATTGTCGAATCCGACTAAGATGACCAATTCCCTTCGTAGTATCCGTAACATAAAGATAGATGAAGAGACGGTAAAGAAGTATCTTGATTATGTCTGCGATTCTTTCCTTTTTGAGGGATCACAGCGATACGACATCAAAGGGAAAGAATACTACAAGTCATTCAAGAAGTATTATTGTGTTGATGTTGGTCTTAGAAATGCAAGACTGAATTTCCGCCAGCAGGAGATAACCCACATTATGGAGAATATAATTTATAATGAACTACGTGCGCGAGATTATCTGGTGGATGTCGGAATGGTGGCCTCTCGAGAAATGCGAGATGGAAAGTCTGAATATATTCAGTATGAGGTGGATTTCATCGCGACTAACGGAATCGATAAATATTATATCCAATCTGCCTATGCACTTCCGACTGAAGAAAAACGTGAACAGGAGTTAAAGTCTCTGAAAAAGATAGGCGACTCATTTCAGAAGATTGTGATAGTCGGTGATGATATTGCATCCTATACCAACGAGGACGGCATAATCATTATGGGACTGTTCCAGTTTTTGGTGAATACAGATATTTTGAAATAGTAAAAAATTGATATCAAAAGACTATGGACTTGTATTTAAAACATTCTCTGTGCATCGATGTTGCATATGCTATAGAAACTTCAATACAAGGATTGACCTCACATCAAGAACCTGATCTGGTCGCATCTCTTGTGACAAATCTGCCTCAAAAATTATCTGTGGTATTACCTCAATATATATCCGGTGTGAGATTCAATATAGGAGGATGCTTTATACATCAAAAGCCTATTGTCGAATTTTGCAATCAGACTATATCAACCAAAAAGCCAGAGGTGGGAGATTTGCTTTTAATATACAAAGAAGTTAATCGCAAAGGCAATCGTTATAATGCCTTGTTATTACAAGCTAAAAAAACTTCAAACATTTACAATTCTCCTGTGGATCCACAAGATAAGCATCAATTGGCTCTGTATACCCAGTGGCCAAAATTCAGATACCATAGAGCCGGTACTCTTAATGGGCAAGAAAGGAGTATTTGTCCTAAGACTGTAAGTACGGGTGCTCAGTATTTGTTGATTGATGAGAATTTTGCTACTCCGAATATGCCAGTTCATTGGACGTTCTGGTGTGCGACTCCAGATGATGTTTTATCCGCTTCACATTCATTAGCATTTCAGATAGTGGACCTAATCGAATTTCAGACGGGCAGACCGTTCATTGAAAAGAAGCCATATATGGATCATTGGTCTAAAATGATATGGGATCTTATTGATATTTCTGCAAGTGCTTGCTTTAACCGAAGATCTGCCGGATATCGGAATCAACCGAGGATGCAGGGTAATATACTTAATTTGCTGAATAATGGAAATGATCAGTTGTCTGAACAGTTTAATGATGATAATATAGGTATGTCCATTTTGTATATTGAAGGGGATGCTCGTGAAAGAGAGTTCGAATAGAGATACTTATTCAATAATTAAGGGTATGACTATCGAAAAACAAAATGTGTTAAAGTGGTCGTACCTTTACTTATATAAGCGACCGGTAATATGTGAAAAATCAAACGGCTTATAGAATACAAATACTCTAATTTGTTAAAGGATATATTATCAGACAAAGACTCGCTTGTCCTTGAATTTTATCGAGTCTCATAATGAAATTCGGCGTTTCCCAACAGCGGCTTATCCATTTGTCTTCTTTCAGCTGCTCGGATTCTGTCTCTATACAGAATGGTTGATATTCGTATCCGATTTCATAGAATACCTTACTTATTCGATTGACAATAATTTCAATCTCTTTGAATAATAAAGATTGATTCAAGCCATTCCTTTTTGATAGTATAATAGCCCAGCCATTCTCAGATGGTATGTCAACCATTTGATTGAAGTAACCAAAATATGAGTGACTGGTTTGAATGTGAGTGCAGGTTGTATTGTTATAAGTCTCAACTTTTACTGTTTTTCCGTTAGTGTGATCATCGATGGTCTCGTCGATATATTCTTTCGCAGTCTTCTTATTGTTTGCAATTGCTTCATCAAACTTGTCAATGAATTCATCGAGGGTGTATATTTGAGTATCTATGTTATACCGTTCATATAATATTTGATTCTTTTTCCTCATATTTGAGTCGTTGCAGACAAGGATATCGCAATATGAAGCCATAAAACCATGGAAGCTGTCAATAAGCATATTTCTTGTCGCAACTGTCTTCCCTTTTTCAGGGCAAATCCCCCAGCTGTCAAGATAGTTGTATTCAATTATGTATTTTATGGGGTGATATTGTGCTGAAATACCAAGCTGATGCAGAGTGGCATTCGTTATTTCATCAAACGAAGATTTTGGAAAATATTCTTTAATGATATTATCAACATCTTCAAATTTATTGGCACGTTTTCGATATGGATTATATACTTTGATGGAATTATTTCGAAATGATTTATATACATCCCTACGTCCGAAATAGTTATTATTGACATCTTTTATCCAATGCAATACCTCTTTTCTATTAGATGATCCAGTCTTTATTGGTATACGTTCAAAAAACCATAGTGGACTAAGACTCTCATAAGAATCCTGTACCCAAATATCAATTGCATTTAGAACAAGGGACTCAAGTTCTCCTTGTGGATTTTCGAAGTCAAGATCTTCAACCCAAGTTGTGTCTTCGAGAGGTTTTAATGAAGTGAAACCTACCAGGGGCTCTTGATAATCTGCTTGTATGCAGGGATAAATATAGACAAGATGATTGCTATCTACGATTTCCTTCATAAATTTTAGTTCTTCATACTTTAGAGTTGTAGAGTCTTGATAAAGGTCATGTAAATGAGCATCTGAATAAAGAAATATGAAATCTTTTTTGTTCTCTATTATTTTTTGAAGCAGGTTGCGATGCTTGTCTTCTTTACTTTTAAAGAGATAACTGAATATCTGTTTGTCGAAATAGATCGTTGTCATAGTGGGGAATTTTCGATTGATCGCATACCATAAACTATGCCTAAGTTTATATAATTTCTTTCAGCCCGGAATTGGCAGTAAAATATCCGGGTTTCGAGTCCGTTTCTTAACTTTGAGGGTGAGGATTATGCTGTAATCTATGTTGGACTGCCAGACTTTGAACTATGATGGATATTCGTACTGTTGTTTCGTTGTTTGAGATTGCACTTGGCGCGGGGGTGCTGCTGTTTCTTGTGCTTATCTTTTCATCAATGTACCGGACGCTCGGAGATTTTCTGAGGGCGTTGACTTGTCTGGAGTACTATGCCTTGAATTCAATATTCCTGCGTGGTAAGAGGTTGCGTTATGTCACGGATTTTCCGTATGATCTTCGCCGTGCCTGTCTGGTAAAGGATACGTATTATGCAGATAAGCCAGGAGATAAGGCAAGGGAACGTAAGACGAAACTTCTCGTACGAAGAGTGCTGGCAAATGACACCATCATCAATGAATACTTCCGTGAACA
>SVEY01000003.1:192555-204775 GCA_015057165.1 Lachnospiraceae bacterium | reverse complement strand
TATAAAAAGCCCCATATAATTTCTCAAGGTAAAGTTCCGATGAGAAAAATACGGGACGTTAAATATATAATTAACATAATATTAATTATTCTTAGGATACAGTTATAGATGGTAGTGGGGGGGGGCGGAGGAGAGCCAATATGTTTTCATACAAATAGATTCAAGCGATATTATATGTTAGTGATTATTGAAGTAAAGAATATTTCCACCATGGATGGTGGAAATAGGTGCGAACTGCCCGGATGGCAGGTTTCGCACCGGTTTCTGTCATAATACTAAAATTATATTAAATAATAATCACTTACATATAATTAGCGTAGAATCGTCGTATGAGAATATATTGGCTCTCCTCCGCCCCCCCGCTCACACCAAATAATAATTGTAAAATAAGTAATAATCTAATATTATATATAATGGTGTAAATAGTTTGAGGAAATGATTATGTCAAATAATGATACAATTGCTGCCATTTCTACTGCTCTTAGTAATTCTGGTATTAGTATTATTAGGGTCAGTGGTGATGATGCAATTACTAGTATTGATAAAATATATAAAGGTAAGAAGAAACTTGTAGATGTTGAAAGTCATACAATTAATTATGGCCATATTGTATATGATGATGAAATAATTGATGAAGTATTTGTATCTGTGTTTAAGGCTCCTTCTACATTTACAAGAGAAAACGTGGTAGAAATAAATTGTCATGGTGGTGTGCTCGTTACCAGAAAGATTCTTGAAATAATTCTTCAAAATGGAATCAGACATGCTGAACCTGGCGAGTTTACTAAGAGAGCTTTTCTTAATGGAAGAATTGATTTAAGTCAGGCTGAATCTGTTATGGATATAATTAAGTCTAATAATGAATTCGCGCTTAATGCTTCTATTAATCAGCTAAATGGTAGTTTATCAAAAGAAATAGTACTTCTTCGTGAAAAAATAATTTATGAAATTGCGTATATTGAATCTGCACTTGATGATCCTGAGCATATTTCATTAGATGGTTATAATGAGCGACTTTCTTCTGTTGTTAATGAAGTAAGAAGTAAAGTTGAAAAATTAATTAAGAGTAGTAATAACGGAATTTTGCTTAAAGATGGTATTAATACTGTAATTGTTGGAAAACCTAATGCAGGCAAATCTTCTCTTCTTAATACTTTAGCTAGAAAAGAAAAAGCAATTGTTACTGATATTCCAGGAACAACTAGAGATATTATTGAAGAACAGATTAATATTAATGGAATAATTCTCAATATTATTGATACTGCAGGAATTAGAGATACCGATAATATTGTAGAAAAAATTGGTGTTGATAAATCTTTTTCTGCAATTGATGAAGCTGATTTTATTATTTATGTTGTTGATTCTTCTATTGCTTTAGATGAGAATGATTTTAAGATTATAGATAAAATTAGAGATAGAAAATGTGTATGTCTTCTTAATAAGTCTGACCTAGAAAATGTTGTTAATGAAGAAGATTTATGTTCTCATATTGATTCTAAAGTTATTCCTATTTCTGTAAAGGAAGGTAAGGGAATTGATGATTTAGAAAATGAAATAAAGCATTTATTTTTTAATGGAGAAATTGCTGATAATAATGAGGTTGTCATTACTAATATTAGGCATAAGGATTTACTTTGTAAATGTAATGATTCACTTAAACTTGTTGAGAACAGCTTAAGTAATAATATGCCTGAAGATTTTTATTCAATTGATCTTATGGATGCATATAAATATTTAGGTTTAATTCTTGGTCAGGAAATAGAAGATGATTTAGTTGATGAAATCTTTTCAAAATTCTGTATGGGAAAATAAATTTATTTAGGTAGAGTTATGCAAGAATTTGATGAAAAAAAGTACGTAGAAGAAACATATGATGTTGTAGTAGTAGGTGCTGGTCACGCTGGTTGTGAGGCTGGTCTTGCTTCAGCGCGTCTTGGTATGAATACAATTATTTTTACTGTTAGTCTAGATTCTATTGCAATGATGCCGTGTAATCCTAATATTGGTGGAACATCTAAAGGTCATCTTGTAAGAGAAGTTGATGCTCTTGGTGGTGAAATGGGTAAAAATATTGATAAGACATTCATCCAATCAAAGATGCTTAACAAATCAAAAGGTCCTGCAGTTCACTCACTTCGAGCTCAGGCAGATAAAGCAATGTATTCTCTGGAAATGAGAAAGACTTTACAGTCTCAAGAAAATCTTACAATTAGACAAGCTGAAGTTACTGAACTTATTATTAATAATGGAAAAGTTGAAGGAGTTAAGACTTATTCTGGAGGAACATATCATTGTAAAAATGTTATTCTTTGTACTGGAACTTATCTTGCTGCCAGATGTTTATATGGTGATGTTATAGAACATACAGGTCCTAATGGTCTTAAGTCAGCTAACTACTTAAGCAAGTCTCTTACTGATAATAATGTAGACATTTTACGCTTTAAGACTGGTACACCGGCAAGAATTGATGGCAATACTATTGATTATAGTAAGATGGAAGAGCAATTTGGTGATGATACTATTATTCCATTTTCATTTACAACAGACCCTGACTTAGTACAAAAGGAACAGGTTTCTTGCTATCTTACTTATACTAATGAAAAGACTCATGAGATTATTAGAAATAATCTAGATAAATCACCTATTTATGCAGGAATAATTGAAGGAACAGGTCCTAGATATTGCCCCTCTATCGAAGATAAAGTGGTAAAGTTTACCGATAAGTCACGTCATCAGTTGTTTGTTGAGCCTGAAGGACTCTATACAAATGAAATGTACATTGGTGGTATGTCAAGTTCCATGCCTGAGTCTGTTCAGTATGAGATGTATAGAACAGTACCGGGCCTTGAAAATGCTAAGATTGTAAGAAATGCTTATGCTATAGAATATGATTGTATTAAAGCTACTCAACTAAAACCTTCATTAGAATTTAAAAATATTGAAGGATTATTTGCTGCAGGCCAGTTTAATGGAAGTAGTGGTTATGAAGAAGCTGCTGCTCAGGGAATTATGGCTGGTATTAATTCTGCAAGAAAATTGCAGAACAAAGATCCTTTGATTCTTAATAGAAGTGAGTCATATATAGGTGTTCTTATTGATGATCTTGTTACAAAAGAAACTAAAGAGCCGTATAGAATGATGACTAGTCGTGCTGAATATAGATTGCTCCTTAGACAGGATAATGCAGATCTTCGACTTACTAGAATTGGTTATGAAGTTGGTCTTATTGATGAAGAAAGATACAAGAAGGTTTGCAATAAAGAGAAGCTAATATTAGAAGAAATTGAAAGAGTAAAAAATGTTAATATTGGAGCTAATAAGAAAGTACAAGATTGTCTTATAAAAAATGAAAGTATTCCTTTGAATTGTGGTGTTAAGCTTTCTGATTTAATTAGAAGACCAGAACTTGACTATGAAAAGTTAGCAGAAATTGATGAAGATAGACCTAGTCTTCCTTCAGATGTCAGGGAACAAGTTAATATTAATATAAAGTATGAGGGCTATATTGAGAGACAGATTAAGCAAGTTGAAGAATTTAAGAAACTTGAATCTAAACTTATTCCTGAATCAATTAATTATGAGGATGTAAATTCTTTACGTCTTGAAGCAAGACAAAAGCTACAGGAACTTCGACCTAGAAGTATAGGACAAGCATCTCGTATATCTGGAGTATCACCTGCAGATATTTCTGTTTTACTGGTATATCTTGAGCAAGGAAAATATTTGAATAATAATTAGAAAAATATAGAATATGAATAGAAAATTTAATTACGATTTAACTAAACTATATAACGGTTTAGATTCTTTAGGAATTGAATATAATGACAATAAGATTAATCAATTAATTACTTTCTACGAGATGGTAGTAGAAAAGAATAAGGTTATGAATCTTACAGGTATTACTGAGTTTGACGAATTTGTATATAAGCATTTTCTAGATTCCTTAATTCTTGAAAAAGCATTTCCACAGATTAAGAATAATATATCAGTAATAGATGTTGGCACAGGTGCTGGGTTTCCAGGAATACCTCTTGCTATAATCTATGATAATGCTGAATTTACATTAATTGATTCTTTGAATAAGAGAGTTAACTTCCTTAATGAGGTTATTACTGCTCTTTCTATTGAAAATGTTAATGCTGTTGCAGGAAGAGCTGAAGAACTTGGTAAGAATTCGTCGTATAGAGAACAATATGACCTATGTGTTACTCGTGCAGTGGCAGAAATTAATCTATTATCTGAGTATACACTGCCCTTTGTAAAAGTTGGAGGTAAATGTATACCTTATAAGTCTTTGCAGATTAATGATGAAATCGAAAATGGAAGTAAAGCTATTTCAATTCTAGGAGGAGAGATTGATAGAGTTGTTGAGATAGATATTAATGGAACTGACTTATATAGAAATCTTCTCTTGATTAATAAGATCGAAAGTACACCTTCTAAATATCCTAGGCGACCAGGCATACCTAAGAAGAAACCTTTATAAAAATTAACCCGAGCACATTAAGTGTTCGGGTTTTTTAAAATTATAGTATTTTATTAATTGCTTCTAATGTATCTTTTGGATTCTCATAATGAGGAAGCAATTTTGAATTATCTATTGTAGTTACTTTGATGTTAGGGTTAACTTCTTCATAATTATTACTTATTGCTCTTCCAACTTCACTTCCTGTTAATATATATATATCTTTTTTATCAGAAAGTGGAAGTCTTACATCACATGTTAAGTAGCTACATTTCTTACAAGCATATAGGAATTTTCCTTTACTATTATTAATATGTGAAGATTCGTAATATGCATCTATTGATTCCTGAATATTACTATCACTTTTAAAATATGAACTTAATACGGATTTTATATTAGATTCTCTTGTATAGTAATTGTATAAAGCTGTACCTATTACTGGTAAGAATAATATTTTCTTTTCAATCAAATCAAGCCTTGTAGTTTCAAGTGCAAATATATCAAAGCTAGCTGGATTTATAAGTATTGTCTTATTAAATACTTGATTAAGATGATTCGCCATTATTACAATAGTTGATGAATCATTGCTTGCTATCACATCACATTTTTCTTTAATAATGTCTTTGCAAAAATCAGATAATAGTTGTACAAAGGTAAAGTTAGTATAAGTGATACCAGGTTTATCTGATAAACCACATCCAAGTAAGTCTAATGAATATACCTTATGCTTCTTTGCAAGTTCATCTTCTATTTTACTCCATTCATGACTAGATGATATAACATTTAAATCATGAACTAGAAGTATTGGAGTTCCTTCTCCCTTTTCATTATAATGAATTGATCCCTCTTTCCAGGTATAGTAATATCCATCTTCATATTTAATTTTATATCTTTTTGCATTCTCATTTATTGCCTTATTGATTAATTCAATTGATGCAATAGACATAAGACCTATGCCTAGTCCCTGTAGAAAATTTTTTTTACTCATAATATACCTCGCTAATATCTTCTTAGAATAATTATATTCTATGTTAGGGTATTTTACAAATAGTACATATTAGAATATTAATATTTGTAAAATTATATGTAGTCTTTTTTAGTTCAATATTTCAAAATGCACAATAATAAGTTACAATTAAGTAATAACTTTTTTTGGATGAAGGTAAGTGTAATGAATAGAGATAAACAGATTAATATGTATTTTGTTAAAAAAATAACGAGTATCCTAATTATTCCATTATTAGTTTTTGTCTTGATTAGTGGATGTTCATTTAGTGATGAGCAAAATGAGATGCCTGTTAAAGTGGCTATTGCTTGGAGTAATCAACAGGATTCTTATAGTTTTCAAAGTACTCTTAAGGCAGTTAAGGCTGCCGGAGCTGAACCGGTGGTCTTAGATATGGTTCGCTCTTATGATTTAAGCTATGATGATTCAGGAAATATTCTAGGTTCTAAGGATGAGAATGGAATCCTTATATCTCAAGCTGCTAAGCTAGTAAAATGTAATACATATCAGAACTCTAATATTAAAGATGTAATAAAAGATTATAAATGTGTTATTTTCCCTGGAGGTTCTGATATTTGTCCTACTTTATATTATAATGAACAGCCTTGGCATGGTATTATTGGAGATACTAATTATTCTGCTGAAAGAGATGTATCTGATTATCTTCTTATGTCCTATTGTCTGGAAAATGATATACCTTCCCTTTGTATATGTAGAGGCATGCAGCTTCTGTCAATTGTATCTGGTGCCACTATGATACAGGATATTGGACAGTATTTGGAAAGTCAAGGTATCATTGATTCTAATATGCATCGTGATCCTAATAAGAAAATCTTTGTTTCTCATGATGTAAATGTAATAAGTCATGACTCTCTTTTATACAAGATATCAAATGAAGATGTAATAAGAAAAGTTCCATCTTGGCATCACCAAATTGTAGAAAATGTTAATGGAACAAGACTTGTTGTGAATGCCTTATCTATAACTGATGGAATTCCTATTATTGAAGGGGTTGAGAGAGCTGATAAAAAATTCGTTATAGGAGTTTAATTCCATCCTGAAGTTGCAGTTGCTAAGGTAGTTGATAATGAAGAAGATGCTAATAATTTCATGAATTATGATGAGGCTTTGTCTTATTTTACTAAACTTATCGAGCAGGCTAAAGCTGGTAGTAATGGTGTTGGTAAGTGAAGTGTTTTGTGGTAGAGGGAATACTATACTACACCTATTCTCTCAACCACAAAAAAGTACTTCACTGCTAACTATCTATATTTATACTATCAATAATATGATATAATAAGTAAAAATATTTGTTTTAGGAATAGTATTATGGAAGAAATAAGAACATTTTTAAAAAGACTTCTGGATGAATCAGCTACAAATCTATCAGAATATGAAAGTCATCTAGATGATTTGAATGTAAAAATTAAAGAAAACACAAGATTCATTGAGGTACTTAAAGAAGAAAATGATAAACCTTTTTCAGAATTTTCTCCTAGAAGTGTTAATTATAAGAACTCTGAACAAATAGATAAATTAGAAAAAACAACTAATAATCAAATTGTTGAGAAAAAGAATCTGGAAATTAAGATTGATCAGTGTAAAATTAGAATACAAGATATTAAGGATATGCTTGGTAAACTTGATACAGATAGTAATTCAAAACCTAGGAATTATATTAATACTTCTAATAATGATAATAGTTTTATTATAGATAGTATTGATAATATTATTTCTTATTTGCCTGCCGATCCAATAAGAGCAAAAATTGAATTAGAAAATTTAAAAAATAATTTATAATTTGTCATATACAAGATGTTGGAGTTCATTGTAGAGATGTTTCACGTGAAACATCTCTATTTTGTTTTTCGTTTACTAATATTTCAACACTATATTTAGTATCTAAAAAAGAAAATTTAAAAATAATATCATAAATATAGAATAATGTTCCACGTGAAACATTTATTAAAGAAAGATTCTAATAATTGATAAACATCTACATATAGATAAATCAGGAATAAAATTAAAAATTTTAAAAATAAAAATAGGTAGAATTGATAATATCGTAATGATATAATATCAAAAGCACAAGAAAGGAAAGAGAAAAATGGGAAAAATTATCGCAATAGCAAATCAAAAAGGAGGAGTAGGAAAAACAACTACTTCTATTAATTTGTCAGCATGTCTTGCTGAACTTGGAAAAAAAGTTCTAGTAATCGACCTTGATCCACAGGGAAATTGTACCAGCGGTTTCGGTATTGAGAAGGAACAGATTGACAATACAGTATACGAATTAATGCTTAATAAGTGTTCTGTAAAAAATAGTATGATGAAGGTTGAAGGTATTGAGAATGTTACATTAATTCCTTCAGATGTTAATCTGGCTGGTGCTGAGATTGAATTATTAGAATTCAATGAAAAGGAATATATTCTAAGAAATTCTATAGATTATGTAAAGGAAGATTACGATTATATTATTATTGATTGTCCTCCATCACTTAATATGTTAACTGTAAATGCTATGACTACAGCAGACTCAATGTTAATTCCAATTCAATGTGAGTACTATGCTCTAGAAGGTATTGGACAATTAATAACAACAATTGGTCTTGTTCAGAAAAGGCTTAATTCAAGACTTAAGATTGAAGGTGTTGTATTTACTATGTACGATGGTAGAACAAATCTATCAAAAGATGTAGTAGATAATGTTAAGAATAATCTTAATGCAAATATTTATAATACAATTATTCCAAGAAATGTATCTCTTGCCGAGGCTCCTTCACATGGACTTCCAATTACATTGTATGATAATAAATCAACTGGTGCAGAAAGCTATCGCAATCTTGCTAAAGAAGTTGTAGAAAAGAGGGCAATGTAATGGCAAGAAGTAAAGGTGGATTAGCTAAAGGATTAGGTGCAGGAATAGATGTGTTGATTCCTGCTAATAATGAATCAGAAGAATCTAATGCAGGAATCAAAGAAGTTGACATTAATAAAGTTGAGCCTGATAGAAATCAGCCAAGACAAAATTTTGATGAAGATGAATTAGAAAATCTTGCAGATTCAATAAAACAATATGGAGTAATTGACCCATTACTTGTTCAGGATAAAGGTGACTATTATGAGATAGTTGGTGGTGAGAGAAGATGGCGTGCATCTAAGATTGCCGGTCTCAAAAAAGTACCAATTATTGTAAGAGAATTTACAGAACAGGAAAAAGTACTTATCTCTCTTATTGAGAATACACAACGTCAGGACTTAAATCCTATTGAAGAAGCTACTACATATAAGAGACTAATGGATGAATTCGACTATACGCAAGATGAAGTAGCAGCTAGAGTATCGAAGTCTCGACCAGCTGTATCTAATGCTCTAAGATTATTAAATCTATCAGATGAGGTACAGCAGTTATTAGCAGAAAAGACAATTTCTTCTGGTCATGCAAGAGCACTACTTGGAATTAAGGATCCAGAGAAACAATCTGAGTTCGCTAATGCTATTATTGATAAGAGACTAAGCGTTAGAGAAGTCGAAAAAGAAATTAAGAAAATGCAGAATGATAAAGGGGACAAGAAACCATCTAAGAAGAATGAAATAGATCCTCAGCTTATAGCTGTATATTCTGATTTGGAAGAACAATTAAAAGAATCGACAGGTACGAAAGTATCAATTATTCCTAAAGATAATAATAAAGGAAAAATTGAAATTGAGTACTACAATCAAGATGAATTGGAGAGAATTGTAGATAAACTGCAGAACAAATAAAACAGAACATATATTTGGTATAGGTAGGTAAAATAATAATGAGTATGATTTTAGATTTGATTGAACAAAATATAGTATATGTGGCTATAGCTTTAGCAGTGTTAGTTATTATTCTTTTAATTATAACAATTGTTAATTCTGCGAAATGTTCATCTCTTAAAAAGAGATATAATGCTTTTATGGAAGGAAAAGATGGAAAATCACTTGAAGATAATTTGATCTATAGATTAGAGCAGATAGATGAATTAATAGAAAGTAATGCTGCTAATGAGAGAAATATTGATTTAATATTTAAAAGACTTCAGGTAACATTTCAAAAATATGGAATGGTTAAATATGATGCTTTTGACGAAATGGGAGGCAAGCTATCATTTACTCTTGCAATGCTAACAGAGAATAATGACGGATACGTCCTTAATGTAGTACATAGCAGAGAGGGATGTTTTAGTTATGTAAAAGAAATAATAGCTGGAAATCCTATATTATCTCTTTCACCAGAAGAACAAGAAGCATTAGAAGATGCACTTACAAAAGAATAATTGAGTCGCGATTCAACCAAGAGCAGAGTTTTTTGCAAAAACTCTGCTCTTATTATATAATGTCTATATCTACATAGTGACGGGAGAATTATGCATAGTTATTTAAGATCAATAGGATTTAAAAATATTACTAAAGAAGAATTATCAGACATAATATATCAAGCTTCAAAAAATCCAACAGCATATGAGATGTCCTTAGATACTGAAGGAAATGAATTCTCAGAAATTCGCTATGAAGTTTGTCCTGGAGCAGGCATTGCAATAAGAGGAAATTATGATGAAGATGATAGTTTCAAGATGGATTATTATTTTCCATATTATGAAGCTGTTCTTAATTCGTCAACATCAACAGTTCACATAATTAAGGAATCAGACAGAGAATGTTTTCAAGGAGTATGTGAAGACAATAATGTTGCTATTGATGTTATTTTTCATTTGCAAAATATGCTTCCTTTTATACAGTCTTTTGAGAAAACAACTAGCGTTACCCCAGCTAACGTTAGTTTATGTGGTCTCTCATTAGAAGGTAAGATAATTATGCCGATATACTCTGATGAGACAATTAAGGCAAAAAGATATAAGGCTAAAGTAACTCGTGATAAATGGATTGCTAAAGCAAAAGAAGGCGATGCCGATGCATACGAGAAACTAACGCTTGATGATATGGAAAAATATACCATGATTTCAAAGCGCATACAAAACGAAGATGTTCTTTCTATCGTTAGTTCAACATTTATGCCAAGTGGTATTGAGAATGATAAGTATGCAATTATTGGCGATATTACAGATTATAGTATTCTTGTAAATTCAATCACTAAACAGAGACTTTATGTCTTAACAATAGACTGTAGTGGTCTAAAGATAGATGTTTGCATCAATGAAGAAGACCTGCTTGGTGCACCTGCAGTAGGAAGACGTTTTAAAGGGGTTCTTTGGATGCAGGGAAAACTAAATATTTAGAATATATATTGATATTATCAATTTATATTATACATTTGCCCTCTTAGTTAAATGGATATAACAAGTCCCTCCTAAGGATTAGTTATCAGTTCGATTCTGGTAGAGGGTGTAAAAAATATGAAGGGCTGGGGGATTTCATATGAAAAAGAAAAATGATACACCAGAAGTTGCCGCATTAAAGGATAAATTCAAAATTGCCTTATGCGGAATAATAGTCGTACTTCTTGTTCTTATGGAAGTATATTCTATGATTCACTTTAATATTGTAGTGGATATCGTAGTAGGAATACTAATCGCTATTGATGTATTCTTCTTAATTACTTTTGCTCTCGATTTAAGTCAGAAGAATAAAGAGGCTGAGAGGAAAGAATATCAAGATCTTTACAAAGCACAGAAAGCATCCTATCTTGTAATACGAAAAAGCTTTGACGAATTACAAAATAGGATAGATATGCTTGAAGAAAAGACAGCTATTCCAGCAGATGAAATAATAACAGCACAGAAGGCAGTTGCTAAAGTTACTATTAGCCGAAGCAAGGAAAACACTGACGCACTAATGAATTCTAATGATGAGTTAATAAACCATTTATTCTCATTTGAAGAAAAACTCGATGCTAATAACCAGGGGTTAATCGAGAAACAAGAGCAACTATTAGATGCAACAAGGGAAGAAATTCTTGAAAAGAATAAAGAACTTGAAGCAAAGGTTGAAGCCTTAAATACAATAATTGATGGAATGCAAAATTCTGTTACAGGTATGCAGGATACTGTAACAGGAGTTCAGAATTCTGTAAGTGATATTAAGAAAGATATAGAAGTTCTTGAGTCAAAAGAGCCAGTAGTTCAAATGGTTGCTGCGCCTACACCAGCACCACAGCCGGTAGCGGAAGAGCCAGTAGTTGAGCCAGCACCAGCACCAGCGCCAGCACCAGAGCCGGTAGCGGAAGCGCCAGTACCAGCGCCTGAACCGGAGCCAATACCGGAGCCTGCTTCTGAACCCGTGGCAGAAGAGCCAGCATCTGAACCTGCAGCAGAAGCACCAGCTGAGGATCCATTTGCAGGAATAGATACGTCAGATCCTAATAAAGAGATGAGCCCAGAAGACATAGCGGCTCTTCTAGAAGCGGCAAACAGTGCAACGGAGGCAGCTCAGGAAGTAGAAGAGAAATCAGAAGAAGTATCAGATGCTGAATTTGAGAATGCGGCAAAGGAATTAGAAGAAGCAATGGCAGAGCTTGAAGCGGCTGAGCCAACACCTGAACCCGTGGCAGAACCAGTGGCAGAAGAGCCAGAGCCTGAGCCGGTAGCAGAAGAAGTTACGCCAGAACCTGAACCTGAGCCAATACCTGAACCAGTGGCAGAAGAGCCTGCATCCGAACCTGCAGCAGAAGCGCCAGCTGAGGATCCGTTTGCAGGAATAGATACGTCAGATCCTAATAAACAAATGAGTCCGGACGATATAGCGGCGCTTCTTGCAGCGGCGGA